>JASGDT010000050.1:0-120737 GCA_047607085.1 Pseudoxanthomonas sp. | reverse complement strand
TCCACCTGGGCGGACAACTGATCGCCGAGCGGCAGCGGCCGAACACGGCGGCCGAGCCGGTGACGGTGATCTACACCCACACCGACGCCCTGGGCAGCCCGATTGCCCGCACCGACGAAAGCAAGGCGCTGGCGGAGAGCAGCGAGTACGAGCCGTACGGGCAACTGTTGAACCGCAGCCAGACCACCGGACCGGGGTTCACCGGGCACGTGGAGGACCCGGCCACGGGGATGGTGTACATGCAGCAGCGCTATTACGACCCGCTGGGGGTGTTCGTCTCGACAGATGCGGTGACGGCTTATGAGAAGCCGGTGACGAACTTCTGCCGGTATTGCTACGCCAACAACAACCCGTACAAATTTACTGATCCAGACGGTAGAGAAAGCGGTGCGTTTTACACCAATCCGCAATACCGGATGCAATACGACTGGACGCCTGAAAAGGCGGACATGGCGCTCAAGATGGCGGTGGTTGTTTATGGTGGTGCGGCAGTAGCGGCAGAAGGGTCACTTGCGGCGGCTGCACGCTACTTTTTCCAGAAGGTCGTTGGTGAGGTTGTCCGAAATAAATCTAGGTCTGACGGAATACCCAGAAACTGGGACAAGTCGCCCTCAAAGAAGGGGGGGGGTGAGGTGTTCCGAAACCCAGAAAACAAACATGATCAGGTTAGGAGCATGCCTGGTAATCCAAATAGCTCCAATCCTGCCCAGCAAAATCCGTATGTGACGCGGCAGGTGGATGGAAAGAACTACGACGTTAATGGGCAAGAGGTTTCCGGGAAATCACCAGAAGCGCATATCCCGAAAGAAGATTTCAAATTTATCCCGCACGATGAACTGAAGAAGATGAATCCGTGAGGATGAAATGACAATTCCCTTCCCCACATGGCTGTTGAATGTGCGATCAATCGTGCAGGCATTTTCAGATGCCGATTTCCAGGATCGTGCATGGAATGGGGTGATCCCTACGTCGTTCAACTCTCCGGACGAAATGATATCGGTATATTTTGATGACATCATGGTTCCAGAATTTGTTGAGCAACACGCTGTGGTTCTAGGCGCCGATGCGGTGGATGCGGAAAGGCAGCTTTCATCCATGCTTGAAACCTATAGCTGGCCTATAAGGGATGGCTTCATTGATCAAGATGTGTTGTTAAAGCAGTATGATTGGCACCAAGTCCGAAAGGCTGCACACATGTTCCTAGCAGCATTGGAAAATGCTGCTGGGTGCACTTCCTGATTGTCCACGATGCACAAGGCCCGCTTGCACGGGTCTTGTCATTTGAAGTTCGGGCCGGTTGGCAGTGTGACCCGCCAAACGCTGTTTTCGGCTTGCACTGCAGGCCGGTTGACCCTTGCGTGGTGGTATGGCGCTGCCGAGCACACTCTGGCTCGTTTTGAGCGGCAGTGTCGTCGGGGAAAAACAAGTGCGAGCGGCCCGGCGCATCACCCCGCGTTAACCCGATTTTGCGATTGCCCGTTATGCTGATGGCATGCGCTTGCCTTTTCCTTACGCCACCGCCGTCCTGCTTTGCCTTGCCGGGCCGGCGTTCGCCGCCGGCACGGTGGACAAGGTGGAGGTGAAGGGGCTCGACGACGAATTGATGGTCGAGAACATCCAGGCCGCGCTGACGCTCAACCAGTCCATCGGCAAGCGCCTGGGCGAATCGCGGCTGGAATACCTGCTGCAGGAAGCGCAAGCCGAGGCGCGCGAGGCGCTGGAGCCGTTCGGCTACTACTCGCCGACGATCACCGTCGATGCGCCGCGCGGCGCAGCCGGCGAGGACGACCGCCGCGACGACCACATCACCGTCACCGTGACCGTGCAACTGGGCGAGCCGGTGCGCGTGCGCCATTCGCACCTGCGCATCGAGGGCGAGGGCGCCGACGACAAATACCTGAAGCAGGACCTGGCCGCGTTCAAGCCGGCGAAAGGCGAGGTGTTCGACCACACCACCTACGAAACCAGCAAGCTGATCATCGTGCAGCGCCTGGCCGAGCGCGGTTATCTGGACGCCGATTTCCTCGAACGCAAGGTCGAAGTGACCCGCGCCGACCACGCCGCCGACATCGAGCTGGGCTGGGTCAGCGGCATCCGCTACAACATGGGGCCGACCCGATTCCACCAGGACTACTTCAACCCCGGCCTGCTGGATCGGCTGGTGTATTGGGAAGAAGGCAGCTACTACCACCAGGGCAAACTGGATCGGCTGCGCCAGTCGCTGGTCGGGCTGGATTACTTCAGCGGCATCGACATCCAGCCCGATCCCGAGAGCGCGGTCGATGGCCGCGTGCCGATCGACGTCAACCTGACCCTGGCCAAGCGCAGCATCTACACCTACGGACTGAGCTACGGCACCGAAAGTGGCGCGGGCGTGCGCGCCGGTCTCGATCGGCGTTACGTCAATTCGCGCGGACACAAGTTGTCTGCCATGCTCGACTACGCGCAGAAGCGCAAGCAGTTGAGCACGCTGTACCGCATCCCCGCGTTCAAGTGGCTGGACGGCTGGTACGGCATCGGCGCGACCCTGTACGACGAACAGACCGACTACATCGACACCCGCCGCATCGAATTCGTCGGCAGCCGCAGCGGCCAGATCAACGAATACCTGACCGCCAACGTGTCGCTGCACACCTTGCGCGAGCGCTGGCGCTACGACACCACCGGCGGTTACCAGTATTCCACCCTGACCTACCCCGAAATCAGCGCGCAATACGTCGATGTTGACAATCGCCTGTTCCCGCGCCGGGGTTTCGTCGGCACCGCATCGCTGCGCGCCGGCGTCGAAGGCGCCGGTTCGGATGCGACCTTCGGCCAGCTGCGCACCAGCGTGCAATGGCACCATGGCGTGGGTGAAGTGGATCGGCTGCTGGTGCGCGGCGAAGTCGGCACCACCTGGACCAACGACCTGGTATCGATGCCGCCGAGCCTGCGCTTCTTCGCCGGCGGCGACCGCAGCGTGCGCGGTTACGCGTGGCGCGAAGTCGGCCCGCGCCTGAGCAACGGCTATGCGCTGGGCGCCAAGCACGTCGTCACCGGCAGCGTCGAATACGAGCATTACTTCAACGCCGGGCCCTACGGCATGGCGGTGTTCGTCGATACCGGCAGCGCCTTCGACGACACGCCCGATTTCCAGACCGGCGTCGGCGTCGGTGCGCGCTGGCGTTCGCCGATCGGTCCGGTGCGGGTGGACATTGCGCACGGGCTGGACAACCCCGATTCGGCGGTGCAGTTGTACCTGAGCATCGGGGTGGGGCTGTGAGCGTGCATGCAGCCGTCCGTGGAAAAGCGTTCCGGTCCGCAAAGGGCGCCAAGGACGCAAAGAGGAGCGGCATTGGTTGGAAAACCGTTCATGCCCTTTGCGCTTTTTGCGCACTTTGCGGACAAATGCCTTTCGCTTCACGCCATGAGTACGCCGCATGAGCCGCAAGCCTGCCGAAATCACTCCCGAGCAGCGCGAAGCGCGCATCGCCGAGCTGCGCGCGCAGCGCAAGGCGCGGTTGCGCACGCTGGCATGGCGCAGCGGCATCGTCACGGCCGCGCTGGTCGTGTTGTCTCTCGTGGCCGTTTATTGGCTGTTGCAGACCGTGGCCGGGCGCAACGTGCTGCTGGCGCAGGTGGTGGCGCGCTTGCCAACGGGCTCGTCGTTCACCTGGAAAAGCATCGAGGGACCGCTGGCCGGGCCGCTGACCTTGAACGGCGTCGAATTCCATTTCGACCAGATCCATTTCACCGCCGAGCGCGTCTATCTGGATCCGGACATCCGCCCGCTGCTGGGCAAGCGCCTGCGCCTGGACGCGCTGCAATTGCGCAATGCCACGCTGGATCTGCCGAAAAGCGACGAACCGTTCAAGCTGCCGACCTGGCCGGATGACGTGCTGCCGCAGATCGAATTGCCGCTGGCGATACAGGCCGACGACCTGCGCATCGACGGCCTGCGGCTGAGCCAGCAGGGCGAACAATTGATCGACATCGCCAGCGCGCGCGGCGGCATCGACATCGGTGATGGCTACGCCAAGCTGGAAAAACTGCGCATCGAAAGCGACCTGGGCCGCTTCACCGCCCACGGCGAATACCGCCCGTCGCGCCGTTACCGCACCGACCTGGTCGCCACGGCGGTATTTCCCGCGCCGCGCGGGCGCACGCCGGCGCGGCTGGGGCTGGTGGCCAAGGGCAATGCTTCGGACATGTTGCTGGCCATCGCCGGCAATGCGCCGGCGCCGTTGCGCATCACCGCCAGTGTCAAGGGCCGGCGCAATCCCGACTGGCAATTCCGCGGCAGGACCGAGGCGCTGGACCCGGGCCTGTTCGGCGTGGCCGGCGACAACGCGCCGCTGGCCTTCGACCTGCAAGGCGACGGCCACCAGGGCACGGCCAGGCTGCAAGGCCGCATCGAACAGGGCACGCTGGTCGCCGAAATCGAACCCTCGCAAGTGCGCATCGACGACCACAAGGTGCTGACGGTGGAACCGCTGGCGCTGCGCCTGCTCGATGGCCGCGTGGTGCTGCGCGGCACCGCCGACTTTGCCGACGAAACCGATCCGAAATTCAACTTCGCGATCAACGCGCGCCAGTTGCGCTGGGGCGGCGATGCGGCCAACAACGCCGCCGGCAGCATCGTCGGCGATGCCGACCTGGGCGTGGCCGGCCGCTTGAAGGCCTGGGCCGCGATCGGCAAGGCCAGCCTGCAACGCGACGGACAGGAAGCCGCCGTCGATTTCGATGCGCGCGGCGATGATGCACGCGCGACGCTGCACAAACTGGCGGTGGTGACGCCCGGCGGCAAGCTGGGCGTGACCGGCGACATCGGCTGGTCGCCGAAGCTGGACTGGAAGGTCAACGGCACGCTCGATGGCTTCGACCCCGGTTATTTCCTGCCGGACTGGAAGGGCGATCTTTCCGGCAAGTTCGCAAGCGCAGGCGCGGCGCGTGAGGCCACCGCGAACCCGCCTGTTTCCACGCCCGCGCCCACGCCCGGCTTCGATGCCACGCTGGACGTGCCGCAATTGCGCGGCCATCTGCGCGCGCGCGCGCTGGACGCCAGCGGCAAGTTCGCCCTGCACGGCAATGACGGCGAGGGCGAGATCGCATTGCGGCTGGGCGACAGCAAGGTCGATGCGAAAGGCAGGATCGGCGCGGCGCTGGCGATCGACGCGCAACTGCAACCGCTGCACCTGGCCGACCTGTTGCCCGGTGCCGGCGGCAGCCTGGCCGGCACGCTGAAAATCAGCGGCACCCGCGATGCGCCGAACATCGATGCCAACCTCGACGGCAATGGCCTGAAGTGGCAGGACTACGCCGCGCAGCGCCTGAGCCTGCACGGCCGCCTGCCGTGGCGCGGCGATGGCGGCGAACTGGCCGTCAACGGCAGCGGCATCGTCGCCGGCCTGGCGCTGGACAGCGTGCGCGTCGATGCGCGCGGCGCGGTCGAGAACCTGCGGCTGGACGCACGGGCCGGCAACCCGATGATCGCGCTGGCGCTGTCCGGCAGCGCGATCAAGCGCGGCGCGAACTGGCAAGGCGCGCTGGACAGCCTGCAACTGACGCCCGGCAAGGGCGACGCCTGGCGCTTGCAGCAGGCCACCCGGTATTCGCAAGCCGGCACGACCTTCACGCTGAGCCCCGCCTGTCTTGCGGCAAGCGGCGGCAACGGCATGCTGTGCGTGGAGGCCGACTGGCCGCGCAACGGCATCAACGCGCATGCCGACGCCTTGCCGCTGACCCTGGTCCAGCCGTGGCTGCCGAAGAGCAGCGGCCGCGACATCGGCTTGAACGGCAACGTGTCGCTGGACGCCAGCTTCAAGCCGCGTGGCAACGCCTGGGAAGGCGAATTCCACCTGGCGTCGCTGGATGGCGGCGTCCGCATCGGCGGCGCACGCCGCGAAGTGATCGGCTACGACCACTTCAGCTTCGACGCCACCTTCGACCCGCAGGACATCAAGGGCCGCCTCGGCACCGGCTTCAAGGGCGATGGCTATGTTGACGCGACCTTCGCCACCGGCTGGGATGATTTCTCGCTGTTGAAGGGCGACCTGTACTTCCACAACTCCCGGCTGTTCTGGCTGGAGCTGTTCTCGCCCGACCTGGTGCAGCCCAAGGGCGTGCTGGCCGGCCACATCAGCCTGACCGGCACGCGCGGCAAGCCGCTGCTCAACGGCGAAGCCAGATTGACCGAATTCACCGGCGAACTGCCGTCGCTGGGCATCGCCCTGACCGACGGCGAAGTCGCGCTGACCGCACTGGCCGATGGCAGCGCGAAGATCAGCGGGCGTTTCGGTTCGCAATCCTCCACCGGCGGCGAAGCCACCCGGGACGGCTACCTGCAGGTCGATGGCGACCTGTCGTGGCTGGACGGCGACGCGCCGCTGGATTTCAACGTGCGCGGCGACAATTTCCTGATCGCCGACACCACCGAACTGCGCATCGTCGCCGCGCCGGACCTGCAGGTGGAAATCGGCGGCGGCACGATCCGCGTCGGCGGCAAGGTGGTGGTGCCCTCGGCGCGCATCGACATCGAAAAACTCGATACCGGCGTGTCCGCCTCCGAAGACGTGGTGGTGCTGGACCCGGCCGATCCCGAGCGCGCGCCCAGCTCGCGCCTGGATCTGGGCCTGGCGGTGACCCTGGGTGATGCCGTCAAGCTGAAGGGCTACGGCCTGGACGGCAGCCTGTCCGGCACGCTCAACGTGCGTTCTCGCCCCGGCCAGTCGATGGCCGGCACCGGGCAACTGGAGGTGGAGGGCCGCTACGCCGCCTACGGCCAGAAACTGCAGATCACCCAGGGCCGGCTGAGCTGGAGCAACAGCCCGATCGGCGACCCCAACATCAGCCTGCGCGCCGAACGCGAAGTCATCAGTGCCGACGTCACCGCCGGCATCAGCGTCACCGGCCGCGCCACCGCGCCGCGCGCGCGGGTCTGGTCCGACCCGGAACTGCCCGAATCCGAAGCGCTGGCCTATCTGGTGCTGGGCCGCTCGCTCAACACCGCCAGCAGCAGCGAAAGCCAGCAGATCAACGCCGCCAACTCGGCGCTGTCGGCCGGTGCCGGCCTGCTGGCTTCGCAACTGGGCGCGAAGATCGGCCTGGACGACGCCGGCGTGCTGGAATCGCGCACCCTCGGCGGCAGCGTGTTCGGCATCGGCAAATACCTCTCGCCCAAGCTGTACGTCAGCTACGGCGTGTCGATGGTCGGCGAAGGCAGCGCGGTTACGCTGAAGTACCTGATGCGCAAGGGCTTCGACGTGGAAATCGAATCCAGCACGATAGAAACGCGCGGCTCGTTGAACTGGCGCAAGGAAAAGTAGGTTTTCTTCCAGCGCAGCGCGCCTCTGCTTCGCTGGCTTCGGCGAACCGCCGTGCGCTGCTGCCGGCAAACGGCGGACCAATGCCAAACCGATCGCACGCTTCCGTCATCCATACCATCTGGTATGGATTCGGGAATCGCCGCGCTGCGCTAGACTTCCAGCGCTCACGAACAACAAACGACGCATGCCGGCAGGGCGACGTGGGCGCAGGGCCGGAATGGGAGTGGTGATGAACTGGTTGAACGAAATGCTGCAGAACGATCCCAACCCGACGGAAACCCGCGAGTGGGTCGAGTCGATCAAGGCGGTGATCGACGCCGAGGGCGCGCAACGCGCGCATCAATTGCTGGAAGGCATGGTCGAAGTGACACGGCGCGCCGGTGCGTTCCTGCCGTTTTCGCCGACCACCGAGTACGTCAACACCATCCAGCCGCAACTGGAAGCCAAGTCGCCCGGCAACGCCGAACTGGAATGGCGCATCCGCTCGATCATCCGCTGGAACGCGATGGCCACCGTGGTCCGCGCCAACCGCAAGCCCGGCGACCTGGGCGGGCACATCGCCTCGTTCGCGTCCAGCGCAACGCTCTATGACGTGGGCTTCAACCACTTCTGGCGCGCGCCGTCGGAAAACCACCCCGGCGACCTGCTCTACATCCAGGGCCACAGCTCGCCCGGCGTGTATGCCCGTGCCTTCCTCGAAGGCCGCATCAGCGAGGACCAGTTGAACCACTTCCGCATGGAAGTCGATGGCAAGGGCATTTCCTCGTACCCGCACCCGTGGCTGATGCCGGATTTCTGGCAGACGCCGACGGTCAGCATGGGCCTGGGGCCGCTGAGCGCGATCTACCAGGCGCAGTTCATGAAGTACCTGGAGCATCGCGGTCTGATCGAGAAATCCGACCGCAAGGTCTGGTGCTTCATCGGCGACGGCGAGAGCGACGAGCCCGAGACCTTGGGCGCGATCTCGCTGGCCGGGCGCGAGGGCCTGGACAACCTGATCTTCGTGGTCAACTGCAACCTGCAGCGCCTCGACGGCCCGGTGCGCGGCAACGGCAAGATCGTGCAGGAACTGGAAGGCGTGTTCCGCGGCGGCGGCTGGAACGTGATCAAGCTGCTGTGGGGCAGCTACTGGGATCCGCTGCTGGCGCGCGACACCGACGGCGTGCTGAAGAAGCTGATGATGGAAACCGTCGATGGCGAATACCAGAACTGCAAGGCCTTCGGCGGCGCCTACACCCGCGCCAATTTCTTCGGCAAATACCCGGAAACCGCCGCGCTGGTCGCCAATCTTTCCGACGACGACATCTGGCGCCTGAACCGCGGCGGCCACGACCCGCACAAGGTCTATGCGGCCTACCACCAGGCGGTCAACACCACCGGCATGCCGACCGTGATCCTGGCCAAGACGGTCAAGGGCTACGGCATGGGTTCCTCCGGCGAATCGCTCAACCCGACCCATCAGACCAAGAAGCTGGACGACGACGCGGTGCGCCACTTCCGCGACCGCTTCAACATCCCGGTGACCGACAAGCAACTGGAAGAGTCCGAACAGGTTCCGTTCTACCACCCCGGCGAGGATTCGCCGGAAGTGCAGTACCTGAAGGAGCGCCGCGCCGCGCTGGGCGGCTACCTGCCGCAGCGCCGGCGCAAGGCCAGCAAGTCGTTCGACGTGCCCAAGCTGGAAAGCTACGAGCGCTTGCTCAAGGACAGCGGCGAGCGCACCTATTCGACCACGATGGCCTTCGTGCAGAGCCTCAACATCGCCCTGCGCGACAAGGAAGTCGGCCCGCGGCTGGTGCCGATCGTCGCCGACGAGGCGCGCACCTTCGGCATGGAGGGCATGTTCCGCCAGATCGGCATCTACGCGCCGTTCGGGCAGAAGTACAAGCCGGTGGATTCGGACCAGTTGATGTACTACCGCGAGGACGAGGCCGGCCAGGTGCTGCAGCAGGGCATCAGCGAACCCGGCGCGATGGCCTCGTGGCTGGCGGCCGGCACCAGCTATTCGGTCAGCGACGTGCCGATGCTGCCGTTCTACATCTACTACTCGATGTTCGGCTTCCAGCGTATCGGCGACATCGCCTGGCAGGCGGCGGACATGCGCACGCGCGGCTTCCTGCTCGGCGGCACCGCCGGGCGCACCACGCTCAATGGCGAGGGCCTGCAGCACGAGGACGGCTTCAGCCAAATAGTTGCAGGCGGCATCCCCAACGTGCGCAGCTACGACCCGACCTTCGGTTATGAAGTGACGGTGATCTTCCAGCACGGCATGAAGGCCATGCTGCAGGACCAGGTGGACGAGTACTACTACATCACCCTGATGAACGAGAACTACACCCACCCGGAAATGCCGAAGGGTGCGGAGGAAGGCATCATCAAGGGCATGTACCTGCTGAAGGACGCCGGCAAGCCGAAGAAGGGCGAGCTGCGCGTGCAACTGCTCGGCAGCGGCACCATCCTGCGCGAGGCGATCGCCGCGGCGGAACTGCTGGACAAGGACTTCGGCGTCAGCGCCGATATCTGGTCCTGCCCCAGTTTCAACGAACTGCGCCGCGACGGCTTCGACGCCGAACGCTGGAACCGCCTGCATCCCGAAGCCCCGCAACGCAAGGCCTACGTCACCGAACTGCTGGAAGACCGCAACGGCCCGGTGATCGCCGCGACCGACTACGTGCGCGCCTTCGCCGACCAGATCCGCGCCTTCGTTCCGGCCAGCTACACCGTGCTGGGCACCGACGGCTTCGGCCGCAGCGACACCCGTGCCAACCTGCGCCGCTTCTTCGAAGTCGATCGCTACTACATCGCCCACGCCGCCATCGCCGCGCTGGCGAAGGAAGGCAAGATGACCGCCAAGGACGTGGCCCGCGCGATCAAGCAATACAAGATCGACCCGGAGAAGGCGAACCCGGTCGGGGTTTGATCTTCAAATCCCGGTGATGCGAAAAGGCGGCCGCAAGGCCGCTTTTTCGTGGCGCGCTACGCTCCGGGTGGAACAAGCAAGGCCCGCAGACTGGTCTTCAACTTCCGCCCTTCGGCGTGGAAATAGTCGCGCTGCTCGCGCCATGCGGGAAAACGCCGTTCCACTTCCTGCCAGAACGCCGGCGAGTGGTCGCGGCGCAGCAGGTGGCACAGCTCGTGGACCAGCACGTATTCGAACGCGGCCGGCCGGCCCAGCACCAGCGACAGATCCAGCGACACGCTGCCGTCCGGGGCCAGCGAGCCCCACAACGATGACGGCATCTTGAAGCGGATCTGCCGGGGCGCGCGCGGCAGCGAGGGCAGGTAGCGCGGCAGCCAGCGGCCGACGTCGGCGCGGGCCTGCGATTCGTAGAAGTCGCGCAGGGCACGGCGCAGCGCGGCGTCGCCGGCACGGGCGGTGGCGTGGAAATGCAGTGCGTCGCCGTCGAGTTCCAGCCGGGTGTAGCGGCCTTCGTGCCAGTGCAGCGGCAGCGACTCGCCGCGCAATGGCAGCGCAGTGGTTTCGCCGCGCCGCAAGGCGGGCAGATCGTCGGGCGTGGCATGGCGTGCCAGTTGCGCCGCCAGCCAGTCGCGGTGCTGGTGCAGGAAGCGTTCGCCGGCGATCAAGCTGGCGCGCGGCGGCAGGGTCAGGCGCGCGCCGCGTTCGTCGATGCTCAGCTTGATCCGCTTGGCGCGCGGATCGCGCACGCGGGCGATCTGCACCGTGTCGCCGTTGGCCAGCGTCAGCGAAACGCTGTCGCGCTCGATGGTGCGCGGCGAGGGAGCAACAAGTCGGCGGAACAGGCTGGGCATCCGTCAAAGGATACCGGGCAGGTCCAGTCCTTGTTCGCGCGCGCAATCCAGTGCGATCTCGTAACCGGCATCGGCGTGGCGCATGACCCCGGTGGCCGGATCGTTCCACAACACGCGAGCGATGCGTTTGTCGGCCGCCTCCGTGCCGTCGCAGACGATGACCACGCCGCTGTGCTGCGAATAGCCCATGCCGACGCCGCCGCCGTGGTGCAGCGACACCCAGGTCGCGCCGCCGGCGGTGTTGAGCAGGGCGTTGAGCAGCGGCCAGTCGGACACCGCATCGGAGCCGTCGCGCATCGCCTCGGTTTCGCGGTTCGGCGACGCCACGCTGCCGCTGTCCAGATGGTCGCGGCCGATCACCACCGGTGCTTTCAACTCGCCCTTGCGCACCATCTCGTTGAAGGCCAGGCCCAGCTTGTGGCGCAGCCCCAGGCCGACCCAGCAGATGCGCGCCGGCAGGCCCTGGAAGGCGATGCGTTCGCGCGCCATGTCCAGCCAGCGGTGCAGGTGCGGGTCGTCGGGGATCAGTTCCTTCACCTTGGCGTCGGTCCTGTAGATGTCTTCCGGGTCGCCGCTCAGCGCCACCCAGCGGAACGGGCCGATGCCGCGACAGAACAGCGGACGCACATAGGCGGGCACGAAACCGGGGAAGTCGAAGGCATTGGCGCAGCCTTCGTCTAACGCCATCTGCCGCAGGTTGTTGCCGTAATCCACGGTCGGGATGCCCTGCGCGTGGAAGGCGAGCATCGCTTCGACGTGCGTACGCATCGACTGCTTCGCCGCATCGCGCACTTTCTGCGGGTTCGCTTGCTGTTCTTCCAGCCATTGTTCGACCGTCCAGCCGACAGGCAGGTAGCCGTGCACGGGATCATGCGCGCTGGTCTGGTCGGTGACCGCATCCGGGCGCACGCCGCGGCGCACCAGTTCCGGCAGCACTTCGGCGGCATTGCCGAGCAGGGCGATCGACTTCGCTGCGCCGGCTTGCGAGTATTTCTGGATGCGCGCCAGTGCGTCGTCGAGATTGTCTGCCTGCTCATCGACATAGCGCGTCTTCAGGCGGAAGTCGATGCTGCTCTGCCGGCATTCGATGGTCAGCGAACACGCCCCAGCCAGCGACGCGGCCAACGGCTGCGCGCCGCCCATGCCGCCGAGGCCGGCGGTCAGGATCCACTTGCCGCACAGGCTGCCGCCGTAATGCTGGCGGCCCATTTCGACGAAGGTTTCGTAAGTGCCCTGCACGATGCCCTGGCTGCCGATGTAGATCCAGCTGCCGGCGGTCATCTGCCCGTACATCATCAAACCCTTTCTGTCGAGTTCGTTGAAGTGTTCCCATGTTGCCCAATGCGGCACTAGGTTGGAATTGGCGATCAGCACGCGCGGCGCGTCGGCGTGGGTGCGGAACACGCCGACCGGCTTGCCGGATTGCACCAGCAGGGTTTGATCGTCTTCGAGGCGCTTCAGGGTTTCGATGATCCTGTCGAAGCTTTCCCAGTCGCGCGCGGCACGGCCGATGCCGCCATAGACCACCAGTTCCTGCGGGCGCTCGGCCACGTCCGGGTCCAGGTTGTTCTGCAGCATGCGCAGCGGCGCTTCGGTCAGCCAGCTTTTCGCGCTGAGGGTGCTGCCGGTGGGGGCCTTGATGAGGCGGGTGGGGTCGTGGCGGGTCATGGGGAATTCCTTGCGAAATCGAGGCAACGGGAAAGGATCTCGCGCAGCACGGCCTGCAACGCTGCGGCGCGTTCCTCATTCCACGGCGGCGGCCAGTTGTCGGGCGTGGGTTCGGTCGGCTCGTCGATGTAGCCACGGCAACCGAGCTCCATCTGGATGCCGTGCACGCCATTGCCCGGATCGGCGTGATGGCGCGTGATCCAGCCGCCCTTGAAGCGCCCATTGCGCACCGTGCTCAAACCGCTGGCGCGGCAGGCGCGCTCCACCGCATCGGTCAACGCGTTGTCGCAACTGCGGTCGTCGTTGCTGCCGATGTTGAATTGCGGCAACTCGCCATCGAACAGATGCGGGATATGCGAGCGGATCGAATGCGCGTCATAGACCACGATGGTCGGGTGCCGTTCGCGCAAACGCAGGATCTCCGCCGCCAACGCATCGTGATACGGAATGAACCACGCATCGCGGCGGCGCGCGATTTCGGCTTCGTCCGGCGCGCCGCCATCGCGGTACAGCGGCTGGTCGTCGAAGGTGATCGTCGGGCACAGGCCGGTGGTGTTCTGGCCCGGATACAGCGACGCGCCGGACGGGTCGCGGTTGACGTCGATCAGCGAGCGCGAAATCGTGGTGCGCAGCGTGGTTGCGCCGAGTTCGCGGGCGAAGGCATACAACTGGTGCACGTACCAGTCGGCATCGCGCCGCGCCAGCCACGGCGAGACGAAGGCATCGGCCCGGTCGGCCAGATCGGTGCCGGTATGCGGAAAACTGACGATCAACGGCGCATTTCCGCGATGCAGTTCGAGCCAGTCGTTCATGCGCATGCCCCCGGCAAGTCCATGCCAACGCTGCGCACCAATTCGCCGGAGCGCACCAGGGCGGCGGCGGCCTGCATGTCGGAGTGGAAGTAGCGGTCATCGGTCAACGTCGGCACCTGCGCACGCAACGCGGCGCGCGCGGCTTCCAATGCGTTGCTGGAGCGCAACGGCGCGTGGAAATCGCAGCCCTGCACGGCGGCCAGCAATTCGATCGCCACCACCTGCACCGCGTTCTCGGCCATTGCCGCCAGCCGGCGCGCGCCATGTGCGGCCATCGAGACGTGGTCTTCCTGGTTGGCCGAGGTCGGGATCGAATCGACGCTGGCCGGATAGGCGCGCTGCTTGTTTTCCGACACCAGCGCGGCTGCCGTGACCTGCGGAATCATGAAGCCGGAATTCAAGCCCGGCTTCGGCGTCAAGAATGCCGGCAAGCCGGACAACGCCGGATCCACCAGCATCGCGATGCGGCGTTCGCTGATCGAACCGATTTCGCACAGCGCCATCGCCAGCATGTCCGCGGCGAAGGCCACCGGCTCGGCGTGGAAATTGCCGCCGCTCAGCGCCTCCTGCGTGTCGGCGAAAACCAGCGGATTGTCGGAAACGCCATTGGCCTCGGTTTCCAGCGTGCGCGCTGCAGCGCGGATCACGTCCAGCGCCGCACCCATCACCTGCGGCTGGCAGCGCAGGCAGTACGGGTCCTGCACGCGCACGTCGTTGTCGCGATGCGATTCGCGAATCGCGGAGCCGGCCATCAAGCCGCGCAGCGCATCGGCAACCACGATCTGCCCCGGCTGTCCGCGCAGCGCGTGGATGCGCGGGTCGAACGGCGTGTCCGAACCTTTCGCCGCTTCAGTGGATAACGCGCCGGTCACCAGCGCGGCGCGGAACATGTCCTCGATCGCGAACAAACCGGCCAGCGCATTGGCGGTGGAGAACTGCGTGCCGTTGAGCAGGGCCAAGCCTTCCTTCGCGCCGAGTTCGACCGGTTTCAAGCCTGCGCGCGCCAGCGCCTCGGCGGCGGTCAGGCGTTCGCCGTCGAACCACGCTTCGCCGATGCCGATCAGCACGGTGGAAAGATGCGCCAGCGGCGCAAGATCGCCGGATGCGCCGACCGAGCCTTGCGCCGGCACCACCGGAATCACGTCGCGCGCCAGCATTGCTTCAAGCAATTGCAGCGTGGCTGGCGCGATGCCGGAGGCGCCTTGCGCGAGGCTGGCCAGCTTCAGGGCCATCATCAGGCGCGTCGTCGAAACCGGCAGCGCTTCACCGACGCCGGCCGCGTGCGAGAGCACGATGTTCCGTTGCAGCGTGGCCAGGTCGTCGCGCTCGATGCGCACGCTGGCGAGCTTGCCGAAACCGGTGTTGATGCCATACACCGGCGCGCCGCGTTCGACGATGGCGGCGACCGCTTGCGCGCTGCGCCCGACGGCGGGCATCGCGGCCGGGTCCAGCGCCAGCGGTGCGCCTTCGATGACGGCGCGCCATTGCGCGAGGGTGACGGCGCCGGGATGCAAAATCACTTCTTTCATGCGTTATGCCTCGTGCAAATGCCGCGATGCACGCGGGCATGGAGGGGATTGAAGCCGATGCGATAGACCAGGTCGGCCGGCGCGTCGATGTTCCAGACCGCCAGGTCGCAATCGAAACCGGCGCGCAACCGGCCGATGCATTGATGGCGGCCCAGCGCGCGCGCCGCTTCACGGGTGAAACCGGCGATGCATTCGGCCACGGTCAGCCGGAACAAGGTCGCGCCCATGTTCATCGCCAGCAGCGGACTGGTCAGCGGCGAGGTGCCGGGGTTGCAGTCGGTGGCCAGCGCGATCGGCACGCCGGCTTCGCGCAGTTTCCGTACCGGCGGCACCAGGGTGTCGCGGGTGAAGTAGAACGCGCCGGGCAGCAGCACCGCGACCGTGCCGGCGTGCGCCATCGCGGCGATGCCGTCGGCGTCAAGGTGTTCGACATGGTCGGCGGACAACGCACCGAAGCTGGCGGCCAGCGCCGCGCCGTGCTGGTTGCTCAACTGCTCGGCGTGGATCTTGCACTTCAGGCCATGCCGTTGCGCGGCCTCGAACACCTGTCGCGCCTGCGCCGGCGAGAATGCGATGTTTTCGCAGAACACATCGACCGCTTCGGCCAGTTGTTCGGCGGCGATCGCCGGGATCATCGCGTTGCAGACTTCGTCGATGTAATCCTGCGCCTCGCGGCCCGGTGGCACGGCATGCGCGCCCAGGAAAGTCGCGGCCACGTTGACTGCGCGCAGTTCGCCCAGCTTCCGCGCCACACGCAGTTGCTTGCTTTCGTCTTGCAGGGTCAGGCCGTAGCCGGATTTGATTTCCACCGTGGTCACGCCTTCGGCCAGCAGCGCGTCCAGGCGTGGCAGGGTCTGTGCGATCAACTCGTCTTCCGACGCGGCGCGGGTGGCATGCACGGTGGAGACGATGCCGCCGCCGGCACGGGCGATGTCGGCATAGCTGACGCCTTGCAGGCGCTGCTCGAATTCGTTGGAACGGTTGCCGGCATGGACCAGATGGGTGTGGCAGTCGATCAGGCCGGGGGTGATCCAGCGCCCGCCGCAGTCGATTTGATCGGCGGCGCGCATGTCGGCAGGCACGGCCGATGCCGGGCCGACCCAGGCGATGCGCCCGTCGCGCGCGGCGATCGCGCCGTCGCGGACGATGCCGAGTTCGCCATCGGCGCCACCATCGGTGTTCAGCGTGACAAGGTGGGCGTTGTGCCAAAGCGTGTCGCAGGGCATTGTCGTTGCGCCGGGGAGGGGACAGGTTGATTTGTCTATACAATAAACAGGTTCATCGGATACAGTCCAGCGGCAGGAGAGAAAAATGCACGAGCGCGTTTTCTGGCTGGAACAAGCGCTGTTGTTGAACGGCTGGCACGCCGGTGTGCGCTTGAGCGTGCGCGATGGGCGCATCGCCGCCCTCGAAACCGACGCAACGCCGCACGCCGCCGACACCCGCCTCGGCACCGTCGTGCCCGGCCTGCCGAACCTGCACAGCCACGCCTTCCAGCGCGGCATGGCCGGGCTGGCCGAAGCCGGCAGCGCCGGCGGCGACAGTTTCTGGAGCTGGCGCGAAGTGATGTACCGCTTTCTCGACCGGCTGGGTCCGGACGACATGGAAGCCGTCGCCGCGATGGCCTATGCCGAGATGCTGGAATCCGGCTTCACCCGCGTCGGCGAATTCCATTACCTGCACCACGCGCCTGATGGCCGCGCCTACGCAAATCCGGCGGAAATGGCCGCACGCATCGCCGCCGCGGCGCAAGCCACGGGCATCGGTTTGACCTTGTTGCCGGTGTTCTACGCGCACGCCGGTTTCGGCGGCTTGTCGCCGGAGCCGGCGCAGCGACGCTTCATCCATGGCTTAGACGATTTCGCCGCGCTGATGCAGCGTTGCAGCGCATTGCTGGCCGATGTGCCCGGTGCGGTGCTCGGCATCGCCCCGCACAGCCTGCGCGCAGTCGTGCCGGAAGAATTGGCCGTGCTGCCGGCACTGGTCGATGGCCCCATCCATGTCCACATTGCCGAGCAGACGCGCGAAGTCGATGCCTGCCTGGCCTGGAGCGGCCAGCGCCCGGTGCAATGGCTGCTGGAGAACGCACCGGTCGATGCGCGCTGGTGCCTGGTGCACGCGACCCACGTTGACGACGGCGAACTGCGCGCGCTCGCCGCCAGCGGCGCGGTCGCCGGCCTGTGCCCGATCACCGAAGCCAACCTGGGTGACGGCCTGTTCCCGATGCGCGATTACCTGCAGGCCGGCGGCCGTTTCGGCATGGGATCGGACTCCAACGTGCTGATCGACGCGGCCGAGGAACTGCGCCTGCTCGAATACGGCCAGCGCCTGCATCTGCGCAGCCGCAACGTGCTGGCCGCAGCCAGCACCGGCACCGGCCGCAGCCTGTTCGACGGCGCGCTGACCGGCGGCGCGCAGGCGCTGGGAGTGACCGCAGGCCTGCAGACCGGTGCAGCGGCCGATCTGGTCGAACTGGACACCCGGCACCCGGCGCTGTTGCACCGTCACGGCGACCGGCTGCTTGACGGTTGGCTGTTCGCCGCACGTGGCGGCGCGGTAAAGTCGGTCTGGCGCGATGGCCGTCAGCTTGTCGCCGCCGGCCGGCACGTCGCCCGCGAGGCGCTCACCGAATGCTTTGATCGCATGCTGGCGCGCATCGTCAACGACTGAACCGGGAAAAACCGTTTGAATCCGAAGCCGACCACCCTCAACCAGCGGATCCGCAGCGACATCGAGGGCCGGATCCGCAGCGGACAGTGGCCACCGGGCCACCGCATTCCGTTCGAGCACGAACTGATGGCCGAATACGGCTGCTCGCGAATGACGGTCAACAAGGTACTGACCCTGCTGGCTGGGGCCGGCGTCATCGAGCGCCGCCGTCGCGCCGGTACCTTCGTCGCGCGGCCGCATCCGCATATCGAGCAGGTGGCGCTGGACATTCCCGACATTCCCATCGAGGTCGCCAAGCGCGGCCATCGCTACCGTTTCCAGTTGCTGTCGCGGCGCACTCGGAAGCCGCGCATGCGCCTGTCGCACGAAGTCGAACTGGCCGAAGATGGCCGTCTGCTTGCCCTGCAAAGCCTGCATCTGGCCGACGACGTGCCGTTCGCACTGGAAGACCGCGTGGTCAATCCATTGCTGATGCCGGCCAATCAGGAATTCGCTGGCTCCGCACCGGGAAGCTGGCTGTTGCAGCATGTTTCGTGGACACGCGCGCAACACCGGATCAGTGCGATCAACGCCGACGAGCAGCAAGCGCATTTGCTGCAGGTTGCACCGGGCACGGCCTGCCTGGTGATCGACCGCCAGACCTGGCGCGGCGAACAACCGGTGACCTGGGTGCGCCAGGTGTTCGTCGGCGATTCCTACGACCTGGTTGCCGGTTTCGCGCCGGGAAACACACCGCACAGCGGCGATTGAGCCGCGCAAGGCGACGAACGTCAGGGAATGTTTATCCGGATCGGCACTGCAATGGTGCAGCCGGCCATGCGTGCGCCGTGGCTGCGCCGATTGCAGAACCCGCCGGATTCCGGCCTTGCGCATGCTTCACCGACATCGCGCATCACTTCCTGCAAGCAGCGGATGCACCGTTCCGATTCGGTTGCACCAGCGCGGCGATGCTTGTGCCCCGACATGATGCATTGCGGCATATTGTCTATGCCTAAAATGACATGTATATGCATATTGGTCCGGCCAAGCGCAGCGCCGGGCGGCATGCGGAAGGGGCTTGCCGAAGGAGCAGCAGAGAGCAGATGGAACGCGCGTCCTCCAGTCAGCCGGAACCAGACCCATGCACAGACATCCCACCGATGCCGTCGAACCCGCCCGCACGCGGCACAGACACACCCGACTTTACGCCAGCCTGTGGTTGGCCGGCTTGTTGGCACCATTGCCGGCAACGCTGATGGCCGCAGACGCCGCGGCAAGCGGCAACGATGACACGCCTCAGCAGGCAGCCAATGCCACGGACAAGCCCACCACGCTGGACAGCATCAAGGTGACCGCCTCCCGGCGCGCCACCCTGATCGAGAAAACCCCGATGGCGATCAGCAGCGTCACTGCGGAAACGCTGGACGAGATCGGCGCCGTTGACATCAAGGATTTCGCCGCGCAGGTGCCGGGTTTGCGCGTGCAGTACAGCGGTCCCGGCGCCAGCCGCATCAACCTGCGCGGGATCAACTCCGCCGGCGAGGCGACCGTCGGCGTTTACTACGACGAAACCCCGATCGCCGGTTCGGTCGGCACCAGCAGCAACGCCGGCGGGCGTTCGGCCGACCTGGACCTGTTCGACGTGGACCGGATCGAGGTGCTGCGCGGACCGCAGGGCACGCTGTACGGCGCCAGCTCGATGGGGGGCGCGATCCGGATCCTGTACAACAAGCCCGGCCAGGAACTCGAAGGTGCGTTCCGCGGCGGCTACGAGGTCACCAGCGGCGGCGACCCTTCGCATTCGGAAGAGCTGATGCTGAACGTGCCGATCGCCAAGGACGTGCTGGCCGCCAGGCTGACGGCGTACAACCGCGAGACCGGTGGCTACGTCGACAACGCCTACCTGGGCAGGGACAACGTCAACGCGATCGACGCCAAGGGCGGCCGCCTGCAGTTGCGGCTGACCCCGAACGAGGCGGTCACCCTGGACCTGAGCCACACTACCGGCAAGACCCACGCCTATTCCTCGGAATGGAACCCGGCCGCGGGCGACTACGTCTCGCTGTCGCAGATCCTGGCGCCGTACACCGAGGACAACCAGATTTCGTCGATGAACCTGGCCTGGGACCTGGGTTGGGCGAGCCTGAACGCCAACGCCTCCTACCAGCGCCGCAAGTCCACCTACACCAGCGACGACAGCTACTACATCCAGTCCTATCTGACCGAATCCGATTGCGCGGACTACTACGGCGACACCTGTTCGTCCGATCAGTTGCAGTCGTGGTACGACCAGGTGAACAGCGAGGTCCCGGCGGCACTGATCCACGACGGCATCACCCGCGACCGCACCGTCGAGGTCCGGCTGACCTCGGCCGACAGCGACGTGCTCGACTGGACGGTCGGCGTGTTCAGCCAGAACCGCGACAACTACGTGGTCAGCGAGGACGCCTACGCCGACGCCGGCACCGGCCAGATCATCACCCCGTGGGAGCTGTTCTACCGCCGCCATATCTGGGACAAGCTGGAGCAGAAGGCGGTGTTCGGCGAGGCGACCTGGCATGCGACCGAGCGCCTGAACGTCACCGCCGGCCTGCGCTACTACGACTACGACAAGACCGTGTCGGGCTTGACCGACATCGCCTGGGAGATGATCGGCGCCAACGCCAAGCCCCATACCACGGTTGACGCCAGCGCGGACGGCTGGCTGAAGAAGCTGACCCTGGACTACGGCCTGAACGACGAGGTGATGCTCTACGCCACTGTCGCCGACGGCTTCCGTCCCGGCGGCGCCAACCAGGTCATCGGCCTGGACGAGTCGCTGACCGCCTACGACGCGGATTCGCTGTGGAACTACGAGGTCGGCGCCAAGAGCGCCTGGTTCGACCGCTCGCTGCTGCTCAATGCCGCGCTCTACCAGATCGACTGGGACAACATGCAGGTCAGCGGGCAGACCCTGAACGGTGCTTTTTCGTTCCTCTCCAACGCCGGCGCCGCGCGCATGCGCGGGGTGGAACTGGAAGCGATCTGGCGCCCGCTCGCGGGGTTCGACTTCTCGGCCAACTTCAACTACGTGGACGCCAAGCTGACCGAGGACCAGATCAGTGACGTGGTCAGCAGCACCGGACGCAAGGGCGACCGCATTCCGAACACGCCGCGCACCAGCGGGATGCTCGCCGCGTCCTACCGGTTCCCGGTCTCCGCCAGCCTGGATGGCATGCTGCGCGCGGACTACAGCTACGTCGGCGGCAGCTACTCGCTGCTGCGCGGCACCTACACGATCTACCGCCCTTCATACAGCACCGTGGGGGTGCGCGCCGGCGTGGAGAGCGGCGACGACCGCTGGGCGCTGTACCTCTACGGCAGCAACCTGACCAACGAGGTGGCGCTGAACCAGTACACGCATTCGTCAACGGCACCGTACTATTTCGCGACCAGCATCCGGCCGCGGACCATCGGCGTGAACCTCGAATACCACTTCTGATCCCTGCCCCTCGCGCGGGGTGGGCGTGCCGCGGCGCGCCCTCCCCGCGGCTTGCCCGACCCGTCCGGAGACCCCCATGTCCTTGCAACACGAGCCGATGTTCCGTTCCACCGGCCGCGCCTTGCGCGCGTCGGCGCTGGCGCTGCTGTTCGGCCTGCCGTCGCTGTCCGCGCTGGCGCAGGCGCCCAGCCCGCGCTCGGTGCTGGGGCACGATCCAGGCGACGACTATTACCTGGCCGACTACGAGGATTCGCTGAAGTATTTCCACGCGCTGGCCGACGCCATGCCGGAACGGATGAAGATGTTCAGCGCCGGCAAGACCACGCAGGGGCGCACCTACGAATACGCGGTGATCTCCTCGCCGGAAAACCTGGCGCGCTTCGATCACTGGAAGCGGGTGTCGAAGCAACTGGCCGATTCGCGTTCGCTGACGCCGGAACAGGCGAGGCAACTGGCCGCCGATGCCAGGATCATCGTGCACATCGACGGCGGCATGCATGCCAGCGAAGTCGCCGACCACCAGTTGCCGATCGCGCTGGCCTATCGCCTGCTGTCCAATCCCGAAGATGCGGAAGCGAAGGCCATCCTCGACAACGTGGTGCTGGTGCTGTGGCCCACGCTGAACCCGGACGGCCAGGACATGGTGGTCAAGTGGTATCGCGAACATGCCGATCCCGAGGCCGGCCCGGCGCGCGCGCAGAAAGACGCCAGCGGCCGCTGGCGTGTGGCGGCGGGCCGCGATCCGATATTGCCGTGGCTGTACCAGGAATACGTGGGCCACGACAACAACCGCGACGGCTACATGCTCAACATGATCGAAAGCCGGGCGGTGGCGCAGGCCGAGCAGGAGATTTCGCCGGCGATCTGGTATTCGCAGCATCAGGTCGCGCCGTTCCCCGCGCGCATCTGGATGCCGCCGTTCGCCGATCCGATTTCCAGCAACATCAACGCGCGCATCCGCCAGGGCACCAGCCAGATCGGCGTCAACATGATTTCGCGTTTCGCGCTGGAGGGAAAACCCGGCGCGATCGCCGAGGCGCGCTTCGACAACTGGTATCCGGGTTTCATGGACTATACCCAGGTGTTTCGCCACACCATTTCCTACTTCACCGAAACCGCACACGACTCGGCCACGCCGCGGATCTACTCCACCGACGAATTCCCGGAAGGCTATCGCGACCTGAAGGCGCTGGTGATGTATCCCGATCCGTGGAAGGGCGGATTGTGGCGCTTGAAGGATTCGGTCGATTACATGATGACCGCGTCGCTTTCCACGCTGGAAACGGCGGTGAAGTACCGCGAGCAGATCCTGTTCAACCGCTACATGGCCGGGCGCGAAACCATCGCCCGCTTCAGCAATGGCGGCGATCCGTACGCATGGGTGATCCCGGCCGGGCAGGCAGATGCGGCCACCGCCGCGCTGCTGGCGCAGAAACTGGTATTGCAGGAAAT
The DNA here is from genome assembly GCA_047607085.1 of Pseudoxanthomonas sp. Lineage (GTDB taxonomy): Bacteria > Pseudomonadota > Gammaproteobacteria > Xanthomonadales > Xanthomonadaceae > Pseudoxanthomonas_A. Next base: position 98,071 of record JASGDT010000050.1, on the reverse strand, counting down.
CGAGGTGTCGCAGGCGAAGACGGCCATCACGCTGGGCGGCAAGATCTGGCCGGCCGGTTCGTGGGTGATCCCGATGAACCAGCCCTTCGCCGGCCTGGTGCAGGAATTGTTCGAGCGGCAGACCTACCCGGAAGCAGTGCTGACCGGCAAGGGTGGCAATGCGGCGGAACTGCCTTACGACACCACCGGCTGGACCTTGCCGCTGCAATTCGGCGTACGGGCCGAAGCGGTCACCGTGCCATTGCCGGCGGACTTGTCCGCATCGCTGGTCAGGGTGGACAAGGCCGTGCATCCGGGCGGTATCAGCGGCCAGGGCGATGCCTTCGTGCTGAGCCGCCAGGTCAACGCCAGCCATGCGGCGGTCAACCTGGCGCTGGAACAGGGCGCGAAGCTGGGCATCGCGCAAGCGCCGGTGCATACCGTCAATGGCGAGGAAGCCGACGCCTTCGTGCTGACCGGCATCGCGCGCGAGGCGATGCAGAAGATCGCCACCGACCTGGGCGTTGACGTGGTGGCGCAGGCGGTGCCCGCGGCGGTGGCGATGCGCCGCGCGCGCGTCGGCCTGTACCGTCAATGGGGTTCCAACATTGACGAGGGCTGGACCCGCTGGCTGCTGGAGCAATACCACTACGCGCCGGTCAGCATTTACGACAAGGACATGCAGGCCGGCGGCCTGAAGTCGAAGTTCGACGTGCTGATCCTGCCGGACATGGGCGAGCGCGGCACCAGCGCGAAGAAATCGCTGCTGGAAGGCTTGTCGGCGGACGTGGTGCCGGCGCAATACGCCGGCGGCATCGGCGAGAAAGGCGTGGCGGCGTTGAAGCAGTTCGTCGCCGATGGCGGCACGCTGCTGGCCTTCAACAAGACAGCCGATGCGGCGATCGAACTGTTCGATCTGCCGGTCGGCAACGTGTTGGCCGGATTGAAGCCTGACCAGTTTTTCTGCTCCGGTGCTTTGCTCAGGCTGGAAGTGCAGGCCGATGCCGCCACCGCCGGCCTGCCGGTGCAGCTGACCGGCATGTTCGAGAACGGCCCGGCGTTCGTGACGAAGGATGGCTTCAAGGGCAGCGTGCTGGCGCGCTATCCGGTCGACGAAAGCCCGCTGCTGTCGGGCATGCTGAAAGGGCCGCAGGCCATCCAGGGCAAGGACGCGGCGCTGGCGGTCGAATACGGCCAGGGCAAGGTCTATCTGTACGGCTTCCGCCCGCAATGGCGCGGGCAGACGCAGGGCACCTACAGGTTCGTGTTCAACACCTTGTATGTGGCCGAGTGATTCGTGCTTGTTCCCCTCATCCGCATGCGACGCGAATGAGGGGATGGATCAATCCGCCTTGCTCAGCTTCAGCGCGTTCTCCAGCACCGCGAACAGGCGCTTGACCTCGGCGCTCATCAGCGCGAAGCGGGCGTCGAGTTCGGCGCGCAGGTCGTCGCGCTCGCTGTTTTCGAGTTGATCGACGGCGCCTTCGAGGAATTTCAGCTTGCGCACGGTCAGGTCCTCGCCCAGCACGAAGGAGACGTGATCGTCCAGCACCAGCGCCAGACGGGTGACCTGTTTGCCGGCTTCCAGGTGCTTGGCGATTTCGTCGCTCTGCAATTCCTGGCGCTGGCACTTGACCACGGCGCCGCCGTCCAGCGCGTCCTTCAGTTCGCATTCGTCGCCCAGCGACAGGCCATCGGGCAGCGGTTCGCCGGCAATCCAGCCGGTCAGCACGTTGCGCGGCGCGACTTCGGCATTCAGCGGCAAGGCCGGAAAACTGCCCAGCGCGCGGCGGATTTCAGATACCACCGTTTCGCCGGTTTTCTTCGACGAGGCATCGACGGCGACGAAGCCGTGTTCCAGGTCGATCAGCGCATCGGTGCGCGAGGGCTTGACGAAGGCGCGCGGCAGCAATTCGTGCACCAGGTCTTCCTTCAGGCGCTTGCGCGTGCGTCCGCCGGGGCGGCGGCCTTCCTTCTCCTCGATCTCGGCCAGCTTCTTCGCCAGCAGGTCGTTGACCACCGCCGACGGCAGGATGCGGTCCTCGCCGCCGACGCTCAGCCAGATGGCGTCGCCGATGCGGTGCGACAGCGCCGGCTCGTCGCGGCCCGCTTCAGAACGGCCAAACGGGGAGACGAAGCCGCGCGAGGACAGTTCCAGCGGGCCAACCGGCTTGAGCGCGGCCTCGGGCAGCAATTCGTCGAGTTGCGAGAAATCGAGCGAGGCTGGGAAGCGGAACAGGGTGAGATTCTTGAAGAACATTCGGGATTCTGGATGGATGATTCGTGAGGGGTGATAGGGATTCGTTTTTGCCCGTCGTTCCCACCTGCACGGGGTCTTTCAACGGACGGATGTCCGGTCACGACGGGCAAGGAACGGGAATGACGACGGGAAGCGGGGGTGACGACGGAAAGCGTGCCGCAACATCAGGCTTCGGCATCGCCCGGAGCCACGGCCGCCTCGCCACTGAGCCACCCGTGCGCATCCGCCCGCAACGCGCCGTCGCGATGCCCCAGCGACAGGAAATCGAACAGCTTCGGGTCGGCCAGTTGCGAGGGGTGGATATCGGCCAGCGCGCGGGAAATCTGCTCGACGCGGCCGGGGCTTTCCCTTTCCCATTGATTCAGCATCAGACCGACCTGCTTGCGTTGCAGGTTCTCCTGGCTGCCGCACAGGTTGCAGGGAATGATCGGGAATCGTTTCGCCTCGGCGTATTCGACGATGTCGCTCTCGCGCACGTAGGCCAGCGGGCGGATGACCACATGCCTGCCATCGTCGCTGAGCAGCTTCGGCGGCATGCCGGACAGCTTGGCGTGGTGGAACAGGTTCATGAAGAACGTCGCCACCATGTCGTCGCAGTGGTGGCCCAGCGCGATCTTGGTGAAGCCGTTGGCTTCGGCATGGGAATACAACGCGCCACGGCGCAGGCGCGAGCACAGCGAACACAGGGTCTTGCCTTCGGGCACCACGCGGGTGACCACCGAATAGGTGTCCTGTTCGATGATGTGGAAATCCACGCCGAGATCGCGCAGGTAATCGGGCAGCACGTGCCCCGGGAAGCCGGGCTGCTTCTGGTCCAGGTTCACCGCGACCAGTTCGAAGCGCACCGGCGCCTTCTTCCGCAGTTGCAGCAGGATGTCCAGCAGCGTGTAGCTGTCCTTGCCGCCGGACAGGCAGACCATGATCTTGTCGCCGTCCTCGATCATGCCGTAATCGGCAATGGCCTGGCCTACCTGTCGGCGCAGGCGCTTGGCCAGCTTGTTGTTTTCGTGACGGGTGCGATCGCGCGCAGCGCGGTGCGGCACAGGATCGGGAAGGGCTTGCGGCTGGGACAGGACGGCGGCGTTCATCGTCGCCATTTTAGCGCCATGGAAAGCCGGGATCGGCGTTGCGCGACGCCCCGTGCCTGCGGCAAGGCGATACATCGGGCATCATGGGCGCATGCGAACTTTTCTCGTCGGCGGCGCGGTGCGCGATCAGTTGCTCGGTCTGCCGGCCGGGGATCGCGATTGGGTGGTGGTCGGCGCCACGCCGGAGCAGATGCTGGCGCAGGGTTTCAAGCCGGTGGGTCGTGATTTCCCGGTGTTCCTGCATCCGCATACCGGCGAGGAACACGCGCTGGCGCGCACCGAGCGCAAGAGCGGGCGCGGCTATCGCGGCTTCGTCGTCGATGCCGACCCGTCGGTGACGCTGGAAGAAGACCTGCAACGCCGCGACTTCACCGTCAATGCAATCGCGCAGGATGCCGATGGCGCGTTGATCGACCCGTGCGGCGGCGCGCGCGATCTGGAAGCACGCGTGTTGCGCCACGTTTCCCCGGCCTTTGTCGAAGATCCCCTGCGCGTGCTGCGTGCGGCGCGCTTCATGGCCCGCTTCGCGTCGCTGGGTTTCACCGTGGCGGAAGAAACCGTGCAACTGATGCGGCAGATTGCCGCTTCCGGCGAACTCGACGCGCTGGTGCCCGAGCGCGTGTGGCAGGAATTGCGCAAGGCCTTGCGCTCACCGAAACCGTCGGCTTTTCTCGCCACCTTGCGCGACGTCCACGCGCTGGCTGCCGTGCTGCCGGAAGTCGATGCGCTGTATGGCGTGCCGCAACGCGCCGAGTTCCACCCGGAAATCGACACCGGCCTGCATCAGCAACTGGTCAGCGACATGGCTGCGAGAATCGCGCCAAACGATGACCTGGTCGGCTTTGCCGCACTGACCCATGACCTGGGCAAGGCGCTGACGCCAAGGGAAGAATGGCCGCGCCACTTGATGCATGAACAACGCGGCCTGCAACCCCTGGCTGCCCTGTGCGAGCGCCTGAAAATCCCGGCCGAACACCGCGAACTGGCGATGATCGCCTGTCGCGAACACCTCAACGTGCATCGCCTGGCCGAACTGCGCGATGCCACGGTGTTTGAATTGCTTTCGCGCTGCGATGCCATGCGCAAGCCGCAACGCATCGCGCAACTGGCGCAAGTCTGCGAAGCCGACAAGCGCGGTCGCCTGGGCAGCGAGGACAGCGACTACCCGCAAGGCCGCGAACTGCAACGCCTGCTGGCTGCGGCCCGGTCGGTGGATGCGAAGGATCCGGCAATGCAGGGCCTGCGCGGCCCGCAGATCGGCGATGCCCTGCGCAAGGCGCGGATTGCGGCGATTGCGGCGGCGCGCAAGGCGTAGCGCGCAGACACGGCGTGCCCACCGTGCCGGATTCCGTCACGACGTCGGCGGCACCAGCTTCAACAACTTCGCGTCGCTGCCATCCTGCAACAGCCAGATCGCGCCGTCCGGGCCTTGCACGACCGCGCGAATGCGCGCGCCCATGTCGTAGCGGCCGGTTTCGCGCGCGTTGTTGCCGTCGAAGCCGATGCGTACCAGCGATTGCGACGACAGGCCGCCGATGAGGCCGTTGCCCTTGAAGTCCGGGAACAGGTCGCCGGTGTAGATCAGCAGGCTGGACGGCGAGATCACCGGATTCCACCACGCTTCCGGCGCATTGAATTCCGGGCGTGTGTCGTGGTCGGGGATCGGCAGGCCGCTGTAATGGTCGCCGTTGGAAACGATGGGATAACCGTAGTTCGCGCCACGTTCGACCCGGTTCAACTCATCGCCGCCGCGCGGACCCATTTCCACCTCCCACAACCGGCCGGCGGCGTCGAAGGCCATGCCCAGCACGTTGCGATGGCCCAGCGACCAGATCTGCGCGGTCACGCCGCCTTTTTCGAAGAAGGGATTGTCGGCCGGCACGCTGCCGTCGTCGTTCAAGCGCACGATCTTGCCGAGATTGCTGGCCATGTCCTGCGCCGGGTCGAACTTCTGCCGCTCGCTGGAACTGATCCACAGCTTGCCGTCGCTGCCGAACAGGATGCGGTGGCCGTAGTGGCCGTCGCCAGTGACCTTGGGCGATTGTCGCCAGATCACTTGCAGGTCTTGCAGGCGGCCGCCGTTGCCGTCGCTTGCCAGTTCCAGCTTCGCCCGCGCCACCGCCGCACCGCGGGTGTCGCCGTCGCCGGGTTCGGCATAGCTGAGATAGACCAGATGGTTGTCGGCGAATTGCGGGTGCAGGGCCACGTCGCCGAAACCGCCTTGACCGCCATAGGCGACTTCCGGCACGCCAGAGATCTCGCTGGTCTTGTTCGCGGCGACGTCGTGCAGCTTCAGCCGGCCCTTTTTCTCGGTGACCAGCAAGCGACCATCGGGCAGGAAGGCCATCGCCCAGGGTTCTTCGAAACGGGCGACTTCCTGCGCGACGAATTGCGGCAGCGGCGTGGCTGCGGGCGGCGCGTCCTTCCATGCCGTGAACGCGCCGCGGCTTTCGGTCGGTTTTGCCGCCTGCGGTTCGTCCCTGGCCTGCGCGCTGCCATTGCCGCCACAGGCCGCCAGCAGGGTTGTCGCACAGCACAAGATCAGGGGACGCAGTTTCATCGCAGGTCTCATGGTTGCGGGCATGGATGGTCTTTTAACGCGAGGCGGAGAAGAAATCCGTGATTCGTCGAGACTTCAGATCTTCAAATGCCAGCCGCGCTTGTCCATCGCATGCACGATGCACCACCACGGCAGCACATACGACATTGCGAACGCCAACGATGGCAGATACGGGCCGAAGCGCAGCGTCATCCAGCCGGCGTAGCCGATGCGCCAAGCCGCCACATGGCCCCAATCGCCGGGATTGTTGACCAGCAGCATTGCCGCCACGGCGAGGCCGCGCAGGGCGTCAACGGAGGTGAATCACGGCTTCCCGCCAATCCACGTCCCCACCACCTGCAACTCATCCCGGCTCAACGCCACCAGGTCGGCCTGCAAACCCGGCGCGATGCGGCCGCGCACGTCACTGATGCCGAGGAATTGCGCCGGGTACAGCGCCGCCATGCGCGCGGCTTCTTCGAGCGGCAGGCCGAGCAGGCGCACGCTGTTGCGCACCGCGCTGGCCATGTCCAGCGCCGAGCCGGCCAGCGAACCGGCGGCGTTGCGCACCACGCCATCGACGGCGGTGATGGTTTCGCCATACAGATCGAAGCCGGGACTGTCCGCGCCGACCATCGGCATCGCGTCGGTGACCAGATAGACCTTGCCGCGCGGCTTGGCGGCCAGCGCCATGCGCAGGCTGGCCGGGTGCACGTGCACGCCATCGACGATCACGCCGCACCAGGCATCGCGGTCTTCCAGTGCCGCACCCACCACGCCCGGTTCGCGGCCCTGCAACGGCGTCATTGCGTTGTACAAGTGGGTGAAGCCGCGGATGCCGGCGTCGAGGCCGGCGCGGGTTTGTTCGTAATTGCCGGCGGTATGGCCGGCAGCCACTATCACGCCGCGTTCGACGAAGGCGCGGATGGTGTCCAGCGGCACCTGCTCCGGAGCCAGCGTCAGCAAGGTCACGCCGTTGTCCAGCGAGGCGGCAAGTTCGATCTCGCGCGTGTCCGGCACGCGGAACTTGGCCGGGTTGTGCGTGCCCTTGCGCGCGGCGGCCAGATACGGGCCTTCCAGATGGATGCCGAGGATGCCGGGCACGCCTTCGGCGATCGCGGCGCGCACGGCGGCAATGGCTTTTGCCATCACCTCCACGTCGTCGCTGATCAGCGTGGGCAGCATGCCGGTGGTGCCGAACTGGCGGTGGCCACGCATCATCGTGCGCAGCGCCTCGACGGTGGGCGTGTTGTTGAGCAGCGCGCCGCCGCCGCCATTGACCTGGGCGTCGATGAAGCCTGGCAGCAGGTATGCGCCGTGCAGGTCGCGGATATCGCCGGCATGTTGCGCGGTGGCGGCATCGACGATGTCGAGAATCTTGCCGTCTTCGATCAGCAACGCGGCGTTGTCGCGAAAGCCGTCGTCGGTCAGGATCGTGGCGTTGGTCAGGGTCTGGAGGGGCATGGGGAATTCGCCGGGTTACACCGTCTCGGTCACTTTGTTCAGATGCGGCGGCACGTCGGGATTGTGCCCGCGGCGCAGCGCCAATGCATTGATCGCGCGATAAAAACTTTGCACGGTCAGCAATGGCGTGCAGGCCGGGTGCGGTGGTGCAGTCAGCGGCAGATCGCCGCCTTCGCCCGTCAGCCACACCTGCGCGCCACGGTGGCGGAATTCTTCTGCCACGGCGCGGGTGCCGGCGCCGGTTTCGTCCGGCTGGGCGAAGGCCAGTACCGGGAAGCCCGGCCCAACCAACGCCATCGGCCCGTGTTTCACTTCGGCCGAAGAATACGCCTCGGCGTGCAGGCCGCAGGTTTCCTTGAACTTCAGCGCCGCTTCCTGCGCGGCGGCCAGGCCCAGGCCGCGACCGAGCACGAACAGGTTGTGCGCATCGGCCAGGCCATCGGTCAGCGCCGACCAGTCGGCTTGCCATGCCGTGCGCAAACCTCCGGGCAGCGCGCCCAGCGCATCGCGCAACGGCGCGCCATCATTCCAGTGCGCGGCCAGTTGCAGGATCGCCGCCAGCGAAGCGAGGTAGCTCTTGGTCGCGGCCACGCTTTTTTCCGGCCCCGCGCACAGTGGCAGCACGGTATCGGCCAGTTGCGCCAGCGGCGAATCCTCCACGTTGACCAGCGCGACCACGCGCGCGCCGGCTTCGCGCGCGGCTTCGGCATTGCGCAGCAGGTCGGGACTCTTGCCCGATTGCGAAATGGTCAGATACAGCGCACCGCGCAAGCGTTGCTTCGCCGCATACACCGAACCGACCGACGGCGACAACGATGCGGTGACGAAGCCCAGTTGCGTCTCGAACAGATACTTGGCGTAGGTGCAGGCATGGTCGGAGCTGCCGCGCGCGCAGGTGGCGACGAACGGCGGTGGGTTGGCGCGCAGTTCCGCGGCCAGCTTCGCGACCGTCGCCTCGTTGTGCGCGTGTTGCGCGGCAACCACGTCGGCGGTTTGTGCCGCTTCTTTGAACATCAAGGTGTCTTCTGCGCAGGGCAGCGTTGCAGCGGCGGTCATGTCGGATTCGGTTCCGTATTCGAAGGTGTGGCGGCACGCGGGCGTGGTGGCGCGGTCGAGCCGCGCACCACCAGTTGCGGGGTGAAGCCGCGATTGCGCGGTGGCGTGGGGTTGTTGGCATCGCTGCGCAGCGCGGCGATCAACAGGCGCGCGGCCTGCTTGGCGATGTCTTCGGTGGCCTGCTTGGCGGTGGTCAGCGCCGGCCACGACTGGCGCGAGAACGGGCTGTCCTCGAAGCCGGCGATCGACAATTCGTAAGGCACTTCGATGCCACCCGAACGCGCGGCGGCCAGCACGCCGGAGGCGATTTCGTCGTTGCAGCCGAAGATCGCAGTCGGCGGTTCGCGCAGCGCCAGCAGCCGGCGCGCACCGCGAAAACCATCGTCGAAGGTGTAGTCGCCGGGCACCACCAGATGCTTGTCGAAGGGAATGTCGTAATCCTTCAGCGCCTGCACGTAGCCGGCGTGGCGTTCGCCGCTGGAACGGTGTTCCTCGCCGCCCCACAAGAAACCGATGCGCTGGTGGCCGAGCTGGATCAGGTGTTCGGTGATTTCGTAGGCGGCGTCGCGGTCATCGACCCACACGCAAGGCAGGCCATCGGCCGGATCCTCGGTGGCGGCGACGATGCGCACCAGCGGGATGTTGCGTGCGGCCAGTGCATCGACCAGTTCGCGGCGTTCGGACATCGGCGCGGTCAGCACCAGCCCGGCCAGGCGCGAACGCCGCACGAAGTCGACCAGATCGTCGGTCAACATCGGCGAGGTCGAATCCACCGGCTGGATCTGCAGGCCGAAGCCGGTTTCGCGGCACGCGGCCAGCACGCCGTTCTGGATGCCGATGATGTGGTACGGGTTGGGGTTGTCATAGACCAGCCCGATCACGAACGGCGTGCCGCTGCGCAGGTTGCGCGCCGAAGGGTCCGGCTCGTACTTCAGTTCGGCGATGGACTGGCGCACCTTGTCGCGCGTCGGCGCCTGCACCGAGGGCTCGTTGTTGATCACGCGCGAGACGGTCTTCAGCGACACGCCGGCATGTTTGGCAACATCCTTGATGGTGGCTCTGCGCATGGTGGGTTTGCCTTGTGGTGATGACGCGATCTTCGTGCCCGCGCCCGCGTTTGTGCAGGGACGACCGCAGGAGCGACGCAAGTCGCTGCCGGGCCTTCCCGGCAAAGCCTCATCGCGGCTTGCGTCGCACCTGCGCGGGCGGGTTGGATCGAATGCCTGATGCCAACGTTGTCATATTTTCTCCTGCTTCACCAGTGCGGCCGGTATCCAATATGGCGGGTCCTGCTGTGGATGACAACGAAAACCCATTGCAAGGCCGCGCGGAAACAACGTTGCACTGCAGCGAAACCCCGGCAAATAATCGCCATTTCGGGAACAATATAGCGTGTTAATGAAAATTAACAGCAATGGATGTTGTCAATGTGACCGCTCACGACACGGATGCGCGACAACGCTTTGACATCGTTGTCTTCGTGTGCTCAAACTCCACCAACACGCCCATCGGGGCGAACACACGGGCGGCACCGGCAAGATGAGCGCAACGCTTGGACAATCCACGGAACCGGCCATGCTGGCCGACGGCGCGCCGTTCCTCGCCGCCGACATCGGCGGCACCCATGTGCGTCTGGCCGTGGTCAGCGCCCAAGGCGCGTCGGTCGAAGTGCTGGCCTTCCGCAAGTACGCCTGCGCCGACCACCCTGCGCTGGACGTGTTCATTGCCGATTTCCTGGCCAATCTTGAGGGCGGACTGCGCGACGCGCGCATCGACCACGGCGTGATCGCCAGCGCCGGCTACGCGCTGGAAGACGGCACCGTCATCACCACCAACCTGCCGTGGCCGCTGTCGATCCGCGAAACCCGCGACCGCCTCGGCCTGGCCGACCTGCGCCTGGTCAACGATTTCGAAGCCGTGGCTTATGCCGCCGCCACGCTGCCGGCGGCGGAAACCTTCCGCATCACCGGTCCCGACGAAGCCGCCGCCGGCCCGGTGCTGGTGCTGGGTCCGGGCACGGGTCTGGGCGCGGCGGTGTGGCTGCCGCTGGGCAAGCGCGGCCACGTGCTGGCCACCGAGGCCGGCCAGGCCGCACTCGCCGCCGGCAACGAAACCGAACTGGCGCTGCTGGCGCATCTGCTGAAGCGCCAGCCTTGCGTTTCCACCGAACACCTGCTGTCCGGCCCCGGCATCGCCCGCCTGTACAACGCGCTGTGCGAACTGCGCGGCGTCGCGCCGGCCTTGTCCACGCCAAGCGGGATCACGACCGCCGCACAAACCGGCAGCGACCCGCTGGCGCGCGAAACGCTGGAAATTTTCTGCGGCGTGCTCGGCAGCAGCGTCGGCGACATGGCCCTGATGTTTGGTGCGCAAGGCGGCATCCGCCTGGCCGGTGGCTTCCTGCCGCAGATCCGCGATTTCCTGATGGCCAGCAGCTTCACCGCGCGCTACCTCAACAAGGGGCCGATGCGCGCGGCGCTGGAACGCATTCCCGTGCGCCTGGTCGAGCACGGGCAACTGGGCGTGACCGGTGCCGCCAACTGGTACCTGAAACGCATCGACCATGGCAACTGATCCGCACCAGTCAGGCAACACCCCGGCACGGCGGGTGCCGGCAGTGGCAAGCAACGTCCACCACGAGAAAACATCCAACAGGCAAAGGCGGCCCACCGCCTCCACTCAACCAGCGATGGGATCATCATGAAACACAAGCAAACCCTACTTTCGGCGGCCATCCTCACCGGCCTGTGCCTGGCGGCGGCGCAGGCAAGCGCGCAGGAGGCTGCAGCACAGGCCAGCGCTGCGCAGGATCTGGACGCCGTCGTCGTCACCGGCATCCGCGGCAGCGTGGAAAAGTCGCTCGACGTCAAGCGCGATGCCAAGTCGCACGTCGAAGTCGTCACTGCCGAAGACATCGGCAAGCTGCCGGCCAGGAACGTGGCCGACACCCTGCGCGAACTGCCCGGTGTCAACATCGGTTCGGCCAGCGCCGACGAAGGCGGTTTCGACGAAGCCGACCGCGTCAGCCTGCGCGGCACCAATCCCAGCCTGACCCAGACCCTGGTCAACGGCCATGCCGTCGCCAGCGGCGACTGGTTCATCCTCAGCCAGTTCGAAACCGTGGGCCGCAGCGTCAGCTATTCGCTGTTCCCATCGGAGATCGTCAGCTCGGTGGTGGTCAACAAGTCGTCGCAGGCCAAGCTGGTCGAAGGCGGCAGCGCCGGCTCGGTCAACATCATCACCCGCAAGCCGCTGGATTTCGCCGACAAGTTCACCATGGCCGGCTCGATCGGCACCGTCTATTCGGATCTGGCCGACGACAACAAGCCGCAGCTCGATGCGCTGCTCAACTTCAAGAACGACGCCGGCACCTTCGGCGTGATGGCGCAATGGTTCTCCGAGGAGCGCAGCTTGCGTCGCGACGGCCAGGAAGTCTTCAGCTGGGCGCCCATTGCCAGCGGCCCGCTTGCGGGCGTGTGGGCGCCGGGCCTGGTCGGTTCCAGCCTGTTCGAGCAGAAGCGCACCCGCACCGGCGGCACCCTCAGCATCGAAATCCGCCCCACCGACTCGCTGTCGCTGAGCCTCAACGGCTTCTATTCCAAGCTGAAGGCGTGGAACTTCAACCGCAACTACATGCTGTGGGGTTCCAACTTCATCCCGGCGCTGACGCCGGACAACGCAACCGTCGAAAATGGCGTGTTGACCGGCGCAAGCTGGAGCGGCGACTACGCCACCTATGGCGTCTATGACCAGATCTATCGCCCCGGTTCCGGCTCCGATACCCGATACCTGACCGCGGATGCCGACTGGGCCGCCAGCGAGAAGCTCGACATCAAGTTCCAGGCCGGTACCACCCAGGGCCACGGCAAGTCGGCCGAGGAAATCGGCTTCGAAACCAATACCGGCGCATCGGGCGCCAGCTACAGCCTCAACGGTGCCAGCAGCCCCATCTCGTGGAACCTGGTCGATGCCTACACCAGCGGCGTGGGCTGGATCTGGGGCAACAGCAACGTCAACGTGCTGGACAAGGAAGATTGGTTCGCCGCCGATGCCACCTGGTTCGGCGACGGCGTGCTGGATTCGATCGACTTCGGCCTGCGTTACGCCGAGCACAAGCGTGAAAGCAGGAGCCACACCAACGGCGGCCCGAACTGGGCGTATGCGGATGTGCTGAACATCGACGCCTATCCGACCACCTACAGCTACTATCCCGGCGACTACGCCAACGGCCTGGGAGGCAACTTCCCGACCGACATCTGGCAGTACAGCCCGGAACAACTCGACGCGATCATCGCCAGCTCGCTGTACTCCGACCCGGTGGTGCGCAATTACTATTTCGGCCTCTACGGGGTGAAGGAAAAGAACGCCGCTGCCTACGTGCAGGCCAATTTCGAAGGCAATCGCTGGAGCGGCAACGTCGGCCTGCGTTACGTCAGGACCGATACCACGGTGAACTACAACCAGGATCTGGGCTACCCGGCCGAAGGCACCGTGCTGCCGTCCGGCGCGATCACCAGCTCGGCTTTCGGCGTTTACGTGCCGACCACCGCGGAAAACGACTACGGCAAGCTGCTGCCCAGCGCCAACCTGAAGTTCGACATCAGCGACAGCCTGGTCGGCCGCTTCGCGGTTTCGCAGACGCTGACCCGCCCGGATTATTCGGCGCTGGCCGGCACCCTGACCTTGAACGACCTGGCCCACAGCGGCAGCGGCGGCAACCCGGATCTGAAGCCGATCGTCTCGACCAACTTCGATGCGGCGCTGGAATGGTATTTCGCCCCGCGCGCCTTGTTGTCCGCCAGCGTGTTCTACATGGACATGAAGGACTACGTGAACTTCCAGACCGTGACCGGCAACTACAAGGACATGACCGCGAGCTCGGCCGCCGGCACCGATGTCTATGCCGACTATGAGGTGTCGCAGCCCTACAACACCGACGCCAGGCTCAAGGGCGCGGAACTGGCGTGGCAGCAGCCGATCGGCGAGCTTTTCGGCGTCGCCGCCAACTACACCTGGGCGGACGGCGAAACCAAGGGTGGCGGCCCGCTCAACGGCACCTCGGAGCAGACCTGGAATGCGTCGGCCTTCTTCGAGAACGAACGCTTCAATGCACGCGTCGGCTACACCTTCCGCTCGGAGTTCTATGCCGGCGTGACCCGCGGCAACTACTTCTACCAGGATGATTTCGGCACGTTGTCGGCATCGGTCGGCTTCAAGATCAACGACCACCTGAGCCTGAGCCTGGACGGCCTGAACTTGAACAATCCGCAATTGAAGTACTACAACGACGTGCAGGGCGTCGGTCACCTGCCGCTGCGCTTCTACATGAACGGCCGGCAGTACTACGCCAGTCTGCGTTACAAGTTCTGACGCGGGTATCGCATCGTCGATGCTCCCTCCAACGGGTTCGGGCTTGCCCGGACCCGTTTTCTTTTGCACCCTGCGCCACACGCCTGCAATCGGAGTCCCGATGAAACCTTCGCCCGCCTTTCTTCCTGCTCTGTTGCTGGCCTTGCTGCTGCCGCTGACGGCATGCAAACCGGCAACCCCTGATGCCACCGCCACGCCGATCAGGCCCGCGTTGATTCCCTTGCCGGTTTCGATGCAAACCGGCGAAGGCGTCTTCATCGTCGATGCAAAAACAGCACTGCACGCAGAAGGAGAAGCCGCGCAGCGTGTGGCCGAGCGCTTCAATGCGTTCCTCGCCCAGGCCAGGCGCCCGGCGCTGCCAGCCGGTGACGGCAGGCAAGCCGGCATCTGCTTCGCGCTGGCTGCTGCGGGAAATTCCGCTTCGGAGCATGCCGCGCCGGAAAGCTACACACTGGACATCAAGCCCGATGGCATCACCGTGAGCGCCGCTGACGAACGCGGCTTGTTTTACGGCGCGATCACGCTGTGGCAATTGCTGACGCAGGGCGAAGGCGCGGAGGTCGCGCTGTCGGCACTGCACATCACCGATGCGCCGCGTTTCGGCTGGCGCGGCCTGATGCTGGATTCGGCACGGCATTTCTGGTCGGTCGATGAAGTCAAGCAACTGCTCGACCAGATGGCGCTGCACAAGCTCAACGTTTTCCACTGGCACCTGACCGACGACCAGGGTTGGCGCATCGAGATCAGGAAGTATCCAAAACTGGTTGAAGTCGGCAGTTGCCGCATCCCCGCCAGCGCGGATCCGGCGGTAAAACCCGCGCCGTATTGCGGCCATTACACGCAACAACAAATCCGCGACGTGGTTGCCTACGCCGCCGCGCGCCACATCGACGTGGTACCGGAATTCGACGTGCCCGGTCACGCCACCGCCGCGATTGCCGCGTATCCGCAACTGGGCGTGGATGGTTTCCCCACGCCGGCGGTCGGCAACGAATGGGGCGTTTACACCAACCTGTTCAACACCGAGGAAAGCACGTACCGGTTCATCGAGGACGTGCTCGCCGAAATGATCGACCTGTTCCCCGGCGCCTACGTGCACATCGGCGGCGACGAGGCGGTCAAGGACCAGTGGGAGGCCTCGCAGCGCGTGCAGCAGCACATGAAGGCGGCCGGCGCGAACAACGAAATGGCGATGCAGGGCGTGTTGAACGCACGGCTGGAGAAATTCCTCGCCGCGCACGGCAAGCGCCTGCTCGGCTGGGACGAAATCCTCGAAGGCCCGCTGCCGGCCTCGGCCACGGTGATGTCGTGGCGCGGCATCGAAGGCGGTATCGATGCCGCCAACAAGGGCCACGACGTGGTGATGTCGCCCTCGCCGATGCTGTATTTCGACCATCCGCTGACTGCTTCGCCGGACGACGCGCCCGGCCAGCCGAATCCGGTCACGCTGCAGGATGTCTATGGTTTCGAACCGGTGCCGGCCGTGCTGCCAGCGGAAAAGCAGAAGCACATCCTCGGCGTGCAGGCGAACGTGTGGACCGAACATCGGCGCAGTCACGCGCGTTTGCAGGAAATGGTCTTCCCGCGTTTGGCCGCGTTGGCCGAAGTGGGCTGGTCGCCGGCCGCGAACAGGAACTACGAGGATTTCATGACGCGCCTGCCGGCGCAATTGCAACGCTACCAAGCCGCCGGCATTGCCTACGCCAGGACGCCGTTCACGCCGCTGCCGGTCGCCGGTGCAACCCGGCGCAACAACGCGCAACTGGAAGACTGCAACGGCGGCGCACGCTGGCGGCTGGAAGACGACGGTCCGCGCGATGGCGAACGCGCGGTCTTCGCGGTCAATCTGTTCAAGCCATGCTGGGCGTGGAAGCGGGCCGACCTGAGCAAGACCGGCACCATCGAAGCGCGCGCAGGGCGCATCCCGTACAACTTCCAGTTGGCGCACGAGGAAAAACACCGCAAGTTCCAACCGGCGCAGACCGCGCACGGCGAGCTGGTGATCCGCGCCGGCTGCGAAGGCGAAACCCTGGCCAGCGTGCCGCTGCCGGCGCAACCCGATGCCGATGGCTTCGTCACCCTGAAGGCAACGCTGCAAGCATCGAAGCCGGCCACCGCCGACCTGTGCGTCTATTTCACCGGCGACACGCGGCCGGCGATGTGGGTGTTGGACAGGATCGCGTTGACGGAATGACGGGCAATTTCTACGGATACAACAAATACCGCCGCCGCACTTCCTCGAACTCCCGCAATCCCGGCGACCAGCGCGCCTCCATCGCCTTCAGCGAATCGCCGCGCTCGATCGCTTCGCGCAACCATGCATTGCCGGCCAGTTTGTCGAAGAACCCCGGCGATGCGCCCGGCATGTCGGACTGGAAACGAAACTGCTGCGGATACAGGTCGTGCAGAACCTTCACCACCGCCAACCCGGCAAGGAACGACGGATAGGCCTCGCGGTCAAGCACGTGTACCTGCACGCCGCCGCACAACTTGCCCGCATGCTTGGAAAAACTCGGCGTGAACCAGGTCGGCCGAAAACGCACGCCGGGCAAATCCAGGGCATTGAGTTTGTCGGCCAGCAAGCGCGCATCGACGAACGGCGCGCCAAGGATCTCGAATGGCCGCGTGGTACCGCGCCCTTCGGAAACATTGGTGCCTTCGAGCAGGGCCGTGCCCGGATAGACCAGCGCGGTGTCGCGCGTGGGCATGTTCGGCGACGGCGGTACCCACGGCAGCGCGCCGCCCGGTTCCGCATCGCTGCGTTGCCAGCCGTGCATCTTCACCACGGTCAACTGCGCACCAATGCCGAATTCCTCGTTGAACAGCCGCGCCAGTTCGCCAATGCTCAGGCCATGGCGCACGGGAATCGCGAACATGCCGACGAAGGACGAAAATGCCGGCTCCAGCACCGGACCTTCGACCCTCTTGCCGCCCAGCGGATTGGGCCGGTCCAGCACCCACACCGGGATGTTGCTCTTCTTCGCCGCGCGCAACAGGTTGGCCAGCGTATAGGGATAGGTGTAATAGCGCGCGCCGACATCCTGTATGTCGAACAGCAGCAGGTCGATGCCGCGCAGCATCTCCGCGGTCGGTTCGCGGTGCTCGCCGTACAGGCTGTGCACCGGCAGGCCGGTCGCCGCATCGCGCGAGGAAGCGACATGATCGCCCGCCTGCACATCGCCGCGCACGCCGTGCTCCGGGCCGAACAAGGCGACCAGTTTCAAATCCTTGCGTGCAGCCAGCAAATCGACATCGCTGCGCAATTGCCGGTCCACGCCGGTCATGTTGGTGACCAGGCCGATGCGTTTGCCCTTCAATTCACCGGCGCGCTCCTGCAGCAGGACTTCGATGCCTGGTTGCGGTGCAGCATGCGGGAGTCCGGTTGCGTGCAGCGGGCCTGCGAAGGCCAATGCGTACAACAGGATCATTTGCTTGAATTTCGACATGCGCCCTGCTCCAGCGGATTGACGAGCAAACCATACCCGATAGTCGGATAATCCACCCGACACGATCAGAGCCATGAACCGCATGCGCCCATTCGCGCCGTTGATCATCTGCCTGTCGCTGCTGGCCGGCCCGGCCCCGGCTACCGATACACCCATCGCGCCCTCGCTGATTCCGCTGCCGGCGTCGATGCGGATTGGCAATGGCGTCTTCATCGTCGATGCCGGTACCGCCCTCGATGCCCAGGGCGAGATCGAACGCCGCGTGGCCGAACGTTTCAACGGCTTTCTGACACTGGCGAAGAAGGCCTCGCTGCCACAATCGCCCGATGGCCGCATCCGTCTCAAGATCATCCGGACCGTCGCGCCTGCGCCGGAAAGCTATTCGCTGGACATCGACGCCAACGGCATCGACATTCAGGCCAGTGACGAAGCCGGCCTGCTCTACGGCGCGGTCACGCTGTGGCAATTGCTGACGCAGGCCGATGGCGAACAGGCCACGCTGCCGGAGTTGCACATCACCGACGCACCACGCTTTCACTGGCGCGGCTACATGCTCGACTCGGCGCGGCATTTCCAGAGCGTGGACCAGGTCAAGAAGATTCTCGACACGATGGCGCTGCACAAGCTCAACGTGTTCCATTGGCACCTGACCGACGACCAGGGCTGGCGCATCGAAATCAGGAAGCATCCGAAGCTGTCCGAAGTTGGCGGCTGTCGCGTTCCCGTCGGCGATGCCGGCATCGACGCCGCGACCGGCCAGGCGAAGCCCTATTGCGGCTTCTACACGCAGGACGATATCCGCGACGTGGTCGCCTACGCCGCCGCGCGTCACATCACCGTGGTGCCGGAAATCGACCTGCCCGGCCACGCCACCGCCGCCATCGCCGCGTATCCGCAACTCGGTACGGAAGGCAAGGCCATCCCGGTATCGCCCGATCGCGGCATCCATTCCAACCTTTTCAACGTCGATGATGCGACGTTCGCTTTCCTCGACGACGTGTTCGCCGAAGTGGCGCAACTGTTCCCCGGCCAATACGTCCACGTTGGCGGCGACGAGGCGATCAAGGACCAGTGGGAAGCCTCGCCGCAAGTGCAGGAAAAAATGCGCGCGCTGGGCCTGAAGGACGTAGCCGCGCTGCAAAGCTGGTTCATCCACCGGCTGGGAACCCTCCTGCATGCGCACGGCAAGCGCCTGCTCGGCTGGGACGAAATCCTCGAAGGTGGTCTGGCCCCCGACGCCACGGTCATGTCGTGGCGCGGCATCGAAGGCGGCATCGAAGCGGCGAAACAAGGCCATGACGTGGTGATGTCGCCGACCACGGACCTGTACCTGGATTACCTGCAAACCGATTCGCCGAACGAACCCGGTGGCCGGCCCAGGCCCCGACTGATCCCGATGAGGAAGTTCTATTGGTTCGAGCCGGTGCCCGATGCGTTGAACGCTGCACAACGCAAGCACGTTCTCGGTTTGCAAGCCAACATGTGGACCACCGACGACGTGCGTTTTTCGGCGGTGGAACACAACAGCTTTCCGCGGCTTCTCGCCGTGGCGGAAACCGGCTGGACGCCGAAGGACAGGAAGAATTATCCGGATTTCCTGCAACGCCTGCCGGCATGGAATGTGCGCTACGAAAAACTCGGCGTGAACTCGGCACGCACGCCGTTCGAAGTGCTGCTGGACATCGGGCCCGGCAAGTCCCTCCACGAGGCGAACATCGGCCTGCGCAATCCGCTGGGTTATGCCGTGCACTACACGCTGGATGGCAGCGAACCCACGAAAGACTCGCCGCGTCATGAAGCGCCGACCGTCAAGGATGTCGAGCGCCAGCCGCTGGCGCTGCATCTTCCGCTTCCCGTCACCGTCAAGGCAGCGGCTTTCGGCAATGGCATGCCGCTGCAACGCGCCGACGAATTCCGTCTGACCGCTGCCAGCCTGCTGACCCGCAGCGACGAACAACTGCAACCCTGTACCGCCAGCGGCCCGGTGCTGCGCATGCAGGACGACACCACGCGCGATGGCGAACGCGCGCTGTTCAACGTCGCGATCATGCAGCCGTGCTGGCAATGGCCGGACGCGCCGTTGCGAGGCATCGCCGCTGTCGAAGTGCGCGTTGGCCGCCTGCCCTACGCGATCAACCAGAGCGCGAAGGAGGACGCCGCGCGCAAGTTCCTGCCCGCGCGCAGCGCGCACGGTGAACTCGACGTGCGTGCCGGTTCCTGCGACGGCGACACCGTGGCCGGCGCGCCATTGCCGGCACGGCCGGACGCCGACGGCTTCATCACTCTGCGCGCACCGTTGTCGCGCGCAATCGACGGCCAACAATCCCTGTGCATCCGCTTCAGCGGCGATTTCCGCCCGCAGATGTGGGTGCTGGATCGCATCACACTTGTCCCATGAACCGAGGAACCGTCATGTCGCGCCTTCGCAAACGCAAGCTCGTCTTCTCCGTGCTGTTGTTCGCCGGCCTCGCCGCCCATGCGCAGGCGCGGCAAGCCGCGCAGGACGACGTGCTCAAGCTGCTCGGCATCACGCCGTCCGGGCAATCGGTGGATTACGTCGCCAACAAGACCCAGTTCCAGTTGCACACGCTGCTGACCGAACAGCGCCATCCGCAGACGATGGACCTGAGCCGGCGCATCGCCGGCGACACCACGGCGGGGCTGCAAGCCCTGTTCGCGGTCGATCGCGACGTGGCCGCGACGATGAACGCGGTTGCCGACGACCCGGTGCGCCTGCAGAAACTGCAAGCCGCCTCGCAGGCGATGCAGGACGCGCTGCGCAGCGGCCATCGCGTCTATTTCTACGGCACCGGCTCGACCGGGCGCCTGGCCGAAACGCTGGAAAGCGGCCTGTACCGCCCGTTCTGGCAGCGCGTGGCGCGCGATGCCAGGGTCTGGAAGAAAGTGCAGAAAGCCTATCCCGGCATCGAGAACCGCGTGCGCGGCGAGATCACCGGCGGCGATCGCGCGCTGGTGTCCTCGCTGGAAGGCTTCGAGGATCTGCAACTGATCGGCAAGCTGCAACTGCACGACAACGGCATCGTGAAGGACGATGCGGTTTTCGCGGTGACCGAAGGTGGCGAAACCTCGGCGGTGATCGGCACCGCGAAGGAAGGCGCGGCGGTCAACGGCAACAACCCGGCAAAAACCTGGTTCGTTTACAACAACCCCGACGCGGTGCTGCTGCCGTTCGAGCGCAGCCGCGAAGTGATCGAACACGCCGGCATCAGCAAGATCATGCTGGCGACCGGGCCGCAGTCGATCACCGGCTCCACCCGCATGCAGGCCACCACCACCAGCCTGTATGCGCTGGGCGTGGCGATGGAAGACGCCTTGCACGCGCTGCTGAAACCGGTGCTCTCGGCGAAGGAACTGGCCGCATTGGGCTTCGACGAAAACGCGACCCTGGCCTCGCGCCTGCGCGATTTCTCCACGTTGCAACAAACCATTGCCGCCACCGCGCCGCAATTGGCCGCGTGGACGGACAACGAATCTTCCGCCTACGCCAACGGCCGCCGCAGCACCTATCTGGCGCAGCGCGCGATGATGGCGGTGTTCGTTGACGTGACCGAACGCTCGCCGACCTTCCGCCTTGCGCCGCTGGATCGCGTGGATGCGGCGGAGCGCAAATCGTGGATACAGGTGTGGGCGCCGACAGACAGCCCCGACCGCGCATGGGCCGTGCTGCTGCACCGGCCTTTCCACGGCCTCGACCCGGCGCTGTATGCCAAGCCGTTCGACACGGAAATCACCGACACCTGGCTGCACGCCGCTGCGCAACGCAGCCTGGCCAATGCCGGCGCGGAACAGCAACGCTTGTACGACCTGTCGTTCTCGCAGAACAACCGGGAACGTTTCGGCCCTGCGGCCGGCGACACCGGCGCGATGATCCTGCTGGGCGACGAATCGCCGCAGATCGGCGAAGCGTGGCTGCGTGCCTTCGCCGAACGCGGCATCGCTCCGCTGATCATCCACGTCGGCAATGCGCCGCTGCCGGCCGCATCGGTGGAAGCGGCACGCGCCGCTTCACCGCAAACCGCGGTACTCGACTTCACCGTGCCCTTCGCCCACGACCCGCTGCAGGTCAGCCAGACCCTGGGCCTGAAGATGCTGCTCAATGCGCATTCCACCGGCATCATGGCCAAGCTGGGCCGCGTGGTCGGCAACACCATGACCGCAGTGCAACCGAGCAACCTGAAGTTGTACGGCCGCGCCACCTTCCTGCTGCAATCGCAGGTCAACGGCGTGCTGGCCAGCGACAAGTGGCAAGCGGCCAACGGCGCGCGCACGCCACTGGATTACGCGCAGGCCAACGCCGTGCTGTTCGACGCCATCGACTGGCGACGCGCGCAAGGCGAGCGCGTCACCGCGCCGGAAGTGGAACTGGCCATCGTCCGCGTGCTGGAAAGCCTGCGCGGCAAACGCGGCATTTCGTGGGACGACGCCAACGCGCTGCTGCAGCGGCAGAAGCTGGACGCCTATCTGGCGGCTTACGATGATTGATGGCGGAGGGCGGATATAGAGCCGCCGGTTTTGATCCACCTACGGTATTTCCACCAATTTCATATTGGATCGCAGAGGAGATTCTCATCATGCAGATTGAGCAACTGCGAGCCTATGCACTCTCTTTGCCGGAGACCACGGAAGAACCTCATTTCCACTACGCCTCATTCCGCGTGAAAGGCAAGATTTTCGTGACCGTGCCGCCGGGCGAGAAATTCGCTCATGTATTTGTTGGCGATGAGCAACGGGACATGGCAATCGTTCTCCACCCGGAGGCTGTCGAACCCCTGACTTGGGGCAAGAAGACGGTAGGCGTTCGCATCTCATTGACCAAGGCCAAGCCCAAGTTCGTGCAACAACTGGTTCGCCACGCATGGGAGCGCAAGGCGCCAAAATCCCTCATCACGTGAACACGTCATCCCGTCGGCTTTCAACAGGCGAATGGATCGCCAAGCCGGGATCCAGTTGCAACGCGGCTTGATCCAAGCAATGGCGGGTCAAGACCCGCACTACGCGATTCACGGGAATGCGCGCAGGCTCAATCGCGGCGACCATCCAGCCGCAGCAACAGGTCGCGCAGCGGCGTCAGCGCGGTCGCCATGCCGAGCGCAACGCCGATGGCATCGGCGAGGAAGTCGAACGGATCCGCCGCGCGGTCGGCGGTGAATGCGCCTTGCGCCCATTCGATGCCGATGCCGAGCAGCAGCAGGCCGATGGCGACGAAGATCAGCACGTGCCGTGTTGCGTACAACTGCACGGCGCTGGCAGACAGCAGGAAGAACGCCAGCATGTGTTCGAGCTTGTCGCTGCCCTCCGGTATCGGCGGCAAGTCGTGCGCTGGCATCAGGCAGGCGACGACGACCAGGGCCACTGCCAGCCACCACAGGCACAACCAGAATTCCGGGTGGCGCAGCGGCTTGAGTATCGGCGCGCTCACAGCCGCCAACTCAGATCGCCGGAAAGGAACGCCGCGCCGAACTCGACATCGCGCTGGAAGCCGATGACCTGGAAACGTTCGCCCATTTCGGTCGGCAGGGTCAGCTTCTTCGCCTCGTTGGCGAATTTCAGCGACAGCGCCGCGTCGTTGCGTGCTTCGACTTCCTGCAAACGCTCGGCCAGCCCGTTGCCGAGCAGGAAGCCGGCCTGCGTGCAATAACCGGCCAGGTCGAAACCCGCGCCGGTGCCGGCCTCGGCCACGGCGGTGAAATCCACCGACGCGGTGATGTCCTGCAAACCCGGCCAGGCATAGACATCGTTGTGGATGCGATGGCGGTAGAACGCGCGCAAGGTGCCGTCGTCGCGTTCGGGCAGATAGTACTCGCCGCGCGGATAGCCGTAGTCGATGAACAGCATCGCGCCGCCTTGCAGGCCGCCCATCACCGCCTGCAACCAGTACGGCAGCTGCGGCAGCAGTTCGGAACGGTAGCCGTCGGGGAAGCTGCGCTTCACGTCGCGTTCGACGTGGCGCACCGCCGCCGCCAGCAACGCGTCGGCGGGGCGATCATGGCGGATGAAGCGGCCTTCGCCATCCAGCGCCACGCCCTCCTCGAACACTTCGCCATCGCGGATCACGAAGCGCGGCGTCGGCAGCGCGTCGATCACCTCGTTGGCGAACAGCACGCCGCTCCATTTTTCGTCGGGCGGCGCGTCCAGCCACTCCACGCAGTCGAACACCAGCGGCGTCAGGTGCGCACGCAGGCGTTCGCGCTGGCGTGCGCGCAGGTCGGCGGAAGGCTCCAGGATCGCGTAGCGCGCCGGCATCGCATCCAGTTGCAGCAGGCGCTTGAGCGCGGTTTCGGCAAAGGCGCCGCTGCCGCCGCCGATTTCGACGAACTGCGCCTCCGGCCCCAATTGCCGCAACACCGGCGCGACGGCCTCGGCGACGCAGGCGGCGAACAACGGGCCCAGTTCCGGGGCAGTGACGAAATCGCCGGCCTCGCCGAACTTGGCGCTGCCGGCACTGTAATAACCCAGCCCCGGCGCGTACAGGCAACGCTCCATGAAGCGCGAGAACGGGATGCTGCCAAGCCCGGCGATTTCCTCGCGCAGGCTCGCGACCAGCCGCGCGCTGTGCGCCAGCGCGTCGGCATCGGGGGGCGGCAGGTCGAAAGCGTTGTTCATTCGAGCAATTCGACCACGTCTGGGTGCAAAGCGGCGAGCCCCTGGTCGAAAGTCGCCAGCTTGCCGCCGTGTTTGCGCGCCAGTGAAGCAAGGTACGCATCGGTCACTTGCTTGTGGCCCAACACGCCTTTCATGTCGGTTTGCAGGTAGTCCAGCGAATCGGGCCAGAAGCGGTGGCGCGGGTGGCCCACCAGTTCACGCAGCACACTGATGGCTTCCGTCATCTTGCCGACCGCACCGGTGACCAGCATCAGCCGCAACAAGGTGCCCTGGGTGATCGGGCAGGTCGCGAAGGGCAAATCCAGACTTAGAAACCATCGCCGCGCGATGGCGTGGTGGACATGTTTTTCATCGGAAAGGGCAACCAGCACGTTGCCGTCCAGCAACACGGCGCGCCCGCGAAACAGACTCACGGTTCGTCTTCCAGCGCCTTGACGTCCTCGGCAGTGATCGGGCGCGACGAGCGCACCACCGGCAAGCCGGTTTCCTCGTCGATGCGATACACCGCCTGCGGCTCCTTCACCTGATACATCGGCGCTTCCGGCACCTCCAAGCCGCGCCGCATCAACTCCGCCACGATCTGGCCCAGGCTGCGCTTTTCATGGCGCGCCAGGCTGGTGGCGATGCGGTGCAGGTCTTCGGGCAGGTCGATGGTGGTGCGCATGGGCGCATCATGATGCGGCTGCATCATGATGTCAAGGCGGTGCCGGCGCCGGTTGTCCTGGTTTCAGCCCGGGAAAAACCCCTCGGCGATCGCGCCGTGCAGCTTGCCCAGTTCCCGCTGGATGCGGTCCATGAACGGGGCGGGATCTTTTGCCACCAGCGCGGCCGGGTCGGCCTTGCGGATCAGTTCGACGGTCTTGTTCAGTTGCCGGCGCACCGGTGGGCGGGTGGGCATGCCGGGCAGGGCTTGTTGCGCGCGTTCCAGGCAGAACAGCACGCTGCGCGGAAATTCCTCGTTCTGCAGCAGGAAGCGCAGCGCCAGTTCCGGGTTGACGCGCTGGCGGATGTGGCGGCGGAACATCTGGTAGGCGGCCAGCGATTTCAGCACCGCCGCCCATTGCAGGTTCTGGAAGGTTTCCAGATCGTCCGGGCTGCGCGGGGTGACCAGGCCGGACGCGCCGGCGTCGATGATGCGCGTGGTCATGTCGGCCTGTTCCAGCGCGGTGCCCAGGCGCAGGAAGCGGTAGCCGATGTCGCGGCTGACATTGGCCGACAACAGGCCGGACACCTTCAGGCAGCCGTCGATCATGCGACCAAGGAAGTCGATGCGGTAGCGGCGGCCGAGGCAGCGCTCGCCGTTGGCGTCGATGTCCAGGTGCAGGTCGTTGACCGCTTCCCACACTTCCGAGGGCAGGGTGTCGCGGATGCCGCGCAGGATTTCGCGGGCGGCATCGATCGAGCTGCGCAACGACGAAGCATTGCGTTCGTCCAGCAGCAGGAAGCGCACCACTTCGGCATCGGCGATGTCGTCGCCGGCCTGCGGGTGGCACTCGACGAAGGTTTCGCCCGCGCCCACGGTGTCGATCATCGGCCGCCACGCGAAGCGCGCGCTGCGCGGCAGATCCAGCTGCAATTGGCTGCCCACGCCGACCAGGCGCGCGGTGTTCTCGGCGCGGCGCACGTAGCGGCTGAACCAGTAAAGATTGTCGGCAACGCGGGAAAGCATCAGGCGTTCCCTCCCCGGCTTTCATAGAGTCCGTCGTCGGATTCATCGACCACCCAGGTGTCCTTGGCGCCGCCGCCCTGCGAGGAGTTGACCACCAGCGAGCCTTTCACCATCGCCACGCGGGTCAGGCCGCCGGTGGTGACGTAGGTGTCCTTGCGCGACAGGATGAACGGGCGCAGGTCGATGTGCCGCGGCGACGGACCTTCGCCATCCAGAATCGGCGCGGTGGAAAGCGCCAGCGTCGGTTGCGCCATGTAGTTGCGCGGATTCTTTTCGATCAAGCCACGGAATTTCTCGCGTTCCTTCCTGCTCGCGCGCGGGCCGATCAGCATGCCGTAGCCGCCGGACTCGTTGGCCGGCTTGACCACCAGCTTGTCGAGATTCGCCAGCACATGCTCGCGATCCTTCTTGTTGTGGCACAGGAAGCTGGGCACGTTGGGCAGGATCGCGTCCTCGCCGAGGTAGTATTTGATCATCTTCGGCACGTAGGCGAACACCACCTTGTCGTCGGCCACGCCCGCGCCCGGCGCGTTGGCCAGCGCCACCTTGCCGGCGCGCCAACTGCGCAGCAGGCCGGCCGCGCCCAGCACCGAATCCGGGTGGAAGGCTTCCGGATCCAGGAACATGTCATCGACGCGCCGGTAGATCACGTCAACGCGCTGCGGGCCATACACGGTGCGCATGTAGGTGCAGTCGTCGTCATCGACGAACAGGTCGCTGCCTTCGACCAGTTCGATGCCCATCGCCTGGGCCAGATACGCATGTTCGAAATAGGCGCTGTTGAAAATGCCCGGCGTCAGCAGTGCGATCACCGGCGTGTCGCCGGGGCGCGGCGACAGCGCGGCGAGGGTGTCGTAGAGCTGCGACGGATACTCGTCCACCGGCAGGATCGAGCTGGTCTCGAACAGTTCCGGGAACACGCGCTTGGCCACCATGCGGTTTTCCAGCATGTAGCTGACGCCGGAAGGAATGCGCAGGTTGTCCTCCAGCGCGTACAAGGTGCCGTTGCCGTCGCGCACCAGATCGCTGCCGCAGATGTGCGCCCACACGCCCAGCGGCGGCTTCATGCCCACGCATTGCGGGCGAAAGTTGACTGAATCCTTCAGCAGCATCGCCGGGAACACCTTGTCCTTGACGATCTGCTGCTTGCCGTAGATGTCGCCGATGAACAGGTTCAGCGCCGCCATGCGCTGCTTCAGCCCGGCCTCGGTGCGCTGCCATTCGGTCAGCGGGATCACCCGCGGGATCAGGTCGAACGGCAGGGTGCGGTCAACGTTCTTGCCGTCCGAATACACGGTGAAAGTGATGCCCTGCATGCGTGCGACCAGGTCGGCGGCGGCCTGGCGCTCGGCGATTTCGCGGCCGGACAGCCCGGCCAGGTATTCGACCAGCCGCCTGGCGGCCGGACGCGGCTGGCCATCGGCCTGGATCAGCTCGTCATGCGTGGATGTGCGGTACTTCGACCAGTCCATTCCATCCCTTGCGGTTGCGTTGCGCGGCCCTGCGTCGGGCGCGCGCTTCCACCGCAAAATGCACGCAAGCCGGGGTTCCGTCAAGCGCGGTTGCGGCGGCACCAGCATGGTGCAGCGGCGATGCGCGACAATGCCCCGGACTCACCACCCCGGACACCGCCAAGAGAGGATGCGCATGGATGAAACATTTCGCATCGCACTGGTCACCGGCGCGGCCCGCCGCATCGGCGCGGCCATCGCCCGCCGCCTGCATGCGGACGGCTACGCGCTGGCCCTGCACTACCGCAACTCGGCAGCCGAAGCCCGCGCACTGGCCGCCGAACTGGAAGCCGCGCGTCCACACAGCACCTTGCTGCTGCCAGCCGACCTGTGCGAATTCGACCGCCTGCCGGAACTGGTGGCGAAAACCGTCGGCCACTACGGCCGGCTCGACGCGCTGGTCAACAATGCCTCGGCGTACTACGCCACGCCGTTCGGCACTGCCACGCCGCAGCAATGGGACGACCTGTTCGCCAGCAACGCACGCGCGCCGTTCTTCCTGTCGCAAGCCGCCGCACCGCATTTGCGGGCCAGTGGCGGGGCGATCGTCAGCATCGCCGACATCTATGCCGAGCGTCCCTTGCCCGGCCACGCGATCTACGGCATGGCCAAGGCCGCGCTGGTGATGATGACCAGATCACTGGCACGCGAACTCGGCCCCGAAGTGCGCGTCAACGCGGTCGCACCGGGCAATATCCTGTGGTC
Organism: Pseudoxanthomonas sp.; assembly: GCA_047607085.1. Taxonomy (GTDB): domain Bacteria; phylum Pseudomonadota; class Gammaproteobacteria; order Xanthomonadales; family Xanthomonadaceae; genus Pseudoxanthomonas_A. The sequence goes on along the minus strand of JASGDT010000050.1, from coordinate 70,360 downwards.
GGAGAACGCGGAAAAAGCCGAAACGCCGCAATTGCTGGCGCAGCGCGTGCCCTTGCAGCGACAAGGCACGCCGGAGGAGATCGCATCGGCGGTGAGTTGGCTGCTGAACGGCAACGATTACGTCACCGGGCAGATCCTGGCCGTCGATGGCGGCAGGTCGGTGTTCGTGTAGGCATCCATCAACGCCGCACGACCCTGGCGACCAATTCGCGGAACAAGGCATGCTCCAGCTTCGCCGGGTCTTCCCACAGCGAAGCGCCATGCGCATCGCGTTCGCCAACCAGATCGATGTCGATGATGCATGGCGCGTCTTCGGCGGTGCGGCCCAGCTTGCATTCCAGCGACTTCAGCCACGGCGCGAACTCGACGCGCGGCAGATCGCTGGAAAACAGCAGCGCCTGGTTGACGTATTGATGGCCGTCGCCGGGCACCACGCTGGGCGCATGGACCACGCCGGAACGGGCCAGGATGCGTCCGTGCTGCTTCAGCCCGTCGCGCGCGCGGCGCAAGCGCGCTTCCTCGCCGGTACCGCTGCCCAGCAGCAGCACGTAACGATGCTCCTCGCCGGCATGCCGACTCATTCGCGCCGCCTTTCGATGCGTACGCCAACGCCGCGCGCGGCCGGCACCGCACCGGGCTTGGTCACGCGCAGCGACAGGGTTTCGATGGGGAAACGCCGCAGCAGCTCGGCGGCGATCCGTTCGGCCAGGGCCTCGACCAGTTGGAACGTCGATGCCGCGCAGATTGCGGCGATGGCATCGGCCACCCGTGCGTAGTCGATGGTGTCGGCCAGCGCGTCGCTGTGGCCGGCCTTGCGATTGTCGCACCCCATTTCCACATCGAAGCGCAGTTTCTGCGGCGCATTGCGCTCGAAGTCGTAAACGCCGATCAGGGCGTCGGCTTCCAGTGCTTCGATGAAGACGGTATCCATGTCCGCAGCTTACCGGCTTATCCGCCTCGCGCCGGCCCGATCACCGGCAACGTCGCCATGTCCCAGCGCGGCGTCACCTTCACCTGCGCGTCGTCGTGCTGGCCGGCCTGCAGGCGCAGTGCGCCGGCGAAGGCGATCATCGCGCCGTTGTCGGTACACAGCGCCGGGCGCGGGAAACAGACGCGGCCGCCGCGTTTTTCCGCCATGGCATGCAGCTTTTCGCGCAGGCGCTGGTTCGCGCCGACGCCGCCGGCAACGATCAGCGTGTCGCAGCCGGCTGCGTCCAGTGCGCGTTCGCACTTGATCGCCAGGGTATCGACCACCGCGTCCTCGAAACCACGGGCGATGTCGGCGCGGGTCCGTTCGCCCTGGTCGCTGTCGCGCCAGGCCAGCAGCACCTGGGTTTTCAGCCCGCTGAAGCTGAAATCCAGGCCGGGGCGGTCGGTCATGGGCCGGGCGAACTTGTACTTGCCCGGCGTGCCCTGTTCGGCCAGTTTCGCCAGCTGCGGGCCGCCGGGGTAGGGCAGGCCCATCAGCTTGGCGGTCTTGTCGAAGGCTTCGCCGGCGGCGTCGTCCAGGGTTTCGCCCAGCAGGCGGTACTGGCCGATGGCATCCACCGCGACCAGCTGGGTATGCCCGCCGGAGACCAGCAGGGCCACGAACGGCGGCGGCGGCGCGTCGTTCTCGATCAGCGGGGCCAGCAGGTGGCCTTCCATGTGGTGGACGCCGATGGCCGGCAGGTCCAGCGCCCAGGCCAGCGCGCGCGCGGCGGCGGCGCCGACCAGCAGCGCGCCGACCAGGCCGGGGCCGGCGGTATAGGCCACGCCGTCCAGGTCGGCGATGGAAAGTCCTGCCTCGTCAAGGGTTTGCCGCACCAGCGGCAGCAGCTTGCGCACGTGGTCGCGGCTGGCCAGTTCCGGCACCACGCCGCCGTATTCGGCGTGCAGGGCGATCTGGCTATAGACCGCGTGGGCCAGCAGGCCGTCCGCGCCGGTCCGCGCCGTGTCATACACCGCCACGCCGGTTTCGTCGCAGGAAGTCTCGATGCCAAGGACGCGCATGCCGCCAGGTCGCTGAAAAGTAGGGGGGGAACCCGGCTTGCATCCGGATTGATCGGGCCATTATAATGCGCGGCTCTCCCGGCCATCGCCGGGTTTTCACCCCAGAGATTCCAAGATGCCCAGCGTCAAAGTTCGCGAAAACGAGCCTTTCGAGTTTGCCCTGCGTCGCTTCAAGCGCACCTGCGAGAAGGCCGGCGTGCTGGCCGAAACCCGCAAGCGCGAGTTCTACGAAAAGCCGACCCAGGAGCGCAAGCGCAAGGCCGCCGCCGCGGTGAAGCGCCAGTTGCGCCGCAGTTCGCGCGACGTCACCAAGCGCCAGCGCCTGTACTGAGCCGGCACGCCCGCGCGCTGCGCGGCGTCCGCTTCACGTTGCGAACCGAAGCCGACCACGCGCCAGCGGGTCGGCTTTTTGTGTTTCCGAAAACCTTTGGAGTCCACCGCCATGAGCCTGAAACAACAACTCACCGACGACATGAAGGCCGCGATGAAGGCCGGCGACAAGGAAAAGCTCGCCACCATCCGCCTGATCAACGCCGCGCTGAAGCAGCGCGAGGTCGATGAACGCATCGAGATCACCGACGCCATCGTGCTGGCGGTGCTGGAAAAGATGGTCAAGCAACGCAAGGATTCGATCTCGCAGTACGAATCCGCCGGCCGCGAGGACCTGGCCGCGGTGGAGCGTGCCGAATTGGCGGTGATCGACGGCTACCTGCCGGCCAGGCTGGACGAGGCCGAGATCCTGGCCGCGATCGACGCCGCCATCGCCGCCACCGGCGCGGCCTCGGCGGCAGACATGGGCAAGCTGATGGGCGTGCTGAAGCCGCAACTGGCCGGCCAGGCGGACATGGGCCTGGTGTCGGCGTTGGTGAAGAAGAAGCTCGCTGGCTGAGCGACGGGAACCCTTCAAGAAGGACGTGCGGTAGCACCGCGCGGGCTTGGCGGGGCATGGCCGCGCGCGACACGCCGTGAATCCGTCCATGGAGGCTTGTCGAAAACATCCACTGCTTGCAGCAGTAATGTCTCGACAGTCGCGCCCAGCCGTGCCCCGCCAAGCCTCCGGGTTTTCTTGGCGCTTTCCCGCGAAAGCAAAAGATGACGGTTGCCGTGGCGCTATGCTTCTTTGCATGCACACACCAGCCCTCGCCCTGCGCCCCGCCGTCCGCGCCGACATCCCGCTGATTCTCGCCTTCATCCGCGAACTGGCCGAATACGAAAAACTGGCCCATGAAGCCGTCGCCAGCGCGGCGCAGATCGGCGAACACCTGTTCGGGCCGCGCCCCTACGCCGAGGCGGTGATTGCCGAATGCGAGGGCGAGCCCGCCGGTTTCGCCCTGTTCTTCCACAACTATTCGACCTTCGCCGGCCGGCCCGGCCTGTACCTGGAAGACCTGTTCGTGCGCCCGCCGTTTCGCGGGCGTGGCGTCGGCAAGCGCCTGATCGCGCACCTGGCCGCGCTGGCGGTCGAACGCGGCTGCGCCCGCTTCGAGTGGTCGGTGCTGGACTGGAACGAACCGGCGATCCGCTTCTATCGCAGCTTGGGTGCGGTCGGCATGGACGAATGGACCGTGCAGCGCCTGGACGGCGCGGCCCTGCAGGCGCTGGCGGCGCGGGCCGGCCACCGAACTGTCAATTTCCCGTAAAGCCATTCTCTAACGAGAAGCGTTTTCATATAGAATCCCCGGGCCGGACGTCAGCCGATTCGCCGCGTCCCCAACGCCACCTCCGGGGTTCCCCACCGTGTCCAACGCCTTCCGCTCTCGCGCCGGTTTCCCGCGCGTTTCCCTGCTCTCCGCCTGCCTGTTGATCGCCGCCCACGCCCATGCGGAGGATGCCGCCGCGGCGGATGCCGACGCCACCGACCTGGACCGGATCCTGGTCGTCGCCCAGCGCGCCGAGCGCGTCAGCAGCGGCGCCGTCAACCTGGACCTGGCGATCAAGGACACCCCGCAATCGATCAGCGTGGTCACCGCCGAACAGATGCAGCAGTTCGGCGCCGACAGCGTCAACGAGGCGCTGAAGCTGGCCACCGGCATCCAGGTCGATGAGTGGGAAACCAACCGCACGACCTACTCCGCGCGCGGGTTCGACATCCTCAACACCCAGATCGACGGCGTCGGCCTGCCCAACAGTTGGGGCATCGCCACCGGCGCGTTCGATGCCTTCGGCTACGAGAAGATCGAAGTGATCCGCGGCGCCAACGGCCTGCTGACCGGCGTCGGCAATGCCGCCGGCACCCTCAACTACGTGCGCAAGCGCCCGACCAACGAAGAGCAAGGCACGGCCGGCATCAGTTACGGCTCGTGGGGCACCGTGCGCGTGCAAGGCGATTATTCCTCGCCGATCACCGACGACGGCCGCTGGGCCGCACGCATCGTGGTTGCCCACGAGGACGGCGAATCGTATCTGCGCGCCAACGAGAACAAGCGCGATTTCCTCTACGGCGTGATCGATGGCCAACTCGGCGAGAACGGCACCCTGACGGTCGGCTTCTCGTCGCAGGACGCAAAGTCCAACGGCGTCATGTGGGGCGCGCTGGTGTTCGACTACAGCAACGGCACCCAGGCGCAGTGGCCGACCAGCGCCACCACCACCCAGGACTGGACCTACTGGAACACGCTCAACCAGGCCGGCTTTGCCGAATACACGCATCGGCTTGGCGAGAGTTGGCAATTCAAGCTGTCGTACAACTACCGCCTCAGCGACGGCAAAGAGAAGATGTTCTTCGCCTACGATCCGCTCGGCGTCGGCCTGGATCCGGAAACCAACCTGGGCCTGTACGGTTATCCGTGGGCCGGCAAGGACAAGCTGACCGCGCACCTGGGCACGGCCACGTTGAATGGTTCCTTCGATCTGTTCGGCCGCGAACACGAAGCGATGCTGGGCGTCAGCGCCGCCCGCAGCGAATCGACCAGTTGGGAGCGCAGCGCCTACGACTACTCCGAGCCAGCCTGGGGCGCGCTGCCGGCGTTCCCCTACGCCACCAATGCCATCCCCGAACCGGCGTGGAGCGATTACGCCACCTACGCCGTGCTGGAGCAGCGGTTGAAGCGCGCCTTCGGCGCGGCGCGGATTTCGTTGAGCGACCGGCTCAAGGCCATCGTCGGCGTCAACTACGCCGATTACCGGCGCGAAGGCGAATCCTACGGCGTCTCCCCCGACCCGGGCGGCAGCCATACCAGCCCCTATGGCGGCCTGACCTTCGACTTCAGCGACAACATCCTGGGCTACGTCAGCTATTCGGACATCTACCAGCCGCAGGATCAGTACGATGCGGACGGCAACTTCCTCGACGCCAGCCAGGGCACGAACCACGAAATCGGCATCAAGGCCGACTGGCTGGACAAGCGCCTGCTGACCACGCTGGCGGTGTTCAAGGCCAACCAGGACGGGCTGGCCACGCCCACCGGGACATACAACGAATATGGCCAATACGTCTATGCCCCGGTCGATGTGGAATCGGAGGGCGTCGAGTTCGAAGCGGTCGGCAAGCTGACCGACAACCTCGATCTGGTGCTTGGCCTGACCGCGTTGAAGCTGGACGGCTCCGATGGCGACGACACCTATCCGTGGGTGCCGCGCCGCACCGCCAACTTCATGCTCAGCGGCCGCCTGCCGGCCTACCGGGCGCTGTCGTGGGGCATCGGCGGGCGCTGGCAGGGCGAGGTGTTCAACATCGCCACCAGCGGCACGACCATCCGCCAGGGCAGCTACGCGGTACTCAACGCCTTCGCCGCGTGGGACGTGCTGCCGAACCTGACCCTGCGCGCCAACGTCAACAACATCGCCGACGAGAAGTACATCAACACCCTGCGTTACAGCGGCTTCTACGGCGCGCCGCGCAACTACACGCTGAGCCTGGACTGGAAGTTCTGACCCCGCGAGACGACCCGGAAGCATCCAGCATGGAAACCCTCCAACATGCCTTCATCGACGAGACGAGCCACCGACAATGACGGCAGCCTTCCTGATCCTTTCCCTGTTGGCCGCGCTGGGTTTCTACCTGGCCTGCGCACACCAGAAACTGTGGCCTGCGGTGCACGGCCACGTTCGCGCCCTGCGCGTCGCGGCGTGGTTGTGCGTCGCGCTGGCGCTGGCGGCGGCGATCGCCGCGCTGGGTGTGTGGGCCGGCGTGTTCGCGGCGTTGACCGCGATCATGCTGGCGGCCGTGCTGCTGCCGTACTTCGACGGTTGGCGGCAGGCGCGCGCGGCGATCCGCAAGGAGCACGGACATGTGGGCTAAGTCGCTGGCCGCCGCATTGCTGGGCCTGCCGCTGACGGTCGGCCTGATCGGGCTGGTCGTGCTGCTGTGGCCCGGCAGGCTGGAAGTCGTCACCCTGCCGTGGCTGCTGATGTCGTTCCCGCTGTGGGTCGCGGTGATGTCGCTCGCCTTCCTGGCGAAGACCGGCCTGCGCGCGTGGCTGTGGATGGGCGGGGCGACGCTGCTGTGCTTCGGCCTGATCCACCTGGCGAAGGCGCTGGGCTGGGCCGCGGAGATGCCGGCATGAAGGCGGCCACGCTGCGGATCTTCCTGTCGGTGCACACCTGGGTGGGCCTGGTCGCCGGCATGGCGCTGTTCATCGCCTTCTACGCCGGTGCGATCACCGTGTTCACCCACGAACTGGGCGACTGGCAGCGGCCGGCCGACGCGCAGCCGGCGACCGATCCGATCGGCCGCTCGCAGGCGCTGCTCGACGCGCTGCTGGCCAAACACCCGGAGTCCGCGGAGAGCGTGTTCCTGGTGCTGCCGGGCGAACACGGCCCGCAGCCGTCGGCGTACTGGTACAACGAGGAGACCCGCGAGCAGCGCCGTTTCGTGCTCGACGCCGCCGGCGCGCTGCGGGAAACCCCGGCGCGCACCGGCGTCGTCGATTTCGTTTACGACCTGCACTTCACCGCCGGCCTGCCGCGTACCTTCGGCACCTACCTGTTCGGCGTGGTCTGCATCCTCTACGGGTTGGCGCTGGTCAGCGGCGTGGTGCTGTACGCGCCGGCGTTCCTGAAGGACCTGTTCGCGCTGCGCATCGGCAGGAACGTCAAGCGGCTGTGGCAGGACGCGCACAACGTGGTCGGCGTGCTGTCGCTGCCGTTCCACGTCATCTTCGCCTGGAGCGGCGCGGTGCTGACCATCGGCACGCTGATCCTGGCGCCGTTCCAGTTCCTGGTTTACGAAGGCAAGCTGTTGCAGGTGCTGGAGAGCGACTTCGAAGTCGCCCCGCACGTCGCGCCGGCCGGCGTCGCCAAGCCGATGCTGCCGGTGGCGGAACTGCTGCGCCGCGCGGAAACGGCGCTGCCGGGGCTGGAAGTCAACTCGGTCGGCTACCACGACGCCGGCGACGCCAACGGCCAGGCCACCGTTTATGGCGAACTGGCCCAGCGCCGGCTCAGCAACACCGGCGCGGTCGCCCTCGACGCGGCGACCGGCGCCGTGGTCGTCGCCTCGGAACCCAGGGCCTACAGCCCCGGCCGCGCGTTCCTGTATGCGCTGTATTCGCTGCATTTCGGCAGCTTCGGCCAGTACACGGTGAAATGGCTGTACTTCGTGCTGGGGCTGGCCGGCGCGTTCCTGTTCTTCAGCGGCAATCTGTTGTGGGTCGAGGCGCGGCGCAAGCGCCGGCAGGTCGAACAGCCGCAGCGCACGCGGGTGATGGCGGCGCTGACCCTGGGCGCATGCCTGGGCTGCATCGCCGGGGTGTCGGCGGCGTTCCTGGCCGGCGCGCTGCTGCCGGAGGCATGGGCGCCGCGCGCCTACTTCATCGTCTTCTTCGCCAGCCTCGCCTGGGCCTTCGCGCGCGCGCCGGCGCGCGCCGGGCACGAGCTGCTGTGGCTGTGCGCGGCGCTGACCGCGCTGGTGCCGCTGGCCGGCGCGATCGGATCGGGCGAGCACCTGTTCGCGTCGTTCGCGCGCGGCCACTGGCACCGCTTCTTCGTCGATGCCACCGCGCTGGCGCTGGCTTTCGCCTACTGGCGGATGGCGCGGGCGACGCTGCGGCGCGGCGTTGGTGGTGATCCGAACAGCGTATGGGCCTTGCGCCGGTGAAGCGCCCGACGTTGTAGCATCTGCCGATTCCCGGAAGGAGCGCGTCATGCGATATCGGATCCTGGCAGGTCTTGTTCTGGCTTCAGTCGTCGGTACGGTGCAGGCATCGCAAGTCGATGCCGCTGCCGCATCGCTGCGCGACCGGGTGATCCAGTGGCGGCGCGACTTTCACGAACACCCGGAGCTGGGAAACCGCGAAACCCGCACCGCCGCGCGGGTCGCCGAACATCTGCGTTCGCTCGGGCTGGAAGTGAAAACCGGCATCGCCAGCACCGGCGTGGTCGCGGTGCTGAAGGGCGGGAAGCCCGGCCCGCGCATCGCATTGCGCGCCGACATGGACGCGCTGCCGGTCACCGAACGCAGCGGTCTGCCGTTCGCTTCCAAGGCCACCGCGCAGTTCAACGGCGAAACCGTCGGCGTGATGCATGCCTGCGGCCACGACGCGCACACCAGCATCCTGATGGGCGTGGCGCAGGCATTGGCGGAAATGAAGGACGAGCTTCCCGGCGAGGTGCTGTTCGTGTTCCAGCCGGCGGAGGAGGGCCCGCCCGCCGGCGAAAAAGGCGGCGCCGAGGAAATGCTGGCGCAAGGCATCTTCCGCGATTTCAAGCCGGAGGCGGTGTTTGGTCTGCATGTGTTCTCCACCCTGAACGCGGGGCAGATCGGTCTGCGCAGCGGGCCTGTCATGGCCGCGGCGGACAGTTTCGAGATCGTGGTGAGAGGCCGCCAGACGCATGGTTCGCGGCCCTGGGGCGGGGTCGATCCGATTGTGGCGGCGGCGGAAATCGTCGGCAGCGCGCAGGCCATCGTCAGCCGGCGCCAGGACATCTCCAGGCTGCCGGTGGTGGTCAGCTTCGGCGCGATCCGCGGCGGCGTGCGCTTCAACATCATTCCCGACGAGGTGAAGCTGGTTGGCACGATCCGCACCTTCGACGACGACATGCGCGCGCAGGTGTTCGCCGATCTGCGCAACGTCGCCAACCACGTTGCCGCCGCACACGGCGCAAGCGCGACGGTGGACATCTCCGAGCCGCCGACGGCACCAATGACGCGCAACGATCCGGCGCTGGTGGAAAAAATGCGCGCCAGCCTGGTCAAGGCCGCCGGCACGGGCAATGTGGTCGATCCGGGCCTGAACATGGGTGCGGAAGATTTTTCCCATTACGCCAATGCCGTGCCAGGCATGTTCTTCTTCGTCGGCGCAACGCCGAAAGACAGGGATCCGCTGACCGCGCCCAGCAATCACTCGCCCGAGTTCTTTCTTGACGAATCGGCGCTGGATCTTGGTCTGCGCGCCTTGTTGCAGGTGGCGGTGGATTACCTGCATGGCGCGGCGGCGAAAGACGTGTCTTCGTGAGCGGGCCCGGTGGAATGCGCGCGCCTTGGGCCCTGCTCACTCGCCCCAGTGCGCCTGCTTCGAGGTCTGGCCGATGCCGGGGTTGAAGCTGTTGGTGGGGTCCAGCGAACGATGGAAATCCGCCAGCGCCGGCTTGGCGCGATACAAATGGCCGACGCCGTGTTCGGCCGGGTATTCGGCGCCGCGCGCGTCGAGCAGTTTCCACATGCGGTGTTCGATCGCCAGCGGGTCGAAGCCCTTCCTGACGATGTAATCCTGGTGGAAGACATGGCAGAAGAAGTGGCCGTAATAGAGTTTCGCGACCATCGCGCCGTCGATGTCCGCCGGCAGCGTTTCCACCCAGTCGCGGTCGTCGCGGCGCAGGGCGATGTCCAGCGGCAGGATGTCCTGCACGCTTGAGCGATGCGTTTCGCGATAGCGCACGGCAGCGCCGGCCACGGCGAAACGATGCAGGAAGGCCTTGCGTCCTTCCTCCACCGTGCATTCAAAGAATGCGCCTTGCTTGCCTGCGAAGAAGCCTTCGAGGAAAGCCCGCGTGCTGGCCGCGTCCTGCGCCGATACTTTCAGCAGCAGATGATGCTCGTAGCGGTCGCGCCATTGGTACATGCGTGACGGCAGATGCTTCGGCAGCAGCGCCATGAGCAGTTGCATCGCGTGGTCGGTGACGCCGTGCAGGCCGATCTTTTCCAGCCAGCCGTCGATGCGGCTTTTCAGCGCCGCCGCTTTCGGCACCTTGTCGGTGCCGAAATGCTCGATCAGCAGGAAGGTGTCCTTGCCGTATTTCTCGCCGATGTCGAAGGCAGTGCGGTGGAGGTATTCGCCGGAAATCGGCAGGCGTCCGGACGCGGACAACAGATGCCGGCGCACGCCGGTCAGGTCGTCCGCATCGTTGCTGCCGAGGTAGAACGCCGCGGCGTCTTCCTTCGGGAAGGTGTCCAGCCGCACCGCGAACACGCACAGCCGCCCGGCCGAACCGCTGGCTTCGTGCAGGCGCGACGGGTCGGCGTTGTAGCGTGCCGGCGTGGGTGCATCGACGGCGCGCACCTGCCGGTCATAGTCATGGGCCGAGGCCGCCTTCGACGAGTCGTGCTCGATGTCGGCGGCGGCATAGTCGCCGGCTTGCAGGCGTTGCAGGATCTGCTCCGGCGTGTCGCCCAGCGCAATGCCCAGGTGGTTGACCAGCCGCAGCACGCCGTCCGCGCCCAGTTGTGCGAACAGCGCCAGTTGCGTGTACGCCGGCCCGCGCCGCACCAGCGCGCCGCCGCTGTTGTTGCAGATGCCGCCCAGCACCGATGCGCCGATGCACGAGGAGCCGATCACCGAATGCGGTTCGCGTCCCAGCGGGGCCAGGGTTTTTTCCAGCGCGTCGAGCGTCGCGCCGGGGAGGCACACGACTTGCCGGCCGTCGTCGATCAGTTGCACGCCGGTCAGGCGCAAGGTGCTGATCAGCACGATCTCGCGGTCGTAATCGTCGCCGTCGGGTGTGGAGCCGCCGGTCAGGCCGGTGTTGGCCGCCTGCAGGATGACGATGCGCCCGGCTTCGACCACGGCCTGCAACACGCGCCACAGTTCCAGCAGAGTGCCGGGGCGCACCACCGCCAGCACCGCGCCGCAGCCGCAGCGGTAGCCCTTGCGGTAGCGGCGCGTGGCGCCGTCGCCGGTGAGGACGTATGCCGCGCCGACGGTTTCGCGCAGGCGCGCGAGCAGGTTTCCGGAATCGGGGATGGTCATGCGGGCATTGTCGCGCGAAGGCGGGGACCGGGCCACCCGCGAAGGGGAGAAGAACCTACAATTCCCCTTTCATGGCACGCATCCCCGACGCATTCATTGATGATCTGCTGGCCCGGACGGACATCGTCGAGGTCATCAACGCGCGCGTGCCGCTGAAGCGCAAGGGCAAGGAATACGAAGCGCGCTGCCCGTTCCACGACGAGCGCTCGCCCAGCTTCTACGTTTCGCCGGCCAAGCAGTTCTACCATTGCTTCGGCTGCGGCGCGCACGGCACCGCGATCAGCTTCTTGATGAACTACGACCGCCTGGAGTTCCTCGATGCGGTCGAGGAGCTGGCCAGGCGCAACGGCATGGAAGTGCCGCGCGATACCCGGCAGCGCAACGAGAACAACGACACCCAGGACATCTTCGCCGCGCTGGAGGCGGCGTCGAAGTTCTTCCAGCGCCAGTTGCACGCCAGCGGGAAGGCGCGCGCGTACTTCGACGCGCGCGGCGTGGACGAATCGGTGCGCGAACGCTTCCACCTGGGCTACGCGCCGGAAGGCTTTTCGTCGCTGAAGGACGCGCTGGGCACCGACGCGCGGCGGATGCAGCTGCTGGAACGCGCCGGGCTGTTCTCGAAGAACGACCGCGGCCACGTCTATGACAAGTTCCGCCACCGGGCGATGTTCCCGATCCACGACCGCCGTGGCCGCACCATCGCCTTCGGCGGGCGCGTGATCGACAAGGACGATTCGCCCAAATACCTCAACTCGCCGGAAACCGCGCTGTTCCACAAGGGCCGCGAGTTGTATGGCCTGTGGCAGGCGCGGCAGGCCAACCAGAAACTGGAACGGCTGATCGTGGTCGAGGGCTACATGGACGTGGTCAGCCTGTTCCAGTTCGGCGTGACCCAGGCCGTCGCCACGCTCGGCACGGCGACCACGCCGGATCACGCCGAGTTGCTGTTCCGCAACGCGCCGGACGTGTTCTTCTGTTTCGATGGCGATGCCGCTGGACGCAAGGCCGCGTGGCGCGCGCTGGAGTCGGTATTGCCGCGCATGCGCGACGGGCGGCAGGCGCTGTTCCTGTTCCTGCCCGATGGCGAGGATCCGGACACCATCGTCCGTCACGAAGGCGCGGAAGCGTTCGACGCGCGCCTGAAGGACGCCACGCCGCTGTCGCAGTTCTTCTTCGATGAACTGTCGAAGGAAATCAACCTGCGCACGCTCGACGGCAAGGCGCGGCTGGCCGAACGCGCGCGGCCGATGCTGGCGCAGATTCCCGACGGCGCCTTCGCCGACCTGATGCGCCAGCGCCTGACCGAGATCACCGGCGTGGGCACCGTAGCGAATGCTCCCGCGCCACCACCCACGCGTCGCGCTGCGACAGCGGCCGGCGCGAACAAGCCCAGCCTGGTGCGCAGCGCCATCGTGCGCCTGCTGCACGCGCCGCCGATCGCGCTGTCGCTGCCGCAGCCGCACGGTTTCGCCGGCCTGCGCCAACCGGGCATCGAACTGCTGGTGGAGCTGCTGGACATCGTGCATGCACGCCCCGAAATCACCACCGGCGCGCTGCTGGAACACTTCGCCGAACGCGAGGAGTTGCCTGCGTTGCAGAAACTGGCGATGCAGGACCTGCCCGGCGACGAAACCATCTGGCGCGCCGAACTGCTGGATGCGGCGGCGCAACTGGACAAGCAGCTGGTGCAACAACGCATCGACGAACTGCAGGCCAAGCAACGCGAGACCGGCCTGGACGAAACCGACAAGTACGAATTGCGCATGCTGCTGCAGGCGCGGTTGCAGCCGGCGCATTGATTCCTTCGATGGGAAAGGGATTACACCCCGCTCATCTTCCACTGGCTATCATCGGCGCGTCTCCGCCCCACGCCGCGCCCATGCACCGCCGCCAATTCCTCAAGCGCACCGCCGCCCTGCTGGCCGCCTTCGGACTGCCCGCTTCCGCCGTGTTCGCCGCCGCCGCGAAAGCAAAAGGGCTGCGCCACCTGGGCCAGCCGCAGCCGTTCGACTACGCCTGGCTGAAAGGACAGGCGCGCGGGCTGGCCGCCGCCGAATACAGGACCCGCGACCGCGCCCTGCCGCCGGCGGTCGCGGCGCTGGACTGGGACCAGCACCAGTCGATCCGCTACCGCCAGGAGCACGCGCTGTGGGCCGACACGCCGGGGAAATTCCAGGCCAAGTTCTTCCACCTGGGCATGTACCAGCACCTGCCGGTGCGGATGTACGACGTGCGCAATGGCATGGCGCAGGAACTGGCCTACGACCCGGCCGCGTTCGACTACGGCAGCAGCGGCCTGCAGCACGCGTCGCTGCCGAAGGACCTGGGCTTCGCCGGCTTCCGCCTGAACCCGCGCAGCGAACCCGGCCACGACCTCGCCGCCTTCCTCGGCGCGAGCTATTTCCGCGCGGTCGGCAAGGACAAGCAATACGGTCTGTCGGCGCGCGGGCTGGCGATAGACACCGGCTTGAATCGCGCCGAGGAATTCCCGGACTTCATCGCCTGGTATCTGGAACAGCCCGCCGCCGATTCGGACACCGTGGTCGTCTATGGCCTGCTGGATTCGCCCAGCATCGCCGGCGCCTACCGCTTCGCGATCACGCCCGGCGACGTGCTGCTGATGGACATCGACTGCGCGCTGTATCCGCGCAAGGAAATCGAACGCCTCGGCATCGCGCCGGGCACCAGCATGTACCAGACCGGCGAGAACGACCGCCGCATGGCTCACGACTGGCGCCCGGAAATCCACGACAGCGACGGCCTGCAACTGTGGACCGGCGGCGGCGAATGGCTCTGGCGGCCGCTATGCAACCCGCCGCAGTTGCGCTTCAACATGTTCATCGACGAAAACCCGCGCGGTTTCGGCCTGCTGCAGCGCGACCGCGATTTCGGCCACTACCAGGACGACGGCGTGTATTACGAACGCCGCCCGGACCTGTGGGTGGAACCCAAGCACGGCTGGGGCAAGGGCTCGGTGCAACTGGTGGAAATCCCGACGATCGATGAAACCTTCGACAACATCGTCGCGTTCTGGAACCCGGAGGCCAAGCCGCAGCCCGGCGAGGAACTGCTGTTCGGCTATCGCCTGTACTGGGGCGCGCAACCGCCGTCGCAACCGCCGCTGGCGCAATGCATCGCCACGCGCACCGGCCTGGGCGGCGTGGTCGGGCAGAAGCGCACGCACTTCTCGCAGCGCTTCGCGGTGGATTTCGCCGGCGGCGAACTGGCGGCGCTGGCCAGGCAACCCGATGCCGAGGTCGAAGCCGTGCTGCAACTGTCGCGCGGCAAAACCGAGATCGTTTCCGCGCGCCCGCAATTCCAGATCGACGGCTATCGCGCGATGTTCGACGTGGTGCCGCCGGACGATTCCAGCGAGCAGATCGACATCCGCCTGTACCTGCGCCACGGCGACAAGGCGCTGACCGAAACCTGGCTGTACCAGTGGACGCCGCCGCCAGCAGCGGAGCGGAAGCTGTATTGAGCGGAAGCAACGGAAGCGGCACGCGGACCCCGGCCTTCTTTGCGCCCCGCCGCGATTGCAGGGAGAATGGCCGCGCACCCGCAACACCGGAGGTTTGCATGAAACGCTACGCCGTCTTCGGCCACCCGATTTCGCATTCGCTGTCGCCGCGCATCCATGCCGCGTTCGGGCAGCAGCTCGGCATTGCGCTGGAATACACCGCCATCGACGCCGCGCCGGAAGACTTCGCCGCGGCGCTGGAGCGTTTCGTCGCCAGCGGTGGCGCGGGTTGCAACGTGACCCAGCCGTTGAAGGAAGCCGCGTTCGCACTGTGTTCGACCATGAGCGAACGCGCGCGCCGCGCCGGCGCGGTCAACACACTGGGCTGGAACGACGGCCACTGGCACGGCGACAACACCGATGGCGCGGGCCTGGTGCGCGACTTGACCGGTCGCCACGGGCTGGATCTGCGCGACCGCCGCGTGTTGCTGCTCGGCGCCGGCGGTGCGGCGCGCGGCGTGGCCCCGGCGCTGCTGGAGGCCGGCATCGCCGAACTGGTGATCGTCAACCGCACGCCGGGCAAGGCCGATGCCTTGCAGGATGCGTTGGATCAACCCGCGCGCGCGCATTCGCGCAACTGGGACGACCTGCGCGCGCTGGGCGAATTCGGGTTGATCGTCAATGCGACTTCGGCCGGACGCAGCGGCAACGGCGGGCAGGCGTTCGAGTTGCCGTTCTCGCTGACCACCGCGCGCACGGTGGCGGTGGATCTGAATTACGGAGAGACGGCGATTCCGTTCCTGGCCTGGGCGCGTGCGGCCGGTTGCCGCGACGCGATCGACGGCCTCGGCATGCTGGTGGAACAGGCGGCGGAAGCCTTCGCGCAATGGCATGGCGCTCGCCCGGATACCGATCCGGTGCATGCGGAACTGCGCCAGCGGCAGGCGGCGTTGGCGACGGCGGAATAAGATCTGTCTGAATGAGTTTGATCTCTACGGGAAATGTTGAGGATGTTTGAAAAGATATTCTTGGTGTTGCTGGCTGTCGTAGCCATGGACGTGCATGCAGCTGATGCAGGAGCGGGTAGCGCATGGGCACCGCCTTCAGGATCGAAGCAAGTTGCACTGTGGCCCCAAGGGGCGCCGGACATGCATGACCCGACGACCACGGAATCGGTTTCCGAGATCAAGAAGAATTCAGGACGTGGCTACACCGCGATCGCCAACGTCACACATCCCACCATCACGATATTTCCGCCGAAGGGGGCGAATACCGGGGCTGCAATTTTGGTTTTTCCCGGAGGCGGATTCCGCATTCTTGCGATAGATATTGAAGGTACTGAAATATGCAACTGGATCACATCAAGGGGTATCACGTGCATTCTTCTCAAATATCGCGTTCCCGGGAGTAATCACTACTGGAACGAGAGTTGCAATTGCCACATTACGCCACCGATCCCATTTGCACTTCAGGACGCACAAAGAGCCATCAAAATTGTACGGTCCAAATCGCAGGAACTTGGCATTGATTCCGGTAAAGTTGGAGTGATCGGGTTCTCGGCGGGTGGATATATGGTCGCGCAGACCAGCAACATATTCGAATCCTCATACAGCCCGGTCGATGCAGCCGATGAACTGAGCAGCCGCCCCGACTTTGCCATTGCCCTTTATCCGGGGCATTTGTGCCGCTCCGGGGCCACTCTGGATCCCAGCATAAAAGTCACGAAGCAAACCCCGCCAACATTTCTGCTGCAAGCATGGGATGACCCCGTTGATGAAGTATGCAATAGCACGGTTTATGCCCGCGCACTCGACGAAGCGGGTGTTCCCTCGGAAGTTCATCTCTTTGCCAAGGGCGGGCATGCATTTGGTCTGAGGCACACGGGGAATCTGATATCGTCTTGGCCTTCACTCGTTGAGAATTGGTTGAAGGAAGTCGGGATCCTCAACAAGTGAGGTAGGGCGGGTCTTGACCCGCCTCCGCCACGAGTTGCCAAGGCGTCATCGGCGGGTTGAAACCCGCCCTACCTTGCTGCCACGAGTCGCCAAGACGTCATCGGGGGTTGAAACCCGCCCTACCTTGCTCCCGCAAAAGCCGTTCCCAACTGCTCAAACCCGTGCGCGCAGCGCCAGTGCGGCCAGCGCGTCGGCGTGCGCGGGGCTGTCGTTGAGGCAGGGGATGTAGCGCAGTTCGCCGCCGAGTTTTTCGTAGCCATGGGCGTAGAACATCGCCACTTCCTCCAGCGTTTCCAGGCAGTCGGTGGCGAAGCCCGGGCAGACCACATCGACCTTGCGCACGCGGCGTGCGGCCAGCGCGGACAAGGTGGCGTCGGTGGCCGGTTCCAGCCAGCGTTCGCGGCCGAAGCGCGACTGGTAGCACAGCGCCCATTCGTTGCGGCGCAGGCCCAGCGCGGCGGCGATCGCGGCGGCGCTGGTTTCGCAGCGCAGCGGGTATGGGTCGCCGTTGTCGGCCACGCGCTGCGGCAGGCCATGGAAGGAAAACAGCAGGTATTCGCCCGCGCCGTGTTGCGCGCGCCAGTTCCGGATGGAGTCGGCGACCGTGGCGACCCAGCCGGGGTCGCAGGAATAATCGTCGATGATGCGCAGATTCAGCCCGCCGGCCAGTGCGCGCACGCGGTCGATCACCGAGGCGGTGGTGGTGGTCGAATACTGCGGGTACAGCGGCAGCACCACGACTTCCTCCGCGCCTTCGTCGCGCAACCGTTGCAGGGCCGCAGCCAGCGCCGGCTCGCCATAGCGCATCGCGTGCGCCACGTGCCAGTTGGGCAGGCGCGCCCGCACCGCGTCGGTCAGGCGCTGCGTATGAACCGCCAGCGGCGAGCCCTGCGGCAACCAGATTTGCGCGTATTTTTCCGCCGAACGGGCGGCGCGCAGCGGCAGCACCAGTCCGTGCAGCAGCGGCAGCCACAGCAGCCGCGGGATCGACACCACGCGCGGGTCGCCGAGGAATTCGGCCAGATAGCGCCGCACCGCCTTCGGCGTCGGTTCGGCGGGCGTGCCCAGGTTGACGATCAGCAGGGCGGTTCCGTTCGCATTCGACATGGGCGGGATTGTCGCAGAATCCGGTGCGGCTCCAGAACGATCCCCGATCCTGCTGCGTTTCCTGTGCGCCGCCATGCACCATCCGGCTGCGCTTGCGACGGATCGTGAACAGGTTCTCAGCGATTATTCATTACCTTCGCGCCATGCTCGGGCACATTCATCTGTGGAGATTCCCGCATGAGTGGTTCCCGCCGCATCTCCCTTTCCCTGGCCGTGTTGCTGGCCATCGCCGCCCAGGCGCAGGCCGGCGAACCCGAAGACCAGCGCGCCGGCAACGCCGTGCGCGTGTTGCAGGAAGTGCAGAAAATCCCGGAAAACGCCATCCCCGACAAACTGCTGGACGAAGGCCGCGCGATCATCGTCATCCCCGACACGATCAAGGCCGGGCTGGTGCTCGGCGGCCGCCGCGGCCACGGCCTGATGTCGATCAAGAACCCCGACGGCGCGTGGTCGCAGCCGGTGTTCGTCAAGCTGACCGGCGGCAGCATCGGCTTCCAGGCCGGCGTGCAGTCCTCCGACGTGGTGCTGGTGTTCCGCAACGACCGCAGCCTGGACAGCATCGTCAACGGCAAGTTCACCCTCGGCGCCGACGCCGGCGTCGCCGCCGGCCCGGTCGGGCGCAACGCGGCGGCGGCCACCGACGGCCAGTTGAAGGCCGAGATCTGGTCGTGGTCGCGCGCGCGCGGCCTGTTCGCCGGCGTGGCGCTGGATGGCGCGGTGTTGCAGATCGACCATGAAGCCAATGCCGCCGTCTATGGCGCCAACGCCACCCCGCGTGCCATCTTCGAAAGTCGCACCGGTGCGCCGTCCAATGCGGTGGTCGGTTTCCGCGACGAACTGGAGGAAGCCACCGCCATTGCCCGCGCCAATCGTGGCGAAAGCGCCCGCCCGGCGCAGCCGGTGGTGAATACCGGCGCACCGGTGGCCTCGCCGCCGCCGGCAGGCGCCGGGGCCGAAACCCAGCCCACCCAGGGCTTCCAGCCGGTGGATGACGATGGCGGGATCAAGTCCGAGTCGTTGTGAGGGTTTTTGCCCGTCATTCCCGCGCAGGCGGGACTCCAGCGACGTAGGTCGGGGCTACGTCCCCGACCGTACGATGTTTCCGGCTTCATCCACGTCGGGGACGTAGCCCCGACCTACTGGCCGCGCCTTCGCGCTATCCTTTGCGCCCCACTTGAACCACGGCGAATCACATCATGGGTAGTTTCAGCATCTGGCACTGGGTCATCGTCCTGGTCATCGTGTTGTTGATCTTCGGCACCAAGCGCCTGACCAGCGGCGCCAAGGATCTGGGCAAGGCGGTCAACGAATTCAAGAAAGGCGTGAAGGGCGAAGACGACAAGCCCGGCCAACTGGGCGACGAGTCGCGTGACAACGCGGCCAGCGCCTCGAAAGAGCACGACCGCAACGCGCCGTAAGCGCGGCTGTCCGCGCGCGCCATGTTCGATATCGGCTTCACCGAACTGCTGGTCATCGCCGTGGTGGCCCTGGTGGTGCTCGGCCCCGAGCGCCTGCCCAAGGCCGCGCGCTTCGCTGGCCTGTGGGTGCGCCGCGCGCGCGTGCAGTGGGATTCGGTGAAGGGCGAACTGGAGCGTGAACTGGCCGCCGAGGAGCTCAAGCGCAGCTTGCGCGAGGCGCAGGACGTGGCCGATCAGGTCAAGCGCAGCGTGCAGGAAACCGGCGCGCAGGTGCAGCGCGAACTGGCGCATGCGCAGGCGGTGGTCGAGGAAAGCGTTGCGCAGGTGGCCGAGCCGGTGGCGGAAGCGGCGAAAACCGCCGTGCTTGAAGCGCCCGCCGAAACCGCCGCCAGCGAAACGGCAGTCGAAGCCGCAGCTGGAACCGCAGACGAAACACCCGTCGAAACCGCAAAGGATGCGCCTGCCGGGTTGCAGGCCGAATCGCCTGTCGGGCTTCCCGTCGAACCGCCACCAACAGACCCGCAAGACGACGCGCAACCGGATCTGTTCGCCGCCCCGCCAACCAGGGGCGGGCCATGAACAACGCCGCCCCCGGCCCCGATGCCGAAAGCAGCCTGATCGAACACCTGGTCGAACTGCGCCTGCGCCTGGTGCGCGCGCTGATGGGCGTCGGCGTCGCCCTGCTGGCGCTGATGCCGTTCACCCGCTGGCTGTACGACACCCTGGCCGCGCCGCTGGTGGCGCGCCTGCCCGAGGGCCAGCACTTCATCGCGCTCAATCCCGCCGGCGCGTTCTTCGCACCGCTCAAGCTGACCTTCTTCGTCGCGCTGTTCGTGGCCATGCCGTGGGTGCTGTACCAGGCCTGGGCCTTCGTCGCGCCGGGCCTGTACCAGCGCGAGAAGAAACTGGCGCTGCCGCTGCTGGCCTCGTCGGTGGCCCTGTTCTACGCCGGCTGCGCGTTCGCGTATTTCGTCGTGCTGCCCAGCGTGTTCGGCTTCCTGGTCAAGTTCAGCCCGGTGGCAGTCGCCATCACGCCGGATGCCAACGCCTATCTCGATTTCGTGGTGGTGATCTTCCTGGCCTTCGGCGCCAGCTTCGAACTGCCGGTGGCGCTGGTGATCCTGGTGCTGCTGGGCTGGGTCACGCCAAAGCAATTGGCCGAAGCGCGCGGCTACGCCATCGTCGGCATCTTCGCGCTGGCCGCGGTCATCACTCCGCCGGACGTGGTCTCGCAACTGCTGCTGGCGGTGCCGATGTGCGGCTTGTACGAACTGGGCATCCTCGCGGCGAAGTGGGTGGGGCCGAAGCCGGCCGATCCCGCAACATGAGGCGAGCCCTGTAAAGCACGCTTGACAAGCTGGAATCGTCGCCGTATCGTCCCTGTCAAGCACGCTTTACAGATGACGCCATGAACCCGTCCCCCGCCGTTAGCCCGGTCGCGATTGCGTTCTTCATTTGCGCGGCGGCCTTCATCGCCGTCGGCGTCAGCCGGAAGGCTTTCCTCGGCGTCGGCTTCGCATTTCCGGGGCTGGCATTTGCCTTTTCGCGGCAGGGCAAACGGTCATGACCCTGCGCCGCTCGATGTGGATCTTCGCCGGCGTCGGCCTGGCCGCGCTGGCGCTGGCCGGCATCGGCCGCTGGCTGCTGTCGTGGCCGGAGAACGTGGTCGGCCTGTGGACCGGCATCGGCGTCGGCTACCTGGTCGGCGCGCTGCTGTTCCTGCTGCTGCCGCGCTGGTGGCGGCAGTATTGCGACGAGATGCTCGCCATGCCGGCCTCGCGGCGCTATCAACGCGCGCTATGGCCGGCGATGATCGGCTATGCGCTGCTGTTGTTCGGCTCGATCTGGTGGATCAAGCACGGCGTCCCGTCCATCGCCCTGCGTGCCGTCGTTGCAGTCCTGCCGGTGGCGCCACTGTTGTTGTTCCTGCGCGCGGCGTTGCGCTATCTGCGCGAGGTTGACGAGTTGCAGCGGCGCATCGAAACCGAGTCCATCGGCATCGCCAGCCTGCTGGTGTCGATGCTGTTCTTCGCCGGCGGACTGTTGCAGCAAGCCAGGGTCATCGACGTGAAGGCCGGTGCGGCGATGACCTTGGTGTTTCCCGCGTTGTGCGCAGCCTATGGCGTCGCCAAGTATTTCGTGGCGCGGCGCTACAGATGAACAACCGCCTGCGCGAACTGCGGGAAGGCCTCGGCTGGTCGCAAGGCCAGTTGGCCGAGGCACTGGACGTGTCGCGGCAGACCATCAACGCGCTGGAAACCGGCAAGTACGACCCGTCGCTGCCGCTGGCGTTCCGCATCGCGCGGCTGTTCGAACGAAGCATCGAAACGATTTTCCTGTACGACGAAGCCTGAGGAGGACGCATGAGCCGCTCCCTTCACCACCGCAATCACGCACCGAGGCTGTCACGATGATGTCCCGCAAGACCCGTTTGTTCATCGCCATCGCCGCCGTGGCTGCAATCATCGGCTATCGCCTGTCGAAGCCCGACAGGGACGATGCCGCCAGCGCAAAGCCGGCCGACGCCAAACCGGTGGTCGTCGCGCCGACCAAGCCGCGCAGGTTGGGCACGCTGGCATTCACGCCGTGCAACCTGAGTTCGCCGCTGAGCGGCGACAACCTGGAAGCGCAATGCACCACGTTTGAAGTGCCGGAAAACCGCGCCGAGCCGAACGGTCGCAAGATCGCGCTCAACATCGCCTGGCTGCCGCCGGACAACGAGGGCAACGCCGCGCCGGACCCCGTGTTCTTCCTCGCCGGCGGCCCCGGCCAGTCCGCGGTGGAGACCTATCCGGGCCTGGACCCGGTGTTCGCCGAAGTGCGCAAGCGCCGGCACGTGGTGCTGGTGGACCAGCGCGGCACCGGCAAGTCCAACCTGCTGGCCTGCGACGCGGCGGACGGCGACGAGGACACGACGCCGGAAGCGATGCAGGCCGCCGCCGCCGAATGCGTGCAGACGCTGTCGAAGAAGGCCGACCTGCGCTTCTACACCACCACCGACGCGATCGCCGACCTCGACGACGTGCGCAAGGCCATCGGCGCGGCGCAGGTCAACCTGGTCGGCGTCAGCTATGGCACCCGCGTCGCCCAGCAGTACGCGATGCGCCATCCGCAATCGACGCGCAGCATCGTGCTGGATTCGGTGGTGCCGAACACGCTGGGGCTGGGCAACATCTTCGCCCGCAACCTGGACGACGCGCTGGCGCTGCAGTTCGCCGTGTGCACCAAGGCGCCGGCGTGCAAGGACAGGCTGGGCGATCCGCGCGCCGAACTGGATTCGCTGCTGGCGAAGCTGCGCGCGCAGCCGGCCACCGTGAAATACCGCGACGCCACCACCGGCGAGGCCGCCGAAGGCGTGCTGCGCGCGGAGACCGTCGCCGGGCTGGTGCGCATGTACGCCTACATGCCGCTGGCCGGCGCGCTGCTGCCCAAGCTGATCCACGAGGCCAACGCTGGCCGCTACGAGAACCTGATGGCGCTGACGCAGATGATGCGGGGCCAGATGAAGGACGCGATGGCGATGGGCATGCAGATGTCGGTGATCTGCAGCGAGGACGGCGACAGCATGGTCAAGCGCGCCGAGGACGCCGGCACCGTGCTCGGCGACGCGATGCCCGAAAGCATGGCGGCGATGTGCAAGGCCTGGCCGAAGGGCGAGGTGCCGGCCGATTTCCACCGGGCGCTGGCGACCGACGTGCCCGCGCTGGTGCTGGAGGGCGAGTTCGACCCGGTCACGCCGCCGCGCTACGGCGAGGAAGTGGCGAAGTCGCTGCCGAACGGCCGCCTGTTCGTGCTGCGCGGGCAGGGCCATAACGTGATCGGCGCCGGTTGCATGCCCAAGCTGTTCGCGCAATTCGTCGAGAAAACCGATGCCAGGGCGCTGGATGGCAAGTGCCTGGACCAGCTCAACTACGTCGCGCCGTTCACCAGCTTCAACGGCTCCGAGCCGTGACCGACAAGGACTGATGCCATGATCGTTGCAGAACACCTTCGCAAGACCTTCCCCGGCAAGGGCAAGGACAAGCACCGCGTGATTGCGGTCGATGACGTCGGCTTCACCGCGCACGACGGCCAGATCACCGGCCTGCTCGGCCCCAACGGCGCCGGCAAGACCACCACCCTGCGCATGCTCTATACGCTGATGCAGCCGGAAAGCGGGCGCGTGCTGGTCGATGGCGTTGACGTGGCCGCAGATGCCGACGCCGCGCGCCGCGCGCTGGGCGTGCTGCCGGATGCGCGCGGCGTTTACAAGCGCCTGACCGCGCGCGAGAACATCGAATACTTCGGCCAGTTGCACGGCCTGTCGCGCGAGGCCATCGCCGCGCGCACCGCGAAATTGGCGGCGGCCTTGCAGATGGAAGATTTCCTCGACCGCGCCACCGAAGGTTTCAGCCAGGGCCAGCGCACCAAGACCGCGATCGCGCGCGCGCTGGTGCACGACCCGAAGAACGTGATCCTGGACGAG
This sequence comes from Pseudoxanthomonas sp., assembly GCA_047607085.1. Lineage (GTDB taxonomy): Bacteria > Pseudomonadota > Gammaproteobacteria > Xanthomonadales > Xanthomonadaceae > Pseudoxanthomonas_A. The sequence continues at coordinate 46,838 of JASGDT010000050.1, read as the reverse complement.
CCGACCAACGGCCTGGACGTGATGACCACGCGCGGCCTGCGCGAATTCCTGAAGCAACTGCGCAGCGAAGGCCGCTGCGTGATCTTCAGCAGCCACATCATGCAGGAGGTCGCCGCGCTGTGCGACCGCATCGTCATCATCGCCCACGGCAAGGTGATGGCCGAAGGCAGCACCGACGAACTGCGCGAACAAGCCGGCGAATCCAGTCTGGAGGACGCCTTCGTCAAACTGATCGGCAGCGAAGAAGGACTGCACGCATGAACAGGTCGCTTGCCAACAGACTGTCATTCTTCGGCACCATGCTGACGGTGATGCGCAAGGAGTTGCGCGATTTCGTCCGCGACCGCCGCACCATCTGCCTGACCTTGTTCCTGACGCCGCTGCTGTACCCGCTGATCTTCCTCGGCATCGGCAAGCTGACCCAGTTGCGCATGGACACGCAACTGGAGAAACCGCTGGAACTGCCGGTGGACGGCATCGAACGCGCGCCGAATCTCATGGCCTTCCTCGCCAGCCGCGGCATCAATGCGGTGGCCGCCCCAGGCGATTTCGAAAACCGCATCCGCGCCCAGCAATCCGACGTGGCGTTGGCGATCGATGCGGACTACGCCGAAGACTGGCGCGCCGGCCGCCCGGCCAAGCTGGAGATCGTCACCGACACCACCCGCCGCACCGCCGAAGTGGCGGTGGCGCGCCTGCGCTCGGCATTGACCCAGTACGGGCAGGCGACCGGTTCGCTGCGGTTGCTGGCGCGCGGCGTCAACCCGGCGGTGGCCTCGCCGCTGAATACCGGCACCCGCGACCTGGCCAGCGCCGAGGCCAAGCGCAACATGTTCGTCGCCGCGATTCTGCCGCTGCTGCTGACCCTGTCCGCCTTCATCGGCGGCTCGCACCTGGCGATGGACACCACCGCCGGCGAACGCGAACGCCAGTCGCTGGAACCGCTGCTGGCCACGCCGGCCGCGCGCGGCGCACTGGTCGGCGGCAAGATGCTGTCGTCGGTATTTCTGGGTCTGGTGTCGCTGCTGCTGATCCTGCTCAGCTTCAAGGCCAGCGCCGGGCTGGCCAGCGGGGTGATCTCGCTGGACGTCAGTTTTGCCGCGATGGGCAAGCTGCTGCTGGTGCTGCTGCCGCTGGTGCTGGTCGGCGCGGCCTTGCTTACCGCGCTGTCGGCGGCGGCCAAGAGCATGAAGGAAGCGCAGAGCCACATCGCCTGGCTGATGATGCTGCCGATGCTGCCGTCCTACGCACTGATGGCCTACCCGATCAAGGACACCGCGCTGTGGCAGTACGCGGTGCCGTTCCTGTCGCAGAACCAGATGATCCAGAAGATCACCCGCGGCGACGGCGCATCGGCCGAGCAATGGGCGATCTACCTGGGCGCATCGCTGGGCTTGGCCGCCGTGCTGTGGCTGCTGGCGGTATGGCGCTACCGGCAGGAGAAGCTGGCGATTTCGGCGTAAACGATTGCCGCACGCTTACGCAAGCGAATCGCGTGCGGCCTCGTAAACCTGCAAATGCACCCACGCCGCATTGAGCAGCGGCGCTTGCAAACCGGCGGCATGGGCACGATGCACCATGTCGCCGACGATGTGCGCCGCTTCGACGCGCTGGCCGGCTTCCAGATCGCGCAGCATCGAGGCCTTGACCGGCGATGCGGTATCGGCAAACGACGCCCGTGCAATGTCCTGCGCCTTGGCCGGAATCGGCTGGCCTTGCGCTTCGGCGATCGCGAGGGTTTCCGCATGCAGCGCATGCAAGAAATCCATGCCGCCATCGCTTGAGGCGATTTGCCCGACGCTGCCGCGCATCAAGCAGGTGCCGGCGGCCAGCGTGGCGAGGAAGGTGAACTTGATCCACTGGTCCTGCGCGATCTCGGCGGAAGCCTTGTGGTCGATGCCGGCGTTTGCGCACAACGCGGCGAACGCGGCCACGCGCGCGCTGATTTCGGCCGTGTCGCGCTCGCCGAATGTGATCGATGCCGGCTTGCCGAGGTGCCCGATTTCGCCGTCCGCACCCTTGGTCGCACTGATGAAGCACAAACCGCCGAGCACGCGCGCACGGCCGAAGCGCGCATCCAGCGCATCGTAATGGCGCAGGCCGTTGAGGATCGGCAAGACCGTCGTGTCCGTGCCGACCGCCGGTGCAATGGCGCCGATGGAGCTGTCGAGGTCGTAGGCCTTGCAACTGAGCACGATCAGGTCGAACGGTTTTGCCTGCGCCAACGCCGGCAAGTCTTCGGCCACCACATGCGTCACCTGCATGTCCGCATCGCCCAGCGGGCTGCGGATGCGCAAACCGTCGCGTTGCAGTTGCGCGGCACGCGCCGGGCGCACCAGAAAGCTCACGTCCGCGCCGGATTGCGCCAGACGCCCGCCGAAGTAACCGCCGGTGCCGCCGGCGCCGAGTATCAGGACACGCATCAGCTCCTCAACCCCTTGCCCCGCCGCAGCAACGACAAGGCAAAGCCCGACAGTGCGGCGACGAAGCCCAGCATCAGCGCAAACGACACCCACGGCGGCACGTCGCTGCTGCCGAGCAGGCCGTAGCGGAAGGCGTTGACCATGTAGAAGATCGGGTTGGCGCGGGTCAGCGCCTGCGCCCATTCCGGCAGCAGCGTGATCGAATAGAACACGCCGCCCAGATAGGTCAGCGGGGTCAGGATGAAGGTCGGCACGATCGCCACGTCGTCGAATTTCTTCGCATACACCGCATTGACGAAACCGGCCAGCGAGAAGATCGTCGCGCCCAGCAGCACCGTGCTCAGCGTGACCAGCGGATGCGGCACGTGCACGCGGGTGAAGCACATCGCGATGCCCAGCACGATCGCGCCGACCATCAGCCCGCGCAGCACCGCGCCGGCCACGTAGCCCCACAGCACCACCCAGTTCGGCATCGGGCTGACCAGCAGTTCCTCGACGTGGCGGCCGAACTTCGCGCCGAAGAAACTCGACGAGATGTTGCCGTAGCTGTTCTGGATCACGCTCATCATCACCAGGCCGGGCACGATGAACTGCATGTAGTCGTAGCCGCCCATGTCGCCGATCTTCGAGCCGATCAGGCCGCCGAAGATCAGGAAGTACAGGGTCATCGTGATCGCCGGCGGCACCAGGGTCTGGCCCCAGATGCGCAGGATGCGCATGACTTCGCGGCGGACGATGGTGCCCAGCGCGACGAGGTTGCCTTGGCCGGGGCGGGCGATTGCGTTCATGGTCATGCCGCCTGCTCCGTCGATGCGCGCGCACCTTCGCCCGTCAAGCGCACGAACAATTCCTCCAGCCGATTGCTCTTGGTCCGCATCGAGCTCACGCGGATGCCGGCGGCATCGAACGCGGCGAACACGCGGTTCAAGTCCATTGCGCGCGGCATGTCCAGCTCCAGCGTGTGCGCATCGGTGGCGGCCAATGTCGCGCCTTCGATCTGCGGCAGCTGCGCCGGCAACGTGCCGTCGATGTCGAACAGGAAGCCTTCCACGTCCAACCGCGACAACAGCGCCTTCATCGTGCCCTGCTCGACGATGCGACCGTGGTCGATGATCGCCAGGTTGCGGCACAGGCTTTCGGCTTCTTCCAGATAGTGCGTGGTCAGGATGATCGTGGTGCCGGCGGCGTTGATCTCTTTCAGCGTTTTCCACATGCCGCGGCGGATCTCGATGTCAACGCCGGCGGTCGGCTCGTCGAGGATCAGCAGCTTCGGCCGGGTCATCATCGCGCGGGCGATCATCAACCGCCGCTTCATGCCGCCGGACAGGGTGCGGCTCATCACTTCGGCCTTTTCCCACAGGTACGCGCGCTTGAGTTCGGCTTCGGCGCGCGGCAGCGCTTCGCTGCGCGGGATGCCGTAGAAACCGGCGTAATTGACCAGGATGTCGAGCGGTTTCTCGAACAGGTTGAAGTTGATTTCCTGCGGCACCAGCCCGAGCAGGCGCATCGCATCGTCGCGGTGCTTCGACAGATCGACACCGAACACTTCGACCGTGCCGGCGCTCTTGTTGACCAGTGAACTGATGATGCCGATCAAGGTCGATTTGCCGGCGCCGTTGGGGCCGAGCAGGGCGAAGAAGTCGCCTTCCCCGACTCGCAGCGAAACGCCTTTCAACGCGCTGGTGCCGTTGTCGTAGGTCTTGCGCAGATCGTCGATGGCAAGCGCGGCGACGTGCCCGGGGGGGCGCTCTGAAAGGGGGGAGGAATCCATGGAGGCCTTGCGCGCCGGCGCAGCGTGCGCGGAAACGAAAACGGGACGCGCATTATAGGCGACCCGTCGCGATGGCCCCGGTACCGCTGCGTTCCATTGCCGGCGCGCCGTGCGCCGGCAATGGCGGTGGTTGCTACTGCGCGCGCAGCTTGCTGCGTTCGCGGCGCAGGGCAATGCTGGCGCTGTAGCGGGCAACCAGCTCCTGCAGGGCGGTCTGCGCTTCGGGTTGACCGCCCAGCGCGGCGATCACGCGCGGCCACAGGCCTTCTTCGAACCAGCGGCCGAAGCGGATGTAGTTGGTGTGCCAGTGGCCGTACTGGGGCGGGATGTCGCACCAGCTTGCGCGGCTTTGCGCGATCCACAATACCGCTTCGATGTAGCGGCGCGCGCTGCCGCCGTTGCGGGCGCGGGCGGCAACCCGACCCGGCAGCGCCGCCGCGATCGGGGCCCATTGCGCGTCGGCCAGACCGGGCAATGGCCGTTGCGTTGCCGGATTGGCCACGGTCATCGCGCCCATGTTCGACACGCGCATCGAAGGATGCATGGCCACGGTTGCTTCTTTTGCCATCAGCATGTTCATGCGATCCCGGTTTCTGTGTAGCGGACGCTGGGGAAAGAGGGAGGGACTTGCGCCCCGGTCGTTGACGGGAAGGTCCGTGCTTCCCGTCAGCAATCGGAAAGGGGTGCCCCGATCCCTGGGGCAGGCGTCCTTGGGGGTCCACGCGCGACCGGTTGCCGGTCGTCGCGGGGCGCAGGCCCATTCCCGTTGCCTGCGGTGCATGCCCTCGTCCGTGGGGGAAACCCTGCACGTCATTGCTCCATGGCCTCAGGCTAATGAGACTTCTGGAACATGAGCGTCCTGATTTGCGAACCCTTTGTTCGCAAACCGGAAACAATTGCGGGAAGGCCTTGGTGGCGGGGTCGGGTTGTGCGCGACGTGTCGTTGCCTTGCCCGGGATGCAGGCGTCGGGGGCATGGCCCCGATCCATGTCGCGGGCCGGATCATCAAGGGCTGCCGGGGATTTCCCACGGCGGCGGGTCGGGCAGGCGTTCGGCCAGGAAGGCCAGCAGCGTTTGCAGCTTGGGCGAGCCGCGCCGGTTCTTCGGATAGACCAGCGAGATGTCCTGCGGCGGCGGCGCGTGTTGCGGCAGCAGTACCTGCAGGCGGCCATCGGCGATCGCGGCGGCGGCCAGCGGGGCCGGGGCCAGCACGATTCCCAGGCCGCTGCAGGCGGCGTCCAGCAGATGGCGGGCGCTGTTGCTGCGCAGGCGTTCGCGCACGCGACAGGCAATGGCCTCGCCGCCGGTATCCAGCAGCCAGAAGCCGCGTTGTTCGGCGCTGGCGTCCATCAGGCCGTCGTGCGTGGCCAGGTCCGCGGGCGTTTGCGGCGTGCCGCGTGCCTGCAGGTAGGCGGGGCTGGCGCACAGCCAGTGGCGGCAACGGGTCAGGGGGCGTGCGACCAGGCCGGCGTCGCCGATCCGGCCGCTGTGCAGGGCCGCGTCGAAGTGGCTTTCGCCGGAGCTGTCGCGTGGCGGGCCGACCTCGGCATCGACCAGCACGTCGGGGTATTGCGCGGCGAAGGCGTCCAGCAGCGGCAGGAACGCGCCGGCCAGCGGTTCCGGCACGGCGATGCGCAGGCGGCCCTTGACCTGTTGCTGGTGGCCGGCGACGAAATCGTGTGCGGATTGGACCGCTTCGAGGATGCGCACGCACTTGGCGTAATAGACCGCGCCGACTTCGGTGCTGCGCACGCTGCGCGAGGTGCGGTCCAGCAGAGGCGCGCCCAGTTCCTTTTCCAGTTCGCCGATGCGGCGGCTGACTACCGATTTGGTGGTGCCCAGCCGTTGCGCGGCAGTGGTGAAGCCACCGGTTTCGACCACGGCGACCAGCGCGGCCATGTCGGCGATCTCAACCATCGCCCGGCTCCACGGCGTGCGCCAACGGCAGGCGCATCCACAGGTCGTGGCCGCCATCGCGGCTCGGCACCAGTTCGATGTCGGCGCGCATCCGCCGCAACAACGCTTGCGCCACCGCCAGGCCCAGCGGCGCGGTGGCGTGGTGGCGCAGCAGGTCGTCGGTGACCAGCAGCGGGCCGAACAGGTCGGCGCCGAAACCGTCCGGCTCGCGCGCGATCTCGATTTCCAGCTTGTCGCCGGCCACGGCCAGCGACAACACCACTTCGCCGGCAGCGCTGCCGTCCAGCGCGTGGACCAGCAGGTTCACCAGCAAGCGGCGCAGGGCCAGGTCGTCGATTTCGATGAGGGTGTCGCGGCGCGGCAGGCGCACCTGGAAGCCCAGCCCGCGCGCATGCGCCTGCAGGGCGAAAGTGCGTTGCATCAGGCCGGCCAGCTGCGACAGCTCCAGCACCTCGGCTTCGGCCGGCGCCGGTTCGTCGCCGACCAGCGCGGCCATCCCGTTGGCGGTGGCCGCTTCCAGCTGCACTGCCGCATATTGCAGGGCGGCGATCGAACGCAGCGACGCCGGATCGTCGCCATGCCGCTGTTCCAGCAGCCGCGCATGCCCGGCCACCAGGGCCAGCGGCGCGCGCATTTCCTCGATCAGCGCGGCGAAGGCGTCCGCGCCACGCCGGAACGGCGACAGTGCGCGCCGGTCGCCGCCGCCGCCGGCCTCCGTGCTGCGGCGCAGGGTGCGGCGGTGCGCGGCTTCCTGCAATTGCAGTCGGTTGCCGGCCTGCTGGCTGCGGCGCAGCGCCTGCATCGGCACGGTGGCGTCGTGCAGGACGAAATGCACGCCTTCGGTTTCCTCGATCAGATCGACATCGGCGAAACGGCCGGCGGACAGTTCCAGTGCCGGTATCCGCGTCGGCGCGCCGTCGGCGCCATCGCGCAGGTCCAGCAGGCGGCGATACACCGCCTCGTGGCTGTCGTCTTCGGCGATGAGGCTGTCGAGGTCGCCGACCACGTCCAGCAAGGCGCCGTCGCGGTCGAAGCTGACCACCACCGGCGGCCGTGGCGCGTGACGCCGCGGCTTCATCGCGGCGCGCCTGCCGCCAGCGCAGTGGCCAGTACGGCGAACGCTTCCTCGACGCCCGCGCCGCTGAGTGCGCTGGTGCTGAACACCGGCAATTGCGCGGACAATTCGGTGATGCGCTGCGGCGGCACCGCCCATTCGCCGGCCAGGTCGCATTTGTTCAGCAGCAGCACCGCCGGCAGTTCGCGGCCGAGCAGCCGTTGCGCCTGCCGGCGCAGTTGCAGCGCGGTTTCGACGGTATCGGCGCGGGTGCCGTCGGCGACCAGCAGCAGGCCGTGGCTGCCGCCGAGGTAATTGGCGCGCATCTGGTCCAGGGTGTCGGCGCCGGCAATGTCCCACAGCACCAGCCGCAGTTCGCGCTCATCGACTTGCACGGTCTTGCTGTCCACCTTGACCCCGACCGTGGTCAGGTAGGCCGGCGAGAAGGTGCTGCGCACCGCGCGCGCGACCGTGCTGGTCTTGCCGACCGCGAAATCGCCCAGCAGGCTGACCTTGCGCGAGATCGAACTCACGGTGCCGCCGCCTTCGGCTGCGTCGCAGCCTTGGCCGATACCGGCTGCGCGGTGACGCGCGCGCCGCGCGGACCGTTTTCGCCGGGCACGGACGCCGGTGCGGCCACCACCAGCCGCGACGGCGCGTGCACCGCATCGGCCAGTTGCGCGGCCAGCCACTGCCCGCGTTGGCGGCGCAGGTCCGCATTCAGCGCGTTGCCGCCGCCGCCATCGGTCAGGCCGTAGGCGGAGAAACGGAAGGCGACTTCATCGCCGCCGGCCTGTTGCAGTTCGCGCACGGTGGCGGCGATGCGCGGCACGACTTTTTCCCAGTCCGCATCCGGCGCGGTCGCGCCGCTGGCGAAGGGCACGATCATCGCCGCCAGCTGCTCGACCCGTGCTTCGATGCGCGCCTGTTGCGGGTAGCTCAAAGCGCTGGCGTCCAGCCGCGACACGCCGGGCATCGCCAGCGTCGGCGGGTTTTCGCGCAGACGCAGCCAATCGGCGTAAGGCGCTTCGCCGTGCAGCTTCAACACGCCTTGCGCGTCCGGCGCGGCGACATTGGCGGCCGGCAGGCCCAGCGCCCGTGCGGCGCGGGCGGCGACCAGGGCCGGTTCCATCGAATAGAAACCGCGCAGGCGCCAGTCGGCGGCGATCTTCGGGTATTGCTGCGCCAGCCACGCCTGCGGGTCGGCAGCGAGCGGGTCGCGCAGGCCTTCGATATGCAGCCGGCCGCGTTTTCCATCGTCCAGTTGCGTGACCACCAGGCCGGGCATCGCCGACAGGTGCTGGCGCACGTCGGCCACCTGCCGCGACCATTGCCACGACGCCCAGGCCCACCACGCCAGCAGCGCGAGCAGCATGGCCAGCACGCCCCACCGCAGGTAGCGCGCCGCCTTCGATTGCGGCGGCGGCGCGGTAGCCGCATCGCCGTGCGCATTCAGGGCATCGAGTTGCGACGGCTCCAGCGGCTCCACGCCGAGGTCTCCGCCTGCCGCCAGCGCCGCGCCGTGGCGGGCGTGCAGGGTTTCGTTCAAGGCCTGCAGGCGGGTGGAAAAATCGCCCGGCGGCAGGCCGCGGACGAAGGCCACCAGCCGCGCCTGCGGACCTTCGGCCACCACCAACTGGTAGTCCCCGACGGTGGCCGCGCCGATGCCGCCGTCGCCGCCTTGCACCGAATCGCGGACAAAACTCTGGATGGCGGTGAACATGCCGGCGATGGCGTCGGCATCCAGTTCCGACAGGTCCGGCGCGGCGCGGTGGCCCAGCAGCAGGCCGGAGTCGGGCTGGATCCAGAACAGGTGTTCGACCCGCCAATGCGCGCTGTGGCGCAACGCGACCTGCGCGTACGGCACGCCGCTGCGCCAGGCTTCGATGCGCCACTTCAATGCGCGCGGACTCAACGCGTTGTTGACGGCGCTGTCGATGTCGCCGGCCAGTTGCCGCATCGCTTCCTGGATGGAACGGCGGATCGCCGGGCCGATCACCGGGAACACCGCATCGACCACGGTCTGCGGCTTGCGCTGCACGGCTTGTTCCAGGCCGTTGATCGTGCTTTCGGCCAGTGCGCGGGTCAGGCGGGTTGGCTGGCCATCGGCGAGACTGGTTTCGATCTCGCCTGCCATTTGATCGCTGAGCCGTTCGCCGATCCGGCCCATGTCGTCCTGCAGCGCATCCAGTCGGCCGCGCTCGGTGTCCAGCAGCAATTGGCGAAGACGGTCGTATTCGCCGCTCATCGGACCGGCGGCTCCAATCAGCCGCTGCGGCCGGCGACCACGTCCTGCGCCCCGCGCAGGCGCAGCGAGACTTCGGCCATCAGGTCGGCCAGGTCTTCGCGGGCCAGTTTCTCGCCGCCCAGTTCGGTGCGGGCGGCGGCCAGCGCCTCGCGCAATTGCTGATGCGCGGCCTGGGCCTTCTGCTCGCTTTGCGCCAGTGCCTCGCGGGCGCGTTCGGCGGCGGCTTCGGCATTGTCCTCGTGCTGTTGCAGCACGGTGTCCAGTTCGTTGCGCTGGCTGCGCAGGGCCTGGCCGAAGCGGCTGTCGAGATCGTCCAGCGCGTCCTTGCGGGCGGCGCTTTCCTGGCGCAACTGCTGCACCAGTTTTTCGATCTGCGGGGCGATGCGCGATTCCAGCGCGGCCAGCCGCGCCTCGTAGTCGGCGACGATGCGCGCGGTTTCGGCTTCCAGGCGGTCGCCCAGTTCCCTCATGCGACGGTCGAAATCGCGCACCGTGCCGCCGAACATCAGCTCGCGGATCTGTTCCATCTTGTCGCCCGGCTCGGCGTTGGCCGCCGCCGGGACGTCGTTGCCGAACTTCGTCTTGGTGTTCATCGCCTTGCCCCTGTGCGCCGCGTGTCTGCGCAAATGTGAAACCAGCATAGGGCCGGGCATGGGGTCGGTTCAAGGTTTGCCGCGCGCAGGTTCAAAGCTGCAGCAGCAGCCGGACATGGATGCTTGTCACTTCCACCGGTCTTCCGGCGCAGGTTCCACGTCCGGCACTTTCGCCAGCGCCGCTTCAAAACGGGTGCGATCGGCGCGTGCAGCGCGTTCTTCCAGATATTCCAGCGTGGAAAGCGCGGCCAGTTTTTCCGTTACCGCACTGGTGATGAACTGATTGACCGAAATATTGTCCTTGCGCGCCCATTCCTTCAGGCGGCGATGCATCGAATCGGGCAGGCGCAAACTCATCGTACTCATGGTTTCACTTCCAACGATTGGAGAAAGTCCGCAGGCCGGACAACCGGGATGCCGAATTTGCCGCTGCCGGCAAAATCCGCCGTGTTGAAACTGACGATGTGCGAACAAGCGGACGCCACCGCCAATTCCAGCACCATGTCGTCCTTCGGATCGCGCAGCCATGGCCGCCACAGGAAGTGGATCTCCTGCTTGCGTGCCACGCCGCACAGATAATCCAGCACGGCCTCGGCATCTGCAGCGCCGATGCCGATCTCGCTGCGCCTGAGCACATCCTCGTACTCGAACAGCAGTGGAACCGACAGGTGGATATCGAACAAGCCCGTCCCCGTCAGCGACAGCAACCGGAACGCTGCACCACGCCGCGTTTTCAACGCCGAAACCAGCACGTTGGTATCCAGCACGATGGAGGGAATCGTCATATTGGTATCGTATTTGATACCAATATGAGCCGCAACCCCAGCTGATTCACGGGTTTCAGGAGGGAAGGCTGTGTTCGCCCGCGTCCTTCAACAAGTCGATGACGTCGATCTCCAGGGCGGCAGCCAGTCGTTCCAGGCCGTCGATGCTGATGTTGGTCACGCAGCGCTCCAGTTGCGAAACATAGGTGCGGTGGAAGTTGGCCAGTTCGGCCAGTTGTTCCTGGCTCAGCCCACGCGCCTTGCGCTGCGCCCGGATGTTGCAGGCGATCCGTTGTCTGGCGTCGCCGGGCGGGTTGTCGATCGTGGCCATGCGGCCAGATTCATGGACTACCGCTTGACGATCTACAGTAAATTACTCTACTGTTTATAAATCTACATCTGGCGAGCAGCCAGATCGGTCGCACCGACCCGCAAGATTCTTGGTTCAAGGGGAAAACAATGAAGATTCATCCTGTTTCAGGCCGTGCTTGCGCGGTCTTGCTGGTTGCCGTCGGCGTGATGGGCAATGCCCATGCACAGCGTTCGCCGTGGTGGGAACGGCAGAAAGAGGCCAGTGGCACGGTATCCCCAGCGCAAGGCGCGGTCGCGCCGCCGCCCGCACAACAGGCACAGCCGTATGTGGCCGATGTCAGGCGGGAAAAGATCGAAAGGCCGGGCTACACCTACGTCGAGGCCGGTGCGACCCGGCTGGACGTGGACATGTACGGGGCGAACGAAAGCGGCAATGGCGGCTACGCGCGTGGCTCGGCGGCGGTGACCGACAACCTCTATGTGTTCGGCGGCTACGACCGGGTTTCGGAAAGCGGTAGTGCGGGAACCCAACATGCAAAAATCACCATCGACCAGGCCGAGATCGGCTTTGGCACGAACATTTCGCTTTCCCCGCGCAGCGACTTCATCAGCGAACTGTCGTGGCTGCGGTTGGGAGGCAGACTGGATTACAGCGACAGCGACTACCCGGCAGACAATTTCAGTGGCAGCGACCACTTGAACGCCGGCAAGCTGATGTTGGGTTTCCGTGGCAGACCCTCGCCGCGTGCGGAGTTCTGGGCCAAGGTCGGCTATGTGTGGGTCGATGACAATCTGCTGATCGAAAGCTCGGCGGCAGGCAATGTCGGCGTCCAATTCCGCCTCACCCCGGTCTGGGGCCTGGTGGGCGAAGCGGAGCTCTACGAGGACCTGCGTTTTTACCGGCTGGGCGTGCGCGCCAGCTTCTGATAGCCGGATGAAGCCGTCCCTGCAATGACTTGAGCAGCCAGCATAGGTCGGCGCTATTCGCTGTGCAATTCGGCGACGAAGTCGTAGGCGTCGCCGCGGTAGAACGAGCGGGTGGATTCGACCACGCGGCCGTCGCCGAGGAAGGCACGGCGTTCGACCAGCAGGCCGGGGCTGCCGATGGGCAGTTGCAGGTGGCGGGCGGCTTCGGCTTCCAATGCGACCGCGCGCAGACGCTGCAGGGCGCGCTTGGGGCGGTGGCCCCAGTGGTCCAGCGCCGCGTACAGCGAGCCTTCGATGCGCTGCGGTTCCGGCAGCAGGGCCAGCGGCACCAGGCTGCGTTCGATCGCGATCGGCGCGCCTTCGACATGGCGCAGCCGGTACAGGCGCACCACGCCGCTGCCGGGCGAGAGGTTCAGCGCCATCGCTTCTTCCGGGGTGACTTCGCCGATGCTGCGTTCGAGGAAATCGACCTGCGGATCCAGCCCGCGTTCGCGCAGGTCGTCGGTGAAGCCGGTCAGCCGCGAGAACGAGCGCACGATGCGCTCGGCGACGAAGGTGCCGGCGCCCTGGCGCTGGGTCAGCAGGCCTTGCGCGATCAGGCCGGACAGCGCCTTGCGCACGGTCACCCGGGAAACGCCGAGCAGCGCGGCCAGGTCGCGCTCGCTGGGCAGGTTTTGCCCGGGGGCCAGCACGCCGCTGTCGATCAGGTTGTTCAGGGCGTGGCGCAGGCGCAGGTAGGCCAGGGTGTGGCCGGCTTCGGCCTGCCCCAGGCGGCGGTATTCGTGGGAAATGGGGTCCGGCATGCCAGAAAACTACCAATAAAGTACCAGGCAGGCAATTGGTTTGTTGATGTGCCGGGATTCCGGCGCTTCGCTCGCCAGCATGGTACTTCGGTGGTACTTTTGCCATCCTCTTTTTCCGCCCTGCCGTACCGGAGCCTGCCGTGACCGCCAAGACTGTTCCCGTCGCCGTTTTCGACCTGGTGATCTTTGGCGGCACCGGCGACCTGGCCATGCGCAAGCTGCTGCCGGGCCTGCTGCGCCGCTACGCCGACGGGCAGATTCCCGAGGACAGCCGGATCATCGGCGTGGCCCGCGACGCGCTGGGCGACGACGGCTACCGCGCGCGCATCGGCGAGGTGTTGCAGAAGACGGTCGGCGATGACCCGGTCCTGCGCGAAAAACTGCCGGCATTCCTGTCCAAACTGGGCTACCACGCGCTGGACGCGACCCGCGACGACGGCTGGGACGATTTCGCCGCCAGTCTGAAGCAGCATGAAGGCCGCGTGCGCGTGTTCTACCTTTCGACCAGCCCGGCGCTGTTCGTCGATATCTGCAACCGCCTGCGCGACCACGGCCTCAACGGCGAGCCGTCGCGGGTGGTGATCGAAAAACCGATCGGCAAGGATCTGGCCAGCGCCGCGCGGATCAACAACGCGGTCGGCGCGGATTTCGCCGAGAGCCAGATCTTCCGCATCGACCACTATCTCGGAAAAGAGACGGTGCAGAACCTGCTGGCGCTGCGCTTCGCCAACATCCTGTTCGAGCCGCTGTGGAACGCCAACCGCATCGACCACGTGCAGATCACCGTGGCCGAGACCGTGGGCCTGGAAAAGCGCGCCAGCTACTACGACACCGCCGGCGCGCTGCGCGACATGGTGCAGAACCACCTGCTGCAGCTGCTGTGCATGGTGGCGATGGAGCCGCCGGCGTCGCTGGACGCCAACGCGGTGCGCGACGAAAAACTCAAGGTGCTGCGCAGCCTGCGGCCGATGACCGGCGACGCCGTGGCCCAGGCCAGCGTGCGCGGCCAGTACAAGGCCGGAGCCAGCGACGGCGGCGCGGTGCCGGGTTATCTGGACGAACTGGGCCGCAACGACTCGCGCACCGAAACCTTCGTCGCCTTGAAGGCCGAGGTGGACAACTGGCGCTGGGCCGGGGTGCCGTTCTACCTGCGCACCGGCAAGCGCCTGCCCGAGCGCGTGTCGGAGATCGTGATCTGCTTCCGCGACGTGCCGCATTCGATCTTCGAAGCCGGCGCCGGCCCGGTGCAGGCCAACAAGCTGGTGCTGCGCCTGCAACCGGACGAGGGCGTCAAGCTGTGGCTGATGATCAAGGACCCCGGCCCCGGCGGCCTGCGCCTGCAACACGTGCCGCTGGACATGAGCTTCGCCGAGGCCTTCGGCGTGCACCAGCCGGAGGCCTACGAGCGCCTGCTGATGGACGTGGTGCGCGGCAACCAGACCCTGTTCATGCGCCGCGACGAAGTGGAAGCGGCGTGGGCGTGGATCGACCCGATCCTGGCCGCGTGGGAACAGTCGCGCGATGCGCCGAAACCCTACACCGCCGGCTCCTGGGGCCCCAGCGCCGCCGTCGCCCTGATCGAACGCGACGGCCGCACCTGGCACGAAGACGCGGCATGAGCGCGGCGTCCGCGCACATCGCGCTGCACCCCTTCGCCGACGGCGACACGCTGGCCACCGCACTGGCGCAGACCGTCGCCGACGACCTGCGCGCGGCGTTGAGTGAGCGCGGCAAGGCATCGCTGGCGCTGTCCGGCGGCAGCACGCCGAAGCGTTTTTTGCAGGCGCTGTCGCGGCAGCCGCTGGACTGGGCGAAGGTGACCGCCACCCTGGTCGATGAGCGCTGGGTTGGCGAAGACAGCGATCGCTCCAACGCCGCCCTGCTGCGCAGCAGCTTGTTGCAGCACGAAGCCGCCGCGGCGAACTTCGTGTCGCTGTACCGCGCCGGCATCGACGTGGAACCGGCACTGCCCGCCATCGAAACCGCATTGACGCCCTTGCTGCCGCTGGACGTGGCCGTACTGGGCATGGGCGCGGACGGCCACACGGCATCGTTCTTCCCCGGTGGCGACCGTCTGGCCGAGGCGCTGGACCCGGCCACGCCCGCGCGCGTGCTGCCGATGCGCGCACCCGGCGCGGGCGAGCCGCGCATCACCCTGACCCTGCCGGTGCTGCTGGCCGCGCACCATCTTTACCTGCACATCGAAGGCGCGGAAAAACGCGCCGTGCTGGCGCGTGCGCAAGCGGGCGACGACCTGCCGGTCCGCGCCGTGCTGACACAAGCACGCGCCATCGGCGTGTTCCTGACGGTGTAAGAAAAGCTCGAATATCCCGTCATTCCCGCTTTCGCGGGAATGACGGGCAAAAACGGCGCTTACCCCCGACACGCCACTGCGGTTGGAATGACCCGGCGCGCCACGTACAGTAGGCGGCATTGGTCACGGCACGTGGGGATGACATGTTTGGTCGGCTAGTCAATGTGTTCAAGGGTTTCTTCGCCCTGTTCGTCAAGGGCATGGAAAAACAGAACCCCGAAGCGCTGCTGGAGCTGGAACAGGAAAACCTGCGCAAGCAGATCGGCAGCTACAACCAGAGCCTGGCGACCCACGCCGGGCTGGTCGAGCGGCTGATCGGCCAGGTGCGCAAGCTGGAAACCGACGAGCGCGAACTGCGCGCCAGGACCACCGCGCACCTGCGCGCCGGCAACCGCGACGCCGCCGCGCAGCACGCGCTGCGCCTGCAAACGGTGACCCGCGAACTGGAAGAAAACCGCCGGCAGATGGAACAGGCCGAGGCCACCTACAAGGACCTGGTCAAGGCCCGCGACGTCAGCGTGTCCGCCGCGCGCGCCAAGATCCAGAGCCTCAAGGGCGCGATCAACGACATGCGCATGAAGACAGCATTGGCCGAGATGAACGAAATGGCCAGCGGCATGATCACCAGCATCGGCGGCAGCGGCGATACGCTCGACCGCCTGCACCAGATGGTCGAGGAAGAACGCGACAAGGCCGCCGGCCGTGCCCGCGTGGCCCGCGATTCGATGGACATGGGCGAGATCAACGTCAAGGAAGCCGAGCAGCAGGCGCTGGCCGACCAGGCGCTGGCCGATTTCGCCGCTGCCGAAGGCATCGCCCTGGACAGTGGCGATGCCGCGCCGGCCAGCACCGCCAACCGCAGCATGGGCGCGGCTACCGAAAAGCCGCAATCCGAGGACGGCGCGGGCTGAGAGGCTGTTTGCAAAACCGAAAAGCGCAATGCATTTGTCCGCGAAGGGCGCAAGGGACGCAAAGATGGCGATGAAATGTGTCGTACCGATGCAAAAGGATGGATTTTCGCCCTTCTCTTTGCGTCTTTTGCGCCCTTCGCGGACAAATGCATTGTTTTGCAAACCCCCTCCGACCGCGCCACGACCGCACGGCGACGGCGATGCCGCTTGATGCACAAGCCCCGGCGTGGGCGCAGGAGCTGGCGCTGGCCTACGAAAGCGGCGCGCACGGCCAGTTCGTGCTGTACGGCAACGTCGGCGACCGCTTCCCGCTGGCCGGGCGGCTGGTCGGCTTGAGCCGCTGGCTGGAATCGCAACTGCTGACCGGCTTCGACAGCGTGTTCCAGTACGACCCCGGCAACGGTTTGTCCGCCTTGCGCGCCAGCGACACCCTGCGCAAATGGCTGGCCAGCCGCAGCGATGCGCCGTGGCCGCGCGAACCGCGCGCCGCGGTCGAGCGCGTTTCCCACTACCTGCGCTATCTGGCCAACCTGAAAGCCCTCGGCCAAGGCGGCGACGAACACGTCGCGGTGCTGCTGCGCGGCATCGACCAGGTGCTGCCGGGCGGGCGCAACGGCGATTTCGAGATCGCCAGCCTCGCCAGCCTGATCCGCGACTGGGCCGGCGAAGCGCCGTTCACCGAACAGGCCTTCGCCAGCTTCCTGCTGATCGACAACTTGAACGACCTGCATCCGCAGGTGGCCTTCCACCCGCGCGCGGCGCGCATCCGCGTGCCGCTGCCGGATCAAACCGTGCTGCGCGAAGTGCTGGCGCAATTGCGCGTGGATCATCCGGCCGCCTTTGCCGATGACGCCGACGATGCCGCCACCGCAGCCGCGCTCACCGGCGTCAGCGCCAGCGCCCTGCAAGCGCTGGCGAAAACCTGTGCGCACCAGCAACGCGCGCTCGGCCCGGCCGATTGGTTGAAGGTGAAGAAGCAACTGGTCGAAGGCGATGCCGGCGAGCTGGTGGAACTCGTCGATGCCACGCGCACGCTCGACGACTACCATGCGCCACCCGTGTTGAAGGACTGGCTGCGCCAGGACATCGCGCTGTGGCGCAAGGGCGACCTGCGCGCGCTGCCGATGGGTTACCTGTTCTGCGGCCCGGTCGGCACCGGCAAGACCTTCCTGGTCGAATGCCTGGCTGGCGAGGCCGGCGTGCCGGTGCTGAAATTGAAGAACTTCCGCGACCGTTGGGTCGGTTCTTCCGAAGGCAATCTGGAAAAGATCTTCCGCCTGATCCGCGCGCTGGGCCGCTGCTTCGTGTTCATCGACGAGGCCGATCAGGCGCTGGGCAAGCGCGACGCCGGCAGTGGCGACAGCGGCCTGTCCGGCCGCTTGTATTCGATGATTGCGCAGGAAATGGCCGACACCGACAATCGCGGCAAGGTGATGTGGGTGCTGGCGTCCTCGCGCCCGGATTTGATCGAAGTCGATCTGAAGCGTCCCGGTCGCATCGACGTGAAGATCCCGCTGCTGCCCACCGCCAGCGTTGAAGAAAGCGCGGGCCTGCTCAACGCGCTGCTGAAGCGTTTCGACATCGCCCCCGGCGCAGACGCCTTGCAGGCATTGCCGCTGCCGCTGCTGCTCACGCCCGGCGCGGCCGAAGCCTTCGCGGTGAAGGCCTACCGGCAGTCGCGCACCACCGGGCAAGCGCCGCTGGAAGCGATCGCCGCATTGCTGGCCGATTACCAGCCGCCGGTATCGCCGGAGATCCTCGCCTTGCAGATGCGCATCGCCATTGCCGAGGCCACCGACCTGCGCTTCGTGCCCGAAGCCTTGCGCACGCCAGAACGCGCCGACGCCCATGCCTGACGACCGCACCAACGCCCGCAAGGCGCGCAACGCGGCGCCGCCCGGTCCCGACGGCAAGCACTTCGCCAGATACCTGTGGCAGGCATTCAACGCCCGCCCACTGGGCATGCCGATCCCGCCGAACTGGATCGCGTTGGCGGCGGTGGGTTTGGCCGGCGTGTTCGTCAGCCCCGGCTTCTTGCTGATCGGCGCGGCGCTGGAAGGCGCGTACCTGTACCTGCGCGCCAGCAACCCGCGCTTCCGCAACGCCGTCGATGCGATGGCGCTGAAATACGACCCGGAGATTGCCGAAACCAGGGCAGACCAGCGCTACCGCGACCTGCTGGATCCGCTGCCGGCCGCGCAACGCCAGCAGCAGCGCGACCTGGAACAACGCGCCCGCGCGATCATGGCCCTGCTGGACAAATCGCCGATGATGGCCGCCCACGCCGACAGCCTGGAACAACTGGTCTGGCTGCACCTGCGCCTGCTGTCGGCGCGCAGCGCGATTGCCGGCGTGGTCGATACCGCGCGCCAGCAAAGCGCGGCGCTGATCCAGCAGGAACAAGCCATCCAGCAGCGGTTGGCCGCCGCCGACGTGGGCGAAGAACTGCGCCGCAGCCTGCAACAACAGCAGAACGTCATCGACCAGCGCCAGGCCGCGCACGCCAGCGCCGCACGCCGGCTGGAGCAGATCGATTCGGAACTGCAACGCATCGATCAGCAGACCTCGCTGCTGCGCGAACAGGCGCTGCTGTCCACCGACGAAACCAGCCTGGGCGGTTCGCTGGACGCACTGGCCGCCTCGTTCAGTGAAGCCAACCGCTGGCTGGACAGCCAGCGCGACCTGCTCGGCGTGCTGGATCTGGACACCCAACCCAAACTGCCGGCGGGCGTGCTGCGCGCCGCCGCGCCGCCGCCGCTTTCACAAGGAGAATCCGCATGAACCGCTACCGCGCCCTGTCCCGCCGCGCCGCGCCGCGCCGGCAAGCCGGCAATGCCGTCGGCAAGCTGATTTCCGCCGTCTTGGTGCTGGCGCTGATCGCCTTCGGCGGCTGGCTGGTGATGCGCGACATGGGCAAGGAACGTGACGGCGGCGCAGCCCCGGCAGGCAACAGCGCCAGCCGCAGCGACGGCGAAGCGCCGACCCCGATCGAGCCGCTGACCGGCCTGCCGACGCTGGACGCCGCCGCCGCGTACCAACCGAAAGACAACATCATCGACGTCGATATCAGCGAATACGCCGGCTACGCCGGCCTGATCGCCGCCAACGGCGGGCTGGCCCCGAACCCGGATTCGTTCTTCGCGAAGCACTACGGCTTCCAGGTACGGCTGAGCCTCAGCGAGGAGGAAGGCTGGTCCAAGCTCAACAACGGCCGCGTCGCCGCCAGCGTCACCACCGCCGATACGCTGGCGGTGCTGGGCCGGCAGTTCGACGTGACCGTGCCGGCGCAGATCGGCTTCTCGCGCGGTGCCGACCAGGTGGTGGTCGATGCCGGCATCGCCAACGTCAACCAGTTGCAGGGCAAGGTACTGGCCGCCTCGCAGTTCAACGAAAGCGAATTCTTCATCCGCTACCTCGCCAGCGAGGCCGGGGTGCCGGTCAAGGTGCTGCGCGATCTGGACAGCCGGCCGGGCGCGGGCGAACTGGGACTGGTGTTCTACGAGGACGCCTTCGTCGCCTGCGACGCCTACGCGCACGAGCTGTCGGGCAAGTCGCCGCGCCTCAACGGCTGCGTCGGCTGGTCGCCGCGCACCGATGAAGTCGTGGCCGAATCGCAGGGCCGGGCCAAGACCCTCGCCAGCAACAAGAACCTGCTGATCATCGCCGACCTGCTGCTGCTCAATCGCGGCTTCGCCAACGCCCACCCGGACTGGGCGCGCGGGCTGGTGCATGGCCTGCTGGAAGGCAACCGCCTGGTTCGCGACGAGCCGGCGACGCAAGTCCCGGTGATCGCCAAGGCCTTCAAGTGGAGCGAGGCCGACACCCGCGACGAACTGGCCAAGGTCCACCTGTCCAACCTGCCGGAAAACCTGGCCTTCTTCGAAGGCACCATCGACTCGGCCGGCTCCTTCCAGGGCATCTTCCAGTCCTCGGTGCTGGTCTATGGCAACCTGGTCAGGAACCCCGCCGACCCGGCGCGCTTCGCCGATACCACCGCGCTCAAGGCATTGCAGAAGCAGGGTCTGTACGCCGACCAGACGATCGCCATTGCGCCGATCCGCAGCGGCAACGCGCAGGTGTCGCTGGAAGGCGATGCGCTGCTGAGCAAGGACATCCGCTTCTACTTCCTGCCCAACTCGGCGGTGCTGGACAAGGCCGCGCCGGCCAACGCCGGCTACCTGGACACGATCAAGAACTTCCTCCAGGTCAGCCCCGGCTCGGTGGTGCTGCTGCGCGGCCACGTCGATGACACGCGCAAGGCCGAGTTCCAGCGCCAGGGCGGGCCGGAACTGGTCCGCAGCATGGCGCTGAAGGCGATGGAGCTTTCCCGGCAGCGTGCAGAAGCGGTGCGTGCCGCCCTGCTGGAGCGCCACCCCAAGCTGGACAGCAAGCGCATCGAACTGGTCGGGCGCGGCTGGGAGGAACCGGCCGGCACCGACAGCGACCTCAACCGCCGGGTCGAGGTGCAATGGTTCACCCTGGAATGAACCTGCCGCGTGCGGCGGCGCGCTTCGCGTCCGCTGCACTGCGCCGTTTCCCTGTCCGTCGCCATGCTTATAATGCCGGCCACGGCCCCGCCGCCAATCACGTAGCCCCGCGCCGAAGCGCGCGCCGCCAAAGGTGGAATGTGCACAACCACGACCTTGCCTTTCTCAAGAAATTCTCGATGGTGATCGGTTTCCTGATGCTGGCGACCCTGGGATTGATCCTGTTCGCCCACCACCTGCACGGCACGCTGCCGCCGGAAGTCTCGCCGATAGCCGTCAAGCAGACCGAGGCGCGCATCGCCCCGGTCGGTGCGGTCTATGCCGGGGCCACCGGCGCCGCCGCGCAGGCCGCGGCCCAGGCCGCCGCGCTGGCGGCCGCCTCGGCCAACGTCGCCTACGGCGGCACCCTGGATGGCAAGGTGATCTTCGACAACCTGTGCACCGCCTGCCACACCGCCGGCGTCGGCGGCGCGCCCACGCTGGACAAGGCGCACTGGGGCGCGCGCATCGCCCAGGGCACCGATACCCTCTACAAGCACGCCATCGAGGGCTTCACCGGTCCCGACGGCGGGGTGATGCCGGCCAAGGGCGGCAACCCGGGCCTGACCGAGGAGCAGATCCACGCCACCGTGGACTGGATGATCGGCAATCTGAAGTAAGGAAGCGGAAAGCCGCCCGCTGCACGGGCTGGAAGCTGGCGGCTGCGCTGCCTGCAAGGGGTCCGTAAAGGCGGCTTCTGCTGACAGCGCGCCGAGCGCGCGACTTCCCTGCTTTGGCGCCTACTGGCGCGCCCCCCACGCCACCAGCACGATGGCGGCCATCGCCAGCGCCAGGCCGATGCGGTTCCAGGCGCTGGTCTTTTCCTTGAACACCGCCACGCCGACCAGGGTGCCCAGCGCGACCACGCCGATGTTCATCGCGGCGAATACCGTGGCCGGCGAATCCGGCAGCGCCTGATGGGCGCGGACGTAGAAATGGATGTTGGCGAAATTGAACGCGCCCAGCAGCACGCCGCCGAGCCCGCTGCGCAAGGTGAAACGCGCGACGCCTTTCGCCGCGCGGACGAGCTGCCACGCCAGCATCAGCACGAAGGCCAGCACGAAGCTGGCCTGCAGCGCGGTCATCGAACCGGTATGCGCCAGCGCAATGCGCTTGAGCAACACGTCGATGAAGGCATAGCCGGCGCACGTCGCCAGCAGCCACGGCCACGCGCGCCGCCACCCCGCCGCGCCCGCGTCCACCGGTCGCGCCAGCAGGCCGGCCAGCGCGACGACGCCGACGCCCAGCCCGGACAGCTTCCATGCATTCGGGGTTTCGCCGAACAGCAGGAACGCCGCCGCCAGCGACAGCAGCAACGACAATCGCTGCGCCGCATCGCTGCGGACGATGCCGGCCAGTGCCACCGCGCGGCCGAACACCAGGAAGATCGCCGGCAACGCGACCGCCAGCGCCAGCAGTTCCGGCCACGGCGCGCCGGCTTCGCGCAGCGGGGCCAGCGAGGGTTTCAGCAGCAGCGCGCACAGCAACGCGGCGACGGCGTAGTTCCAGGTCACCGCCTGGGCCACGTCGATGCGCAGGCGCCCGGCGCGCTTGAGCAGCACCGAGACCAGCACGCTGCACGCCACGCTGAGCAGAAGTAAGGGCATGGCGACGAATTCTAGCGGCCCATGGCAGGACGCATGGCAAACTGTCCGCGTCGCAACCAACTCCCCACCCATGGACGCACCGACTCCTGCGGCTCCTCCGGCGCTGCTGCGCGATTTCTCGCTGTCGGCGCTGGTTGCCGGCTTCGTCACCGTGCTGGTGGGCTATGCCAGTTCCGCGGTGATCGTGTTCCAGGCCGCGCGTGCGGTCGGCGCGAACGATGCGCAGATGGCCTCGTGGATGTGGGCGCTGGGCATCGGCATGGGCGTCACCTGCATCGGCCTGTCGCTGCGCTGGCGCATGCCGGCGGTGACCGCGTGGTCCACGCCGGGCGCGGCGATGCTGGCGGCGGGCAGCCCGGGCCTGGCGTATCCCGAGGCGATAGGCGCGTTCGTGTTGTGCGCGTTGCTGATGATGGTGGCCGGTTTCAGCGGCGTGTTCGAGCGCAGTCTGAGCCGGATCCCGGCCTCGCTGGCCGCCGGCATGCTGGCCGGCGTGTTGTTGCGCTTCGGGCTGGACGCGTTCGTCGCGGTGAAGGCGCAGCCGTTGCTGGTGCTGGCGACGATGGCCGCATGGTTGTTCGGCCGCCTGCTGTTTCCGCGTTATGCGGTGATCGCCGCGCTAGCGGTCGGCGTGCTGGTTGCCGGCAGTGGCGGCCTGCTGCATCCGGATCGCTTGCACGGCGGCGCGGCATTGCCGGTGTTCACGATGCCGTCGTTGTCGCTGGCGGCGGTGTTCGGCATCGCCCTGCCGCTGTTCGTGGTGACGATGACCTCGCAGAACGTGCCCGGCGTGGCGGTGGCGCGCGGCAGCGGTTATGCGTTGCCGGTTTCCGCGGCGGTGGGCTGGACCAGCGCGGTCAATGCCGTGCTCGCGCCGTTCGGCGGCTATGCGCTGAACCTGGCCGCGATCACCGCCGCGATCTGCATGGGCCGCGAGGCGCATCCGGACCCGGCGCGTCGTTACGTGGCGGCGGTCTGCGCCGGCGGCTTCTACCTGCTGCTGGGTTTGTTCGGCGCGGCCGTGGCCGGGTTGTTCGCGGCCTTCCCGAAGGAGCTGGTCGCCGCCATCGCCGGCATCGCCTTGCTGGGCACCATCGGCAACAGCCTGGCCAATGCGATGCGCGACGAACACGAGCGCGAGCCGGCGCTGATCGCGTTCCTGGTCACCGCGTCGGGCGTGTCGATTGCCAACATCGGCTCGGCGTTCTGGGGCCTGCTGGCCGGCGCGCTGACGCTGTGGCTGTGGCGCAGGCGGGGGGTTTGAGCACGGCGATACGCGCATGGCCAGCGTTTGTTGCAATGCCGCAGGCTATCATTCCGCCATGCCTTCCCCCGTCTTCCCCAACGAAGCGGCCACCTTGCTGCTGCCGGGCCCGGTCGGTGCGCTGGAAACCGCCATCGACCCGCCCGAGGCCGGCGCCACGCCGCTGCCGCTGACCGCGATCGTCTGCCACCCGTTGTCCACCGATGGCGGCAGCCTGCACAACAAGGTGGTGACGATGGCCGCGCGCGCCTTGCGGGAACTCGGCGCGACCACGGTGCGCTTCAACTTCCGCAGCGTCGGCGCATCGCAAGGCGCATTCGACCGCGGCGTCGGCGAACTGGACGACCTGCGCGCCGTCGTGGCATGGGTGCGCGAACGGCGCCCGCACGACGCGCTGTGGCTGGCCGGCTTCAGCTTCGGCTCCTACGTGACGCTGAAGGGCGCGGTCGAACTGCAGGCCGACGCGCTGATCTCGATCGCGCCGCCGGCGGCGACGCGCGGCTGGGATTTCGGCGCGATCGAACCGCCGCACTGCCCGTGGCTGGTGCTGATGGGCGAGGCCGACGAGATCGTGCCGCCGCAAGCGGTGTTCGACTGGGTCGCATCGTTGCCGCGCCCGCCGGTGCTGGTGCGCTTTCCCGACACCGGGCATTTCTTCCATCGCAAACTCATCGACCTGCGCGCGGCGATCCGGGACAACGTGCGCGGCTGGTTGCCGGCCGCATGAGCGCGCCGCTGCCCTCGCAACGCTACGCCGAAGGCGCGGCGCGCGGCGACTGGCGCGACGACCCGGCGCAGCACCCGGCGCTGGCCGAACTGGACCGCATTCACGCACAGCTGCTGTCCGCGCCGAAGCCGGGCCTGCTCGACAAGCTGCTGCACAAGCCGCAGCAGCCGGTGCGCGGCCTGTACTACTGGGGCGAAGTGGGGCGCGGCAAGACGTTTCTGGTGGATCTGTTCTACGACAGCCTGCCGACCGGGCGGAAATACCGCACCCATTTCCACCGCTTCATGCGCATGGTGCACGAACGCCTGCGCGCGCACGCCGGCCAGTCCGACCCGCTGGCGAAGATCGTGCGCGAAGCGCGCGGGCGGCTGAAGGTGCTGGTGCTGGACGAATTCTTCGTCACCGACATCGGCGACGCGATGCTGCTGGCGCGGTTGCTGGAACGCTTGTTCGCCGAAGGCGTGACGCTGGTGACGACTTCCAACACCGCGCCGGAAAACTTGTACAAGGACGGCCTGCAACGCGCAGGTTTCCTGCCGGCCATCGCCCTGCTGCAACAACACTGCACGGTGCTGCGCAGCGACGGCCGGGAGGACTACCGCCTGCGCGCGCTGACCCGCTCGCCGGTGTACCGCGCGCCGCTGGACGACGAATCCGACGCATGGCTGGCCATGCGCTGGAAGGAGTTGAGCGGCGGCGAGGACGCGCGCGCCGGCAACGTGCTGATCGACTCGCGCAAGATCCCCGTGCACGGCCGCGGCAAGAGCATCGTCTGGTTCGACTTCGCCGCGCTGTGCGAAGGCCCGCGCGGCACCACCGACTACATCGAGATCGCGCACGAGTTCAACACCGTGCTGGTCGGCGGCATCCCCGCGTTCGGCCCGCTCAACGAGGACGCCGCGCGCCGCTTCGTCAACTTCATCGACGAGATCTACGACCGCCACGTCAACCTGGTCTGCACCGCCGCCGCCGCGCCGCCGGCCCTGTACGCGGGCACCCGGCTGGGCGGCGCGTTCGAGCGCACCGCCTCGCGGCTGATCGAGATGCAAAGCGCCGGGTACCTGGCCGCACCGCACCGGGCGTGATGGATGCGCGAATCCGCAACGGACCCGATCGCTTCGGGTTCTTCGCTGGCATGGGGTGCCGGCGGCGATGTGGCATTGCGTGCAGTCCAGCTCAGCGCGATCCGTAGGCGCTCGGCGGCGCGCCGAAGGCGCGATGGAACATCGCGGTGAACGCGCTCGGGCTCTCGTAGCCGACGTCGAACGCGACCGAGGCGATCGAGCGTCCGGCGGCCAGCAGCGACACCGCCTGCATCAGCCGCACCTGTTGCCGCCACAACGCGAAACCCAGCCCCAGTTCCTGCTTGAACAGCCGCGTGAACGTGCGCCGGCTGACGCCGATCGCCGCCGCCCATTCGTCGATGTCGCGCGGATCGGCCGGGTTGGCCAGGATCGCCTTGCACGCGCGCAGCAGTCGCGCGTCCTTCGGCATGGCGACGTGGTACGGCGCGTTCGGCATGCGCGCCATCTCCTCCAGCAGCAGGCGCACGATGCGGCCTTCGCGGCCGTCGATGTCGTAGGCGGCGTCGAAGCCGGCGACCTCCAGGATCAGCGCCTTCAGGAAATCGGATACCTCCAGTACCCGGCAGTCGTCCGGGCTGGGATCGTGCGCCGGGTCGATGTACAGCGTGCGCAGCGACACCGCGCCGCGGCAGGAGACTTCGTGCATCGTGCCCGCCGGCAGCCACAACGCGCGCTGCGGCGGGACCACGAAGCTGGTGCGCGGGGTCGCCACCGACATCACCCCGGCCGAGGCGTACAGCAGCTGCGCGCGCTGGTGGCAATGCGCCGGATCGACGAAACCGGGCGGGTATTCGTCCTGCAGGCCGACGACCGGGCGCGCGGCGAGGGGAAAGTCGAGGCTGTGCTTCACGGGAATGTGCGCGGGTGCATGACGCGTCCCGGATGACACCGCAAATACGGGCGCATGGCAATGGCGCAATACTTTCGTGGCCCGATTGCGCGCATCCACGGCCCCTCCCGGCGCGCGGCGGACGATGGCAGCGGTTAAGGTGGCGGCACGATGGGACGCAAGCCGCAATGAGCCACGCCAACGCACTGTCGGCGGACGACGAGGTCGATCCGCAGATCCGCCTTTTCCGGCAGCGCATGCAGGCCGGCTATGCGGCGTTCCCGCCGTTCCCGCAACTGACGCCCGAGCAGGCCCGCCGCGTCGCTGAACAGGTGCGCGCGCCGTGGACGCGCGGCGGCCCGGCGATGGCGCGCAGCGAGGAACTGCGCGCCGGCGCGCTGGGCACGCGCATCCGCATCCACCATCCGACCACCGCCACCACGCCGCTGCCGGCGCTGGTCTATCTGCACGGCGGCGGCTGGACGCTTTTCAGCCTCGACACCCACGACCGGCTGATGCGCGAGTACGCCGCGCGCGCCGGCGTCGCCGTGGTCGGGGTCGATTACAGCCTGGCGCCGGAGGCGAAGTTCCCGCGCGCGCTGGAGGAAACCGTGGATACGATCGGCTGGCTGCGCGAGCGCGGCGGCGAACACGGCATCGACGGCGCGCGCGTGGCGGTCGGCGGCGATTCGGCCGGCGCCAACCTGGCGCTGGCGGCGGCGCTGGCGCTGCGCGACCGTGGCCTGCCATTGCCAACGGCGCTGCTGCTGAACTACGGCGCCTTCGATCCCGAACCGGACCCCGGCTGGCAGCGCTACGATGGCCGCGGCTACATGCTGGACGCGGCCGAGATGCACGGGTTCTGGAACAACTACCTGCGCGACGCCGCCGACCGCGCCGATCCGTTGGCCGCGCCGATCCGCGCCGACCTGCGCGGCCTGCCGCCGGCGTTCATGGCGATCGCCGCCTGCGACATCCTCGCCGACGGCAACCGGCGCATGGCCGCGGCGCTGCGCGCGGCCGGGGTCGAGGTCGATGCGCGCGTCTATGCCGGCGCGACCCACAGCTTCCTGGAGGCGGTGTCGATCGCGCCGCTCAGCGACCGCGCGCTGGACGAGGCCGGCGCCTGGCTGCGCGCCCGGCTGGCGGGCGCATGAACCCGAAGTTCGCCCCGCGCGATCCGGCCGACATCGCCGCGCTGGTGCGCGCGTATCCGCTGGCGTGGGTGGTCGGCGGCGACGGTCCGGACCCGGCCGCGACGCCGCTGCCGCTGCTGCCCGAATGCGACGGCGACGGCAACGTGATCGCGCTGTTCGGCCATTTCGCCCGCGCCAACCCGCAGGTCGCGCGGCTGCAGGCTTCGCCGCGCGCGCTGCTGCTGTTCCAGGGGCCGCAGGCCTACATCCCGCCGCGGCTGGTGTCGGCGCCGCAGTGGGGGCCGACCTGGAACTACGCGGTCGTGCGCTTCCGCACCCGCATCGCGTTCGTGCCCGACGAGAACGACCGCGCGCTGCAGCAGCTCGCCGCGGCGCTGGAAGCCGGGCAGCCGCAGCCGTGGACGGTCGCGCAAATGGGCCCGCGCTACGCGCAACTGCGCGAGCACATCATCGCCTTCCGCGCGCACGTCGAGTCGGTCGAGGCGACCTTCAAGCTCGGGCAGGACGAAGCGCCGGACACCTTCGACGAGATCGTCGCCGGCGTGGACGACGACGCGCTGCGCCAGTGGATGCTGCGTTCGCGCCCGCGCTGAGCGCAGCAACGACTTTCCTCAATCCTCGCCCGGCCGCTGCGGCACGCCGCCCCAGCGGTCGTCCGCGGCCCAGACCGCGAACGCCAGCAGCAACGCCTCCAGCGCGCGGCCGGCGCTGGCGCCGCTGGCGCCGGCATGGCCGCCGGCCATCTCGGTGCGCACCATGATCGGACGCCGCCCCGTGGTCAGGGCGCGCGCCTTGACCGCGAACTTCAGCGGCTCGTAGAAGGCGACGCGCTCGTCGGCGACGCTGCCGGTCGCCAGCAGCGCCGGGTAGTCCGCCGCCTGCAGGCGTTCGTACGGTGACCACGCCTGCATCGCCGCATGTTCCTCCGGCACCCGCGGATCGCCCCAGATCGGCAGGGCGCTGGTTCCCAGCGGGTGTTCGTCGAAGCGTTCCATCGTGTTCAGCACATCGACGAACGGCACCTGCGCGATCGCGCCGGCCCACAGGTCCGGGCGCATCGCATAGACCGCGCCGACCAGCAGACCGCCGGCCGACATGCCGCGCGCGACCATGCGGCGCTTCGCGCTGTAACCCTGCGCGACCAGGTGCTCGGCGCAGGCGATGAAGTCGGTGAAGGTGGTCGGCTTGCCCTGCTTGAGCACCGAACGCCACCAGCGCGTGCCCTTCTCCGCGCCGCCGCGCACGTGCGCGATCGCATGGACCCAGCCGCGCTCGACCAGCGCCAGCGCCGACGGATCGAACTTCGCCTCGACCGAAGCGCCGTAGGAACCGTAGCCGTACAGCAGCAGCGGCGCGCGCCCGTCCAGCGGCGCGCCCTTGCGCATCAGCACGGTGATCGGCACGTCCTCGCCGTCGGCGGCGCGCGCCGACAGGCGGCGGACTTCGTAGCGGTCCGGATCGAACCCGGCGGCGGCGCGTGCGCGCCGCGTCCCGCCGGTCGCCAGGTCCAGCGCGCACGCGACCTCGGGCCGGTTCGGCGCCTGCAGGCCGAACGTCAGTTCGCGCGCGTTCCAGTCCTGCGCCGGCGGCACCCGCAGCGCGTATGCCGGTTCGTCGAAGGCGATCTCGCGCTCGCCGCCGTGCGCACGCATCAGCACCAGCCGCGGCTTGGCGTCGCGCCATTCCTCGCGCACCAGCGCGCCGGCGAACGGATGCAAGGCCACGATCAGCCGTCCCGGCGCGTGCGCGACCCACGGCCGCCAGTGCGTGCGGCCCGGCGCGTCCTCGTCCGCCAACATCAGCTTGAAGTCGGCCGCGCCGTCGGCGTCGGTCAGCACGACCAGGCGCCCGTTCCAGTCGTCAACGTCGTAGTTCAGCCCCGGCGTGCGCGGCTCGACCAGCAGCGGCCGCGCCTCCGGCGTGCGCAGCGGCAGCAGCCGCGCTTCCGACAGCGCGCCGTTGAACAGGCGAACGACCAGGTAGCGGCCCGAGGCGGTGGTGCGCAGGGTGATGAAGAACGCAGGATCGGCTTCCTCGTGGATCAGCGCGTCGGTGCCGGCCTCCACGTCGCGCCGATGGACCGTCGCCGCGCGGCCGACGTCGTTGCGGCCGACCCAGTACAGGTAGCGGCCGTCGGGCGAGAACGCGAACGATCCGTGGGCGCGGTCGATGTCGGCGACGACCATCCTGCCGCTGGCGATCTCGCGCACGCGCAGGGCGAACTGGCCGGAGCCGGTGCGGTCCTCGGCCCAGCCGATCAGGCGGCCGTCGGCGCTGCGCACCGGGCTGTCCCAATGCAGCGCGTAATAGCCCGAGCCTCCTGCCTCGGCGTCGGGATCGAGCAGCACCTGTTCGCCGCCGCCGTCGATCGCGCGGCGCAGATAGCGCGGATGTTCGCCGCCGGGCCGCGATTGCGTGTAGTAGTCGAAGCCGCCGCTGCGCACTTCCAGCGTCGCCGCGCCGATCGCGTCGAGTTCGGCCAGCCGCGCCGCCAGCGCATCGCGCAATGGTTGTGCCGGCGCCAGCATCGCGGCGACGTAGGCGTTCTCGGCCTCAACCTCGACCTTGATGTCGGCGTCGAGCGAGGCCGGATCGCGCAGCACCGCCAGCCAGTCGTCCGGCCGTAGCCACGCATAGTCGTCGCGGCGAGCGTGGCCGTAGCGGCCGACCTCGGCCGGAAGGCGCGCCGGCTGCGGCGGCAAGGGCCAGCGCGATCGCGCCGCCAGCGCACGCAACGGCGCCAGCGGCGCGGCGGCCAGCGCCGCCAAGGCGGCCAGGAATCGGCGACGGTCGATCATGCGGCGGCCATCATGCACGCGTTCCCGTTCCTTGCGCACCTGCGTGCGCGTTGCCGGTCAATACCGCCAATGCACGTTCACGCCGACGCTGCGCGGCCGCACCAGGCCTTCGCCGACGCCGTTCACTTCCGCGACCGTGCGGGTCACGCCGCGCTCGTCGGTGAGGTTGCTGCCGAACACGGTCACGTCGGTGCTGCCGAAACTCAGCCGCAGGCGCAGGTCGAACAGGTTGTAGTCGCCCTGTTCGTTCGCGGTCATGCCGGGCACGGCGGAGTTGAGGTCGCTGATGCCTTCGGACAGGTAGCGGTGGGCGAAGACCAGGGTCGGCTGCATCCAGCCGTCGAAGCGGTAGCTGGCGGTGGTGCTGGATGACCAGTCGGCGGTGCCCGGCAGCCGCGAGCCCTTCGGCGCGGTGCCGTACCACAGGATGAACAGGTCTTCCTCCAGCCGCGCGTGCTGCCAGGTGGTGGTGTGGCTGAGGTCGAAATGCGCGTTGGGCCGCCATTGCGCGGAGAACTCGATGCCCTTGCTGCTGGCCTTGCCGCCGTTGGCGGCGTAGTTGAAGTAGTCCGGCGTCTGCAGCCGCAACTGGATGTCGCTCCAGTCGATGTAGAACGCGGTCGCGTCCAGCAGCAGGCGGTTGTCCAGCCAGCTGCTGCGCAGGCCCAGTTCGTGGTTGCGCAGCTTGTCGCTGCCGGAACCGGACGGCACCGGGTAGGCGCTCAGCCCGGGCGTGTTCGGCGTGCCGAAGCGGAAGCCTTCCGACACCAGCGCGTAGGCCATCAGCCGGTCGTTCGGCGCCCAGCTCAGCGACAGCTTCGGGGTGAAGCCGCTTTCTTCGGTCTTGGCGTAGGTGACGATCGGGTCGCCGGGATAGGTGCTGAAGCCGACCTGGGTGGTGGTGTTCTCGACCTCGGTGCGGAACAGGCGGCCGCCGGCGGTCAGTTTCCATTGCGGCGAGAAACGCACCGAGGCCTCGCCGAACAGCGCCTTCTCCTTGCCCTGCACGCGGGTGTAGAACGCATTGAAGGTCTCGCCGTCCGGCGCGATCACCGCGCCGCTGCCGGCCCCGAACAGCGAGGAGCCGTC
The DNA here is from genome assembly GCA_047607085.1 of Pseudoxanthomonas sp. Lineage (GTDB taxonomy): Bacteria > Pseudomonadota > Gammaproteobacteria > Xanthomonadales > Xanthomonadaceae > Pseudoxanthomonas_A. The sequence continues at coordinate 15,719 of JASGDT010000050.1, read as the reverse complement.
GAACGCGGCGGCTGCGCCTTCGGCGCCGATGGTTTCGTACAGGTCCTTGTCGGTGTCGTAGAGCATCGCGCCGAGCAGCCATTCGAAACGGCCGCCGTCGTTCGACGCCAACCGCAGCTCGAAGCTGTCGCTGCTGCTGTCGCCGCCGGAGGAGATGTACAGCGGCGAAGTCAGGTCCAGGTCCAGGTCGGCGTTGTAATAGACCCGGATCGGGGTGTAGTCGAAGCGCCAGTCCTGCGACTTCTCCTGCCGCGCCGCCAGCGCGGTCAGGCTGCCCCAGCCGAAATCCTGGTCCAGGCGCAGGCTGTGGATCTTCACTTCGGTGTCGGTCGGCTCGGAGATCGCGGTGCTGCGCACCAGGTCGCCGAGCGCCGGGATCCGGTAGGCGTTGTCGTCGGAGTCGATCTTCTGCAGCAGGCTCAGCCACGACAGGGTGGTGTTCTCGTTCGGGGTCAGCACCAGCGACAGGCGGCCGCCGTCGGTGGCGGTGTCGTTGGCCCCGCGCACGCCGGTGCCGACGTTGTCGATCCAGCCCGGATCGTCGCGGTGCGCCGCGACCGCGCGGATCGCGAACACGTCGGTCTTGAGCGGCAGGTTGACCATCGCCTTCAGCGTGGTCGCCGGGTCGGCGTTGCGGGTCTTGGCCAGTTCCGCCTCGACCGCGGCGTCGAAACCGGAGGTGTCGGCGAGGTTGGCGACGTAGTTGACCGCGCCGCCCATCGAGGCCGAACCGAACAGCGAGCCCTGCGGGCCGCGCAGCACCTCCACCCGGCTCAGGTCGAAGGTGTCGATGTCCGGGATGGCGATGGTCCAGCCCGGCTCGGTCAGCGGGATCTCGTTGAGGTAGTAGCCGGTGGTCGGCTGGCCCTGCACGTTGCCGGCGCTGGTGGCGATGCCGCGGATGACCACGTGCGACACGCCCGGCTGGTAGCTGTTGAACACCACGCCCGGCGTGCGCTGGATGTAATCGGCCAGGCTCTGCGCGCCGATCTCGTCGAGCTGCTGCGCGGTGACCGCGGACACCGATCCGGCGATTTCGCGCACCGATTCGGCGCGCTTGGTCGCGGTGACCACGATGCGGTCCAGTTCGGCGGTCGGCTTCGCGTCCGTCGCCTGCGCGCCGGTATCCTGCGCCTGCGCCGCGGCGGCAGTCAACGCCAGCGCGACGGCCGCGGCCAGGCGGCGGCGACCGTATGGCAAGGCAAGTGCTTCGATGAAGGTTCCCATGGTCGTCCCCGTCGTATTGGCTGGCTGTGGCCTCGAATATGCGCCGGCCGATCCGCGGCATGTGCACCGCGAGGGCCGGATGCCGTCGCGATCAGGCCATCGCCGCTTTCCACCCGATGATGACGGGGGAAAGCCGGATTTCCAGCCCTTTTCCAGTGCATCGTCTGCACCCGGAACGGGAAATTCGCGAGTGCGCGGGGAGCCTGGGCGAATGTCCAATCACGTCGGTTTAACGAACTCCCCCGCAGCATCCGTGCGTCCTCCGTAACCACCATTACTAAGGAAGAGCATCATGCGCATGCGTGCACTCGTCGCACTGGCCGTCTTCGCCATGCTTGCTCCCGCCGCTTCCATCGCGCAGGTATATGCAGCCTGGTCGGACGTCGATTTCCTGATCGATCAACGCTGGTCCAATATCAACAACCGGCTGGCGAACGAGAGAATGGGGTATATACGCAAAGCCGCCGGCCTCGATTCGTCGGGGAAGTCGGGCCGCAAGTCGTCCTCGCGCGGCAGCGGTTCATCGGTGGCGAACCGTTCGCTGCTCGCCTTGGGCGATACCGCATCGACCGATCTTTCCCGCTTGCGTCCCTATCTGGCCACGACCCGGCTTTCGGAACAGCAGGCCGCCCAGGTGCTGGCCATGTACAACCAGGTCGCCGATCGCCTGGGCGTGCCCTACAACGACAGCGCCAGCGGCATCGCGGCATTTCTCGCCGGCAGCTACGCCGCCTACACCAACAAGCCCTTCCCGGATGCGTACTACAAGCCGCTCTACGAACAGTTCGCCAACACGCTCGCCTCGGACGAAGGCCAGAAGCGGACGCCCAAGGCACAACGGGTGGAGTATTACCAGCGGCTGGTGGTCGTCGGCATGCTGTACCAGCTCACGCAACTGGAGCTGCAGAAGAATCCGCGGCCGGGCGAGGTCGCCAAGATGCGCGAAGCCGCAGGGCGCGCCTTCACCGAGATTGCCGGCATTTCGCCCGACAGCATCCAGTTCACGGCCAAAGGCCTGGCGCCGCGCTGACGCGCGGCTCCGCAGACGGCCGCTCCACGGGCGGCCCGATCAGCGCACCAATGCGTCGATGTAGCTCGCCACCGCGTCGGTACAGGCCGACGGCGCGCCCAGGTCTTGGTTGATCGGGTCGCGCGGCGCGTCCGCCGCGTGCAAGGCCGGCATCGACAGCAGGATCGGCAGCAGCAGGAGCCGCATCGGCATGCGACGCTGAAACGCCTTGCGGGAAATCACCGGTGGTCGCCAGCGCGTCTGGCGGTGACAATGGGCGCTTGCCGGGATCTGCCGGTCGCCACGGACAAGCCTTCGATGCCCCACGCCTTTGTTTCCCCCGACCGCATCCGCAGCCTGTTTGCGTGCGCCATGTCCGACATGTACCACGCCGAGGTGCCGCTGTACGGCACGCTGATGGAACTGGTGGCGCAGGTCAACGCCGATGCGCTGGCCGCCGATCCGGCGCTGGCCGCGCGGATCGAACGCAATGGCGAACTGGAACGGATCGACCTGGAGCGCCACGGCGCGATCCGCGTCGGCACCGCCGCCGAGTTGTCGATGCTGCGGCGCATGTTCGCGGTGATGGGCATGTTCCCGGTCGGCTACTACGACTTGTCGGTGGCCGGCGTGCCGGTGCATGCCACCGCGTTCCGCCCGCTGACCTCCGCCGCGCTGGCGGCCAACCCGTTCCGCGTGTTCTGCTCGCTGCTGCGGCTGGAACTGGTCAACGATGCGCCACTGCGCGCGCAGGCCGAAGCCATCCTGTCGAAGCGCGACATCTTCACCGCCGGCGCGCGCGCCCTGGTCGAACAGGCCGAACGCGACGGCGGCTTGAACCAGGCCGATGCGCAAACCTTCGTCGCCGAAGCCCTGGAAACCTTCCGCTGGCACGGCGACGCCACCGTATCGCTGCCCACCTACGAAGCCCTGCACCACGCGCATCGGCTGATCGCCGACGTCGCCTGCTTCCGCGGCCCGCACATCAACCACCTGACCCCGCGCGCGCTGGACATCGACGCCGCGCAAAGGGAAATGCAGCGTCGTGGCATCGACGCCAAGGCGGTGATCGAAGGCCCGCCGCGCCGCGCCGTGCCGATCCTGCTGCGCCAGACCAGCTTCAAGGCGCTGGAGGAAACCGTCCGCTTCCCCGATGCCGACGGCCGATTGCAGCCGGGCACCCACACCGCACGCTTTGGCGAAATCGAACAACGCGGCCTGGCGCTGACGCCGAAGGGCAGGGCGCTGTACGACGCCGCGCTGGCCAGGGTGCGCAGCCTGCAAAGCGCCGGCAGCGCCGCCGTGGACTACCCGCAGCGGCTGGCCGCCGCCTTCGCCGATTTCCCCGACACCGAGACCGAACTGCGCCAGCAGCAACTCGGCTACTTCCGCTATCGCCTTACCGAAACCGGCGCAGCCCTGCCCGCCGCTCAGCGCGCGGCACTCTCGCCCGAGGCCCTGATTGAAGCCGGCCACGCCAGCGCCGACCCCATCGTCTATGAAGACTTCCTGCCGGTCAGCGCCGCCGGCATCTTCCAATCCAACCTCGGCGGCGCCGAGCAGCGCGCCTATGCGGCCAACGAGAACCAGGCCGAATTCGAGGCCGCACTCGGCGCGAAGATCAACGACCCCTTCGCCATGTACGCGGCCTTGCAGGAAGAATCGCTGCAAACCCTCCGCACGGCGCAGGGCGGGTCTTGACCCGCCCCCGCGGCACCGCCGAACGCATCACCACCCTGGCCGCCAAAGGCCAAGTTACCATTCCGGAGAAACTGCGCGACGCGCCGGGGATGCTGCAGGGCAAGCAATGGCGCATGCAGGTGCGCATGCCGGCGATCAGGTCTCCAACGGCACCGTCGGTACGATGTTGGGGTAGATCTGCTCCAGCTTTTCCGGACTGCCGTCTTTTGGCTTTGGCCAGTTGTAGGCGTTGACCGGCTGCGAGCGGTTGACCCACAGCGCGTAGTAGAGATGGTCGGAACGGCCATCGCCGGTGTTCGGGTGCAGCAGGATGGTCAGGCCCAGGCTGTTGAGTTGCAGCCACGGCACGATGATCGGCAGCAAGTCGTTGGTGAAGCCGAAATAGAACGAGGGCGTCACGTGCGGGCCGCGCGGCTCCAGGTTCCAGTTGCCCAGCTCCACCGGGAAACGCTCGGCCGACCATTTGCGCAGCAGGGCCGCCTTCTCGTAGGTGTCCTCGTCGAAATAGAAGTGCGCGTGGTAGCTCTTGATGTCGGTGTATGGACGTGGCCTGGTCGGCAGGCTCTGTTCGCCGGGCCGCACGCCGAGTGGCCGCGGGGTCGGCTCCTTGTAGGTCTCGTAGCCCCAGGGACTCTTGCCCGGTTCGTGCTTGGGTGGGTCGCCGGGTCCCCCGCTCGGTTCGCCCGGCGGCGAGGCGGCCGACTGCGGGCCGGCGAACGCACGACCGGACAAGGCCGCCGCCGCCAGGCCCGCAACGCCGATGCCGGTATTGGCGATCAGGCGCCGCCGCCCGGGGGAAAGCAGGTCGGCCCAGCGCTGGTCCTCTTCGGTATTCCTCAGGCAGCGCCCGTGGCGGTCAACGAAATCCGGCGCCGGCGCGGCCGGGATCGCGATGCCGGGGTGATCGAGGGAGTGGTCGTGGTCGTGGTCGTATTGGCTCATGTCGATTCTCTCTGCACGTGGAAGTTGTGGGGATCAGAAACGCCAGGCAAGGCTGGCGTAGTAGGTGCCGCCGAGATTGCCGAGCGGTCCGCTGTTGTCGAAGGCGTATTCGTACTGGGCGATCGAGGACGCGCTGCGCGCGTATTCCGGGGTCCGGCGCGGATACATGTCGAACACGTTGTTGGCGGCGACGGTCAGTTCCAGTCCGTTGTGGAAATCCCAGCCCAGGCTCAGGTCGGTGGTGTAGAGGTTGCCGGCGTTGTATTCGCCGCTGACGCCGCTGACCGTGTAGAAGCGGCGCAGTTCGCCGATCCGGGTCTCGCGCAGGTTCACCGAGAACGGACCGACGCGGTAGTCCAGGCTCAGGATCTGCTTGTCGCGCGGCGCCCGGTAAAGCGCATTGCGCTGCGAGGACAGCGACAGCGTGCTGATGTTGGGCAGGTCCTGCAGTTCTTCCGGGATGCCGGAGATGCGGGTGAAGTCGCTCTTGTTGAAGTTCGCGGCCAGACTCCAGCGGAACGCGCCCGGCCCCAGGTCGTGGTTGCCGTCCAGGGTCAGGTCAACGCCGCGGCTGCGGACGTCGCCGACGTCGGTGAAGTAGTGCACGTTGATGCTGGTGCCCGCCGGGATGCCGGCTTGTGCGAGCAGGCTCTCGATGATCGCGATCTGTTCGTCGGTGAGCACGGTGTTGGACGGATCGACCGCCACGCCCGAACTCCAGTCGATGCCGATGCTCGACGAACTGCCGAGCAGGTGCCGCACCTCGATCTGGTAGGTGTCCACCGCCCAGTTGATCGAGGAGGTGATCTGGCCGCCGAAACCCAGGCTCAGGTTGCGCGCCTTCTCCGGCTGCAGCGGATCGCCGCCCAGCGCCAGCGCCTCGGGCGAGCCGGCGCGCACCAGCCGCGACTGCACGCCGCTGGGCCGGTCGGAGGTGTTGGAATACGACGTGGTCACCAGGCTCGGCGCATGGAAGCCGTTGCTGAGCGTGGCGCGCACGGCGAAACGCGGATCGAATTCGTAGCGGGTGGCGAGCTTGCCGGTCACGCCGCTGCTGCCGAAGTCGGAGTAGTGTTCGGCGCGCACCGCCGCATCCACGAACCACGCCGCGGTGATGTTGGCGCCCGCGCCCAGGTAGGCGGCGTAGCTGTCGCGGGTGGTGTCGGAGGCGTCCTGCGGGAAATAGCCGGTCAACGAAACCGAGCCGCCGCCGTAGCCGCCGTAGTACGAATTGGGTTCGCCGGCCTTGAGCTGGTTGTGCTCGTGCTTGAACTCGACGCCGGCGGCCACGTCCAGCGGACTGGACGCCCAGCCCACGTCGATGCCGCGGGTCGCGTCGAAGTTGGTCACCCATGACGAATAGTTGCGCTGGCCGATGTAGAAGCTGGTCTGCGACCCCGGATATGCCAGCTTGTAGTTGGCGGAGTTCTGCACGTAGGCGTCGATGATGTCCTGGCCGTAGTTGCTGCTCAGGTCCCAGTTCCAGCCGGCGGCAGCGCCCTTGAGGCCGGCAACGAACTGGAACTGGTCTTCGGAGGTGGACTGGTACGGCGTGAAGCCGTCCGGATACACCTCCAGCAGACCCGGATTGTTGAGCCAGACGGTGTAGGCCGGACGGAAGTTCTGCGCCGAGTACGCGCGGCGGTGCGCATAGGTGCCGAAGCCGTACAGGGTGAGGCCGCTGTCGAAGTCGTAGCCGGCATTGAAGCCCGCGCTGGTGGTTTCCGCCTCGATCTGACCGCTGTTGCGCCACGGCCGGTTGTCGCGCGTGGCCTCGGCCGGATTGGCCGTGGCTCCCGCCGGCAGCGAATTGTTGGTGCCCAGGCTGACGTAGTTGCCGTCCGCATCCAGCGCCGGATAGGTCAGCCAGCTGCGCTTCAACGGCGAATTGCGGACCGCCTGGTCCTGTTGGCTGTACTGCACCGACAGGTCCAGGTAGCCGCTGTTGCCCAGCGCGAATCCCTTGTCGGCGGCGAAGCTGCGGTTGTCGCCGTCGCCCTTGTAGGTGCTGCCCGCCTTGACCGAAACGCTGCCGCCTTGCGGCGCATTCTTCAGGATCACGTTGACCACGCCGGCGATGGCGTCCGAACCGTAGATCGCCGAAGCGCCGTCGCGCAGCACTTCCACCCGTTCGACCGCACCGGTCGGAATCAGCGCCAGATCGACCGCGACCGAACCGGCGAAGCCGTCCTCGTTGACCAGCGCGGTGGTGTTGCGGCGCTTGCCGTTGATCAGGACCAGCGTGTAGGCCGGATCGAGGTTGCGCAGTTGCACGCCGCGGGAAATGCTGCCCAGGTCCGGCTGCAGCGCGGCCGGCAGGTTCAGCGAGGGCAGCAGGCGGCGCAAGGCGTCCTGCAGGTTGTCGGCGCCGGTGCTCTTCAGGTCTTCCGGCGTGATCAGGTCGATCGGCGAGGCGCTGTTGCGGACGGTACGGCCGCTGGTGCGGGTACCTGTAACCACTACCGCGTCCAGGTTTTTTTCCGCTTGGGTTTCAGAGCCGGTCGCCCGTGGTTCATCCGCGCATGCCGGCACGGCCCACAGCAGCGGCGACAAGGCAACTGCCAGGATCGCGGGAACCGGATTCGCTCCTCTGCCAAGCTCGACTGGCATGAATCTCTCTCAACCTGAATAGGGCATCCGTATCCTTTCATTCGGATGGAGAGATCGCTAATGACTCCTTGCAATGGATTGATTCCGGCCCGTAACTTCCCTCGCCCGCGCCTCGGAGTTCCCGACGCACCCGCGGGCGGGACCAGGTTCATCCGGCAGTGGCTGCGGCTTCCGTGGCCACGGCCGACCAGACGCTATCGCCATGGCCTTCGTGCATGCGTCGGCGTGTCCGCTGTGCGATCAGCAGGAACACCGGCACGGAGACCAGCGCCGTCAGGTCCACCCAGAAGGTGCCGGGATGATTCCAGATGCCGCCGATACCCCATGCGCCGGCCAAGCTGGTCAGCGGGATCAGCAGGGTCAACCACGCGCACAACCACAGCAGATCGACCGCGCCCCTGGCCGCGCCGCGCGCGAACGCCCAGCCGACCGAGGCCAGGAACACCGCGTAATAGATCGCCTCTTGCCAGAAGCCGAGGTTCTCCACCCGCGCCGGCAGCCATTTCGCCGCGGCGACGGTGGCCGAGATCCCGGCCACGCAGCCCAGCGAAATGCCCACGGTCAGGCAGCCCAGTACCTTGGCCGAACGCTTCTGTGCGACCGTTTCCGCGCCGCGCTGCTTCCTGCGCCGCGATTCCACCCACAGCAGGTTGCCGGTGTAGAACAGCGCCGCCCCGGCCAGGCCCATCAGCAGGTACAGCCAGCGCATCGGGTTGCCGCCATAGCTGCCGAAGTGCAGGGAGAAGAAGGCGTTGACCGCCTCGTCCCAGCCGTCCATGTGGCCGGGCAGGTCGTGCGGATCGACTTCGCCGGTGTAAGGGTCCAGGTGAGTGGAGACATAGGTGCGCGCGCGCGTGCCGCGGCGCGCATCGAAGCCGGTGAGGATGCCTTCGCGGTGGCCGTCCCGATCCTGCTGAAAGGCGAAGCCGTACACCTCCAGTTCCGGCAACTGCAGTTGCACCTTGCGCAACAGTTCCGGCATCGGCAGCGGCGTGGCGCCGGGCGCCGGCGGCGCATGCTCCTCCTCGCCCCAGTTCAGGCCGCCGGGATAGACCAGTTTGTCCTGGGCGGCGTAGATCTGGTCGTGGAAAGCGAAGATCACGCTGGTCAGCGCCATCACCAGATGGAACGGCAGGCTGAAGATGCCCAGCGCGTTGTGCGTGTCCAGCCACATGCGCTTGAGGTTCTTGCCGATGCGCAGGGCGAACACGTCCTTCAGCAGGGTCGGCAGCAGCACGATCAGCCCCGATACCAGCGCCACCGCGTAGAGCAGCGCCACCGCGCCCATGATCGGCCGCGACACCGGATCCGGGAACGGCAGGCCCACATAGACGTGCAGCAGGTCGATGAAGCGCGCGACCTGCGCCTTGCGGATCTTTTCCACCTGCAGGCCGCCGTCGGCGGCGAAGCTGGCGCCGTATTCGGTCAGCTCGGCGCCGCGGCGGCGTTCGCCCTCGCGCCACATCACCCGCGCCGGCTGTTCGGGCGCGGTCTCGACCATGACCACGAATTGCCGCGCCGCCTGCGGATGCCTGGCCAGCACCGCTTCGACCAGGCGGTCGGCCTCGGCCAGCGGCGGCGGCGGCGCCAGCGCGGACGGCGGCGTGGCCCAGCGCTGCAGGGGCTTCTCGAACATCGTGATCGCGCCGGCGTAGAAGGCGATGAACAGCATCAGCCCGCTGACGATGCCGGCCCAGATGTGCACGTCCTTGTAAACCTGCACGATGTCGTTGCGGATCTTGATCTTCATGTCGGCGCCTCCTCAGGCCATCGTCGCGTGCAGGAGCCACAGCAGGGCGAACGCGACCGCGTTCGCCAGCCCCAGCCATAGCCAGGCGCGCAGGCTGTCGCGGAACAGGAACACCAGCGCCAGCACTGCGCACCAGATCGGCGCGACCATCCACATGTTGAACTGCGGTCTGGCGCTGCCGCCTGCGATCCCACCCGGCCCCAGCCAGGCGAACAGCCCGGTCAGCGCCAGGCCCAGACCGAAGCCGAGCACCAGGCCGGCGCAGCTCTTGCCGAACCAGTGGCGGCTGGACAGCCGCTGCCGCTGCGGCGCGTTCATGCCCGCTTCCTCGCGCGCGAACGCGCCCGCCATGCGCCAATGAACGGCGCGACCGACCAGACGAACATCAGCAATACGCTCCATGCGAACACCGCTTCCATCGGCGCGACCACCCGCATCGTCGCCAGCAGCGAAACCAGCGCGAGCAGCGTCCCCGGCCACCAGCCATGCCGCGCCGGCCACGGCCCGGCGGCGCGCCACTGCTGCTGCGACGAGGCCAGGTAGAACAGCAGCGCGGACGCGCTGCCGGAAACGGTCGCCAACACGGTGAAGAAGGTCGAGTTCATGGGGTCCGGGTGATGGCCTCTCCGGGCATTACCAGGCCCAGCGCGCGGTGGCGGTGATGGTGCGACCGGTGCCGTAGTAACACGAAGACACGCCGCCGCAGGTGGAGACGTAAACCTTGTCGGTCAGGTTGCTGACGTTCAGCGACACCAGCACGTTGGCCTGGCTGATGCGCGACAGATCCAGGCGAATCGCCGCGTCCCACAGCGTGTAAGACGGAATCAGATACAAATTGGCCGAATCGCCGTAACTCTCGCCGTTGTAACGCGCGCCGGCAGCAAAGCTGAAGCCTTCCAGCGCACCGGATTGGAAGGTGTAGTCGCCCCACAGCGCCGCCGTCCAGTCCGGCACCTGCGCCAGTCGATTGCCCTGATAGCCATTGGTGCTGCGGGTGGTTTCCGAATCCATCCGCGACACCGCGCCGATCACGCTGAAGCCCTCCAGCGGGGTGATGCGGCCTTCCAGTTCGATGCCGCGCACGCGGCCTTCGCCGTCCTGCACATAGCACTGGCCGGTGCCGGAGCTGCCGCAGGTATTGTGGGTCGTGTCCGGGTCGCTGACCAGGATGTCCTGCTGGCGCAGATCATAGACGGCCAGCGACACCAGGCCGTCGAAACCGGCGGGCTGATATTTGACGCCGGCCTCCCATTGCTTGCCGGTCACCGGATCGAATGCGCTGCCATCGTAGCTGTTGGTACTGTCGTAACCGGCCGGCTGGAACGATTCGGAATAGCTCAGGTACGGCGAAAAACCGCTGTCGGACAGGTACAGCACACCGGCATTGCCGCTGAAGGCCTTGTCGTCGATCAGACTGTTCACGCGCGTGCCGTACACGCCCGTGGCGGCCACATAGGTCTGCGTCCAGGTATCGTCCTTCGTCTGGTCGTGGCGCCCGCCCAGGGTGAGGCGCCACTTGCCTGCGGCGATCTGGTCCTGCAGGTACGCGCCGGTCTGCTCGTTCACGCCGCCGCTGTAGCCGATGGCGGTGGTGACCGGGGTGTAGCCGGTATAGACCGGATCGAAGATGTCGATGCTGGCGGGGCTGGCCATGGCGCCGCGGGCGGCATTCCAGTCGGCGCGTTGCCAGTCCACGCCGAACAACAGGGTGTGTTCCAGCGCGCCGGTGGCGAACTTGCCGGTCAGGCGGGTATCAAGGGTGTCGCCGTCGGAGTCGCCAACGCCCCAGGTGGCCCGGCGCGCCTGGGTACGGCCGTCGGAGTTCAGCGCGCCGCTGGTCACCACGGTGCGGAACAGCGAATCCACATGGGTGCGACGCCCGCTCGAACTCAGGGTCCAGTTCTCGTTGAACGCATGCTCGAACAACCAGCCGGCGGTCCAGATGGTGCGATCCCAGGTGTTCCAGTCGGGCTCGCCGATGAAGGTGGTGTTCTTCATGCGGCCATAGGCGGTGGCGACCAGGGTGCCGGCCATCGGCAGGAACTGGTAGGTCGAGCCGCCGTCGTCTTCCTGGTACAGGCCGAGCAGGGTCAGGCGGGTGCTGTCGGCGATCTGGAAGGTGTAGCTGGGCGCCAGGAACCAGTGCTGCTGCTCGACCGTGTCGATCTGGGTGCTGCCGTCGCGGTACAGGCCGACCAGGCGGAACAGGTGGCGGTCGTCGTCGCTGCCGCCGCCGACGTCGAAGGCAGTGCTGTACTGGCCATGGCCGTCAACCCCGACCCTCAGGATCTGCTCCTGATCCGGCACGGGCGTCTTGCTGACCTGGTTGACGATGCCGCCGGGCGCCATCTGGCCGTACATCACCGCCGACGGGCCCTTCAGCACTTCGACCCGCTCCAGGTTCCAGCTGTCGAACATGGTGCGGTTCCACTGACCGCCCTGCGGTGCACGCATGCCGTCCAGGGTGACGTTGTTGGACCAACTGCCGGCATCGAAGCCGCGGATGCGGAAATCGTCCACGCGATTGTCGATGCCGGTGCTTTCCAGGGTCACGCCGGCGACGTAGCGCATCGCCTCGTTGAGGTTGGTCACGCCGCGCGCATCCAGCTCCTCGCGGGCGATCACCGACACCGACTTGGCGGTTTCGGCGATCGGCGTGTCGGTCTTGGTGGCGCCGGAATTATGGGTGACGGTGCGATAGGCGTTGACGCGCACGGCGTCCAGATCGGTCGTGTGCGTGTCGTCGGACGTGGCCTGCTGGGCCTGGGCGGCGCCGGCCAGCAGGGCCACGGCCAGCAGGGAAGGACGCAAACGGCGCGCACGCGCCATCGTGGAAACGGAACGGACCATGACAAACCTCGTGGGGACAGGGGGTAATGGAGACGGGCTGTCCGCTGTCACGGTTGGCTGGTCGGTGGCGTTATTTTGTCATTAATCGAGAATAATTCGCAACCGCACCGGCCCCGCTCCGGACAGCTTCCGTTCGGGAATGCGGCGGTTGCCGGGCGCGGGCGCGTCCGTGCGTGCCCCCGTCCCCTGCGCGCTCGCGGAACACGGAAACCCGCCCCTGCCAGCTTGGTGCGGCCGTGGAACGCTTCAGGCTGGTTCCACAACATTTCGTGTTGACGATCCGGCGACACCACACTATGTTGTGCCCGTCGGTTCCGTCGGCCACAAGCCGACGGATCAAACAGGGAAGCCGGTCGGATACCGGCGCTGCCCCGCAGCGGTAGGTGGAAACAAACCCGTCATCTGGCATTGAGCAATGCCTTGGGAAGCGACGGGGCAGGAGAAAGGCGAGGGGCTTGTCGAAGCCGGCCTTCTGCGTCCACGAGCCCGAAGACCTGCCGACAGCCGCGCGCAGCACATCGCGCGGTGCCGGCCGTGAAATCTCCGGGGGAGGAGATGGCTGGCGTCGCAGTGCCGCCGCAGTCCGTCTGCGCCGCTGCGCCGCCGTTGCCGCATCCCGCGAACGGATGATTTCCGGCCATGCGCGTCCCGCGGGGGGCGGCTGCCCGTGCACCCACATGTGGAGGAGAACCAAATGACCCAGAATGATTCGCTCGCCGCGCCGGCGCCGCCGCTCGATTCCGCCCCGGGCACGAAGCCCGCCGCCACGCCCGGCATCGCCGCGCCGGCCGCCGCCCATCCCGGCGACGACGCCATCCCGCTTCCCCGGATCACCGACATGCCGACCGCCAGCGCCATCGAACAGGACGCCTTCGTTTCCACCTGGATCACCAAGGAGGCCGGCAACCGCCGCATGCCGTTCGACCGCGCGCGCCTGGAACGCAGCATCGACGCCATCCACGCCGAATTCCCGCAACTGGAAATCGCCGACTACAAGCGCAGCGTGTTCGGCTTCGTCGAGCGCAAGGAAGCGGTCAACGCCGACGACCTGGTCGATCACCTGATCCGCGAGGCCGAGGCGCGCGTGGACCTGGCCGCGCCGGAGTGGGAGTTCTTCGCCGCGCGCCTGTACCTGCGCCGCCTGTACAAGCGCGCCAGCCGCAACCGTTTCTACGACGCCGAACAGAAGTACGGCTCCTACGTCGGCCTGCAGGAATCGCTGGCCGACCGCAACGTCTATTCCAACGACATCCTGCGTTCGTACTCGAAGGAGGAACTGCAGGAAGCCGGGCGCATGATCGACGCCGAGCGCGACAAGCTGTTCGCCTACAACGGCCTGTACCTGCTGGCGACGCGGTATCTCGCCACCGACAACTCGCGCGGCGTCTATGAACTGCCGCAGGAGCGCTGGCTGACCATCGCCCTGTACCTGATGCAGAACGAGGGCGGCACCGGCAAAGGCGGTCGCGAACGCCGCATGCAACTGGTCGGCGAGGCCTACTGGGCGCTGTCGAACCTGTACATGACCGTGGCCACGCCGACCCTGGCCAACGCCGGCAAGACCGGCGGGCAGCTGTCGTCGTGCTTCATCGACACCGTCGATGACTCCTTGCAAGGCATCTACGACTCCAATACCGACATCGCCCGCGTGTCCAAGCACGGCGGCGGCGTCGGCGCGTACCTGGGCTATGTGCGTTCGTCCGGTTCGGCGATCCGCGGCGTGTCCAACTCCTCCGGCGGCGTGGTGCCGTGGATCAAGCAGCTCAACAACACCGCGGTCAGCGTTGACCAGCTCGGCCAGCGCAAGGGCGCGGTCGCGGTGTATCTGGACGTGTGGCACCGCGACATCGAGGCGTTCCTCGACCTGCGCCTGAACAACGGCGACCAGCGCCTGCGCGCCCACGACGTGTTCACCTCGGTGTGCATCCCCGACCTCTTCATGGAAGCGGTCGAGCGCCGCGGCGACTGGTACCTGTTCGACCCGCACGAGGTGAAGCGGATCAAGGGTTGGTACCTGCAGGACTTCTACGACGAGAAGAAGGGCGACCCGGACGGCAGCTTCCGCCGCCGCTACGAGGAATGCGTCGCCGACGAGCGCATCGGCCGCAAGACCATCAAGGCGATCGACATCTTCAAGCGGATCATGGTCAGCCAGCTGGAGACCGGCAACCCGTTCATGTTCTACCGCGACGAAGTCAACCGGAAGAACCCGAACAAGCACGCCGGCATGGTCTATTCGTCGAACCTGTGCACCGAGATCCTGCAGAACATGAGCCCCACGCGCATGATGCAGGAGATCATTTCCGGCAACCAGATCGTCACCACCAAGCAGGCCGGCGACTTCGTCGTCTGCAACCTGTCCTCGGTCAACCTGGGCCGTGCGGTGCTGCCGCAGGAGGACCAGGGCGACCTGATCACCGACGTGCTGGAACGGCTGATCCCGATCCAGGTGCGCATGCTCGACAACGTGATCGACCTCAACGACCTGCCGGTGCCGCAGGCGACGATCACCAACCGCAAGTACCGCGCCATCGGCCTGGGCACCTTCGGCTGGCACCACCTGCTGGCGCAGAAGGGCATCCACTGGAACTCGGCCGGGGCCGAGGAGTACAGCGACGCCCTGTACGAACGCATCAACTACCTGACCGTGCAGGCCAGCATGGAACTGGCGAAGGAGAAGGGCGCGTACAGCGCGTTCGCCGGCAGCGACTGGCACACCGGCGCCTACTTCCGCGACCGCGACTACAACAGCCCGCAGTGGCTGGAACTGGCCGCGCAGGTCGGCGTCAACGGCGTGCGCAACGGTTGGCTGGTGGCGGTGGCGCCGAACATGTCCACCGCGCAGATCGCCGGTTCCACCGCGTCGATCGACCCGATCTACTCGGCGTTCTACTACGAGGAGAAGAAGGACTTCCGCCGCCCGGTCGCCGCGCCCGGCCTGTCGCTGGAGACCTGGCCGTACTACGAGAAGGGCGCGTACAAGCTGGACCAGTTCGCCAGCGTGCGCCAGAACGCGCGCCGCCAGCGCCATGTTGACCAGTCGATCAGCTTCAACTTCTACGTGCCCAGCACCATCCGCGCCAGCACCTTGCTGGAACTGCACATGACAGCGTGGAAGGAAGGCCTGAAGACCACCTACTACGTGCGCTCCAACGACATCGACATCAGCGAATGCGAGTGGTGTTCGAGCTGAAGTAGGTCGGGGCTACCGCCCCGACGTTCCCCATCCGCGTCAACGCACCCACCGTCGGGGCGGTAGCCCCGACCTACCGCCCCGAATCATCCGATATCGCCATGTCCGCCACCGCCCCGCTCACCGCCACGCCGCTCGACCGCATCCGTATCCTCGAGCCGCGCAACCCGAATCGTTCGACCGGGATCATCAACGGCAAGACCTCCGGCATCCTCAACTGGAACGACATCCCGTACCCGTCGTTCTACCGCGCCTACAAGGAGCTCTCGACCAACTTCTGGATCCCGGACGAGGTGGACATGAAGATCGACGCGCGCCAGTACGGCGAGCTGTCGGCGCGCGAGAAGAACGCCTACGACTCGATCATCGGCCTGCTGGCCACGCTGGACTCGCCGCAGACCCGCTTCATCTACAACGTCGCCGAGTACATCACCGAC
>JASGDT010000049.1:0-31280 GCA_047607085.1 Pseudoxanthomonas sp. | reverse complement strand
GGCAGGTGCGGGCGCGGCGGCGCGGGCTTCGGCAGCCTCGCGCTCGCGTTGCGCGGCGGCGGCACGGTCGGCGGCCGCCTTGTCGGCAGCGGCCTTGTCGGCGGCGGCTTTTTCGGCAGCGGCGCGGGCTTCTTCCTGCTGCGCGGCCAGCGCGGTGGCGGCCTGGCGTTGCTGTTCTTCCTGCTGCGCCGCGCGTTGTTCTTCCTGTTGCTTGATCCGTTCCTGCGCCTTGGCTTCCTCGGCCGCGCTGCGCTTGCCGACGGCTTCCTGCGCGCTGGCGATGCTCTGCTTCAAGCGCGGCAGCGCCGGCGCCTTGGCATCGACCTTCTCGATCAGGCCGGCCAGGCGCTGACTTTCGGCAAAATCTTCACGGGCGATGCTCTGTTCGGTGGCGATCACCAGATAGGGCTGCAGATCGGTCAGGGCACTGGCGACGGCGGCGTCGGCGGGCTGCTTGTCGCGCACCGCCAGATAGTATTCGACCGCGTTGTTGCCGGCGGGCGCATAGATGCGGTTTTCGCCCAGGGCCTTGTTGGCGGCTTCGCGCAACTGGTCAGCGTTCATTGCCTGCATTTCGGCAGCGACGGCGGCTTCCTGCGCGGTCGGCGCGGTATCGGCGGCTTGCGTCGGGCCGGCGGCGGCCGGAGCCTGTTCCTGCTTCGAGCAACCCGCAAGCAAGGCCAGCAGCAACAGCACTGGCGTGCGCGACTTCATCGAAATCGTGGTAAACGGCATTTTGTATTCCCCTGTATCCGGTTCGACGGCGTTCCCTGCCCGGCAGTGGCCCCGCATCATCCAGCCGGGCAGCACCCCCGGCCAGCGCAGCTGGGCACATGAAAACATAATTCCCCGCCCCTGTCGCCCGCGCGCGCCGGTTTCGGGATACGCCCCACATCACTTCCCGATGCAGAAGGTCGAAAAGATGCGGCCCAGCAAGTCGTCCGGGGACAGGCGACCAGTGATCTCGCCCAGCACGTCATGGGCCAGGCGCAGTTCCTCGGCGACCAGCTCCAGGCGTTCGTGATCCAGTTCCGCTTGCGCGGCCTGCGCATGTGCGGCTGCGCGGCGCAGGGCTTCGACGTGGCGGGCACGGGCAGAGAATTCGCCTTGTGCGCCCTCCTCTGCGTGGCCCAGCGCCAGTTGCCGCAGGCGCGCATGCAGGGCTTGCAAGCCATGGCCATCGCGGGCGGAAACGTGCACATGGGTATCGTCATCGCGTGGCGGCGTGGTCAGCAGGTCGGACTTGTTGCGGATCCACAGCCGTTGCGGCACCTCGGCGATGGCGTCGGCGACGGCTTGCGCGCCGGCATCCGGGTCACGTGCATCGACGACGATCAGGGCCAGGTCGGCGCGGCGCAGTTCGGCGCGCGCGCGGCGCATGCCTTCGCGCTCGATCGCGTCGCCGCCCTCGCGCAGGCCGGCGGTATCCACCAGCATCAATTCCAGGCCATCGAGGCGGACGGTTTCGCGCAAGGTGTCGCGGGTGGTGCCGGCGACGTCGGCGACGATGGCGCGGTCGCTGCCGGCCAATGCATTCAGCAGCGAACTCTTGCCGGCGTTCGGCGGGCCGACGATCACCGCGTGCAGGCCGTCGCGCAGCTTGCGGCCGCGTTCGGCGTCGGCCAGCAGCGCGGCCAGCGCGGCGCGGGTGTCGTCCAGCCGCGCGCGCATCTGCGCGCCGCCGAGGGTGTCCAGCGGTTCGTCGGCGAAGTCGATCGCCGCCTCGACATGCACGCGCAGCGCCAGCAGCGCGTCGGCGATGGCGTTGACGCGCCGCGAGAACGCGCCGTCCAGCGAGCGCCGCGCCGCGCGGGCCGCGCGCGAATCCGACGCGGCGATCAGGTCGGCGATGGCCTCGGCCTGGGCGAGATCCAGCTTGCCGTTGACGAAGGCGCGTTCGCTGAACTCGCCGGGCCGGGCGTGGCGCGCGCCCAGTTCGACGCAGCGCGCCACCAATTGTTGCAACACCACCGGACTGCCGTGGCCTTGCAGTTCGACCACGTCCTCGCCGGTGAAGCTGTGCGGTGCGGGGAACGATAGCGCGATGCCGTCGTCGATGACTTCGCCCTCGTCGCTGCGGAAGCGTGCGTAATGCGCGCGGCGCGGCGCCAATTCGCGTTCGCAGATGATCTGTGCGATGCGCAGCGCCTGCGACCCGCTCAAGCGCACGATGCCGACGCCACCGGCGCCTGCGGCCGTGGCAATGGCGGCGATGGTGTCGGTGGTCATCGTCATCATGGTTGCATTATCGCCCGCGTCCCTCGGTACGCTCCTGCGGCACTGGTGCCCGACAGGAAGAAACCCGCCTTTCGGCGGGTTTCCTGGCAATCACTTCGCCGCGTCGGCCTTCTTCGCCGGCTCGCCGTGCTTGCGCAGCATGTACCACTGCTGCAACAGGCCCAGACCGCCGTTGGCGACCTGGTACAGCACCAGGCCGGCCGGCAGGAACGCCAGTACCGCGCCGAACGCCAGCGGCATGAACTGCATCATCTTCTGCTGCATCGGGTCCATGCCGACCGCCGGGGTCAGCTTCTGCGTGAACCACATGATCGCCACGTTCAGCACCGGCAGCACGAAGAACGGGTCGCGCGCGGTCATGTCCTGGATCCACAGCGTCCACGGCGCCTGGCGCAACTCCACCGACTCGGCCAGCATCCAGTACAGCGCCATGAAGATGATGATCTGCGGCAGCACCGGCAGGCAGCCGGCCATCGGGTTGATCTTCTCCTTCTTGTACAGCTCCATCAGCGCCTGCTGGTACTTGGCGCGGTCGTCGCCGTAGCGTTCCTTCAACTGCTGCATGCGCGGCTGGAACTTGCGCATCTTCGCCGCCGACTTGTATTGCGCGTTGGACAGCGGGAACAGCGCCAGCTTCAGCAGCACCACCAGGCCGACGATCGCCCAGCCCCAGTTGCCGAACAGGCCGTGCAGCTTGCCCAGCACCCAGAACAGGCCTTCGGCGATCACCGCGAAGATCTTGAACTGGCTGTAATCCACCGCGCGCAGCAGGCCCGGCACGTTCTGCGCCTGCATCTGTTCGACCAACTTCGGCCCGACCCACAGCCGTGCCGCGCTGCTCGCCTGCTGACCCGGCGCGACCGCGACCGCGGGACCGAGTTCGCGCACCAGCGCCTGCGCGCCGCCGGCCGGCGCATCCAGCGACACCACGATCTTGTCCTCGCCCTGCGGGATCCACGCGCTGAAGAAGTGGTGTTGCAGCATCGCGATCCAGCCCTGCTGCGCCGCCTGATCCAGCTTGCCGTCTTCCAGATACTTGTCGAACTTGCGGCGCTCGTAACCACCGTCCTTGCTGTACCAGGCCGCGCCGCGGAAGCTGAAGGATTCGGGATGGGTGAAGCCGGTTTCGACCACCGGCGGCTTGCGCACCAGTTGCCGATAGACCTGGCCCTGCCACGCCGCGCTGCCGGCGTTGGCGATTTCATCGCGTACCTCAATCACATACTGGCCGCGCTTGAAGGTGTAGCTGCGGCGAATGCTGACGCCATTCGGGCCATTCCACACGAAGCGGGCGACGGTTTCGCCGGCGCCATCGGCCAGCGCCAGATCGCCGGCTTGCTCGGGAACGAAACCGGCCAGATGATTCGGTGCGTTGCCGGCGGTGTTGATCCAACCGCTTTGCGCGACGTAGTAATGCTCGGCGTCATTGGCGAACAGGCGCACCGGCGCGCTGCCGGCCGTCTTGCTTTGCGGGTATTTCAGCAGGTCGGCCTGCAACAGGTTGCCGCCGTCCAGCACCACGCGCAGCACGTCGGTGGTCACGGTGACCGTGCCGGCGGCCGGCGCGGCAGCCGGCGGCGGGGCCACCGGTTCCAGCGTCGGCACGGTCGAAACGGCAGATGCAGCGGGCGCTACCGGCACGGTTGCCTGCGGTGCGGCGGCAGCTTGCGCCGTTGCCGTCGGCACCGTGGCGGCGGCCGGCGGCGCAATGGCGGCAGCAACCGGTGCAGCGGCTTCCTTCGGTGCGGTGAACTTGCCCCACTCCATCCACAACAGGGCGGCGACCGCCAGCCAGGCGAGGAGCAGGAAAACACGGGTCTGGTTCATCAGGCAGGCAATCTCAACCGGCGTCGGGTTCCGGTTTGTTGGAGGGGGAAAGGGGAGAATTCAAGGCAGGCGGCATTGTGCCGTCGCTGGCCGGGGCGGGCAATGCGCCGGCGCGCCGCAACACCTGCACGAAGGCATCGGCCAATTGCGTGCTCGGGGCGGCGGCGGCGCCCGTGCGCGCCACGATCACGTAATCGCCGCCGGCCAGTTGCGGGCGCAGATGGCGGAAGGCTTCGCGCAGCGTGCGCTTGATCCGGTTGCGCACCACCGCGCGCTTGTCCACCTTGCGCGACACCGCCAGGCCCAGCCGCGCCGATGTTTCCGTGCGCCGCCAATGCAGCGCCAACAAGGGGTGCGAAGTGCGTTTGGCCTGGTCGAAAACGCGCGCGTAATCGGCCTTGGCGCGCACCCGCGCCGCACGCGGGAAGCCTGCATCGGTGGTATTGGCGGGAACCTCGTCCATGTTCGTGCAAGCAGCTCGGAACAAATTGTTCAAGACACGACAAAGCCCGCACTGATGGACAGCGCGGGCTTGGCGGTGACTCGCATCGCGACGCTCGGCCACCTGCGTGGCCGGCCATCGTCAGGCGGTGAGGCGCTTGCGGCCCTTGGCGCGGCGACGCGCCAGGATCTTGCGACCATCGGCGGTCTTCATGCGTGCACGGAAGCCGTGGTCGCGCTTGCGCTTGAGGTTGCTGGGTTGATAGGTGCGCTTGGTGGCCATCGGGCCCTCGTGCGGGTTGCGGTGGGAAAGAACCGGAAATTCTAGACGGGCCGCTGATTTCGGTCAAGTCAGCGCCGTGCGCGGGGCTGCCTCGCGCTCACGGCGTCGGCAGTACTTCGTGGTAGTCTGGCCGACCCCAATGATCCTGCGCCCGCGCCGCCGCCCGGCGGCGCGGCGTTTTTCCGACGACGACGCAACACCATGGATGCCTGGCCCCGCTGTCTCGAACGCCTGGAAGCCGAACTGCCGGCCGAGGATGTGCATACCTGGCTCAAGCCGCTGCAGGCCGAACAGCGCGACGACGCCGTGGTGCTGCTGGCGCCCAACGCCTTCATTTTCGACGAAGTGCGGCAACGCTACTGGCCGCGCATCCGCGAAGTCTATGGCCACCTTGGCGGCAACCATCCGCTGTCGCTGGAAATCGGCTCGCGCAAGCGCGTGGCCGAAGTTGCCGCGCCGGCCCGAGACGCCGCCAATGCACCGGCTGCGCCGGTCGAACCCTTCGACGGCAACCTCGACACCCACTACACCTTCGACAACTTCGTCGAAGGCCGCAGCAACCTGCTCGGCCGTGCCGCGGCGTGGCAAGCCGCGCAGAAACCCGGCGACCGCGCGCACAACCCACTGATGCTGTACGGCGGCACCGGCCTGGGCAAGACCCATCTGATGTTCGCCGCCGGCAATGAATTGCGCCGGCTCAATCCGGCCGCGCGGGTCCTGTACCTGCGTTCGGACGATTTCGCCAACGCCTTCTTCCGCGCCATCCAGAACAAGACCACCGACCAGTTCAAGCGCCAGTTCCAGAAGGTCGATGCGCTGTTGATCGATGACATCCAGTTCTTCGCCGGCAAGGATCGCACGCAGGAGGAGTTCTTCCACACCTTCAACGCGCTGTTCGACGGCAAGCAGCAGATCATCCTGACCTGCGACCGCTACCCGCGCGAGGTCGAGGGCCTGGAGCCGCGCCTGAAATCGCGGTTGGGCTGGGGGCTGGCGGTGGCGATCGACCCGCCCGACTTCGAAACCCGCGCGGCGATCGTGCTGGCCAAGGCGCGCGAACGCGGCATCGACATCCCCGAGGACGTTGCCTTCCTGCTGGCCAAGCGCATGCGCAGCAACGTGCGCGACCTGGAAGGCGCGATCAACACGCTGACCGCACAGGCCAATTTCACCGGTCGCGCCATCACCCCCGAATTCGCCCAGGAAACCCTGCGCGACCTGCTGCGTGCGCAGCAGCAGGCAGTCAGCGTGGCCAACATCCAGAAGACCGTGGCCGACTACTACGGCCTGCAACTGAAGGAACTGCTGGGCGAACGCCGCACCCGCTCGCTGGCGCGCCCGCGGCAGATGGCGATGGCGCTGTCCAAGGAACTGACCGACCACAGCCTGCCGGAAATCGGCCAGGTCTTTGGTGGTCGCGACCACACCACCGTACTGCATGCCTGCAAGCAGATCCGCACCCTGATGGAAACCGACGGCAAGCTGCGCGAAGACTGGGACAAGTTGATTCGCAAGCTCAGCGAGTAATTACTTTTCCTCTGTCTGGTTTTTCCTTGGTTGTTGCGGGAAACCGAGGTTTCCGTGCGTTCGTGGGCGTGCTGGCTTCGGAAACAAGTGCATCGGCTTCGGAAACAAGCGCAGCCCCCGGCGGGGATGCTCCTCGGCTCGGGCAGGCTCCTGCCTTCACTCGCCGCCGCAGGCCATCCCTGGCCTGCTTTCCGCATCCCCGCCGGAGGCTGCGCATCGGCGATTCATTCCAGTCGCATTCGATAGAAGCGACAGACTTTTCCGCCTCGGATAGCCGTGCCCAGTCGCCGGGGGTAGCGACAAGCGCGACAGGGATGTTGCGCGCGCGAGTCGGGGCAGGATTGCCCCGACCGAGCGAAAAGCGACCCTCGGCGACTGGGCACGGCGATTCACCGAAGCCAATACCGCAACGCTGTTCCCCCGGCAGGAAGAAGAACCCACAAAAAACCGCGACGAACCGCGTACAGTTTCGTAAACTCCGTGTGCAACGCTGGCACGGGTTGTGGACAAGTCGTGGAGCCTTTTCCCGCACGGATTTCATCCACAGCTTTTCCCTCTGCCCCATGCCAGCTATCCCCGCACTTGCAATCCTGAAAATCCGTTACCATTCAACCACTTGAATGGGTTTTACCGGATTTCGCGCGACTCCAACACCACCGCTTTTCGCTTTTATCTACACAAACCAAAGGCAAGGGGCCATCCATCTCATGCGTTTCAGCCTGCAACGCGAAGCATTCCTCAAACCCTTGGCCCAGGTCGTCAACGTCGTGGAACGACGCCAGACCTTGCCGATCCTCGCCAACTTCCTGGTGCAGGTGAACGATGGCCAGTTGTCGCTGACCGGCACCGATCTGGAAGTCGAAATGATTTCGCGTGTCGCTGTCGAAGACGTGCAAGACGGGGAAACCACGATTCCGGCCCGCAAGCTGTTCGAAATCGTGCGCGCCCTGCCCGACGGCAGCAAAGTCACCGTCAGCCAAACGGGCGACAAGGTCACCGTGCAGGCTGGTCGCAGTCGCTTCACCCTGGCGACCCTGCCGGCCAACGATTTCCCGTCGATCGACGAAGTCGAAGCTACCGAGCGCGTCAGCGTGCCCGAAGCTGCCTTGAAGGAGCTGATCGAGCGTACTGCCTTTGCGATGGCCCAGCAGGACGTGCGTTACTACCTCAACGGCTTGCTGTTCGACCTGCGCGACAAGACCCTGCGCTGCGTCGCCACCGACGGCCATCGCCTGGCCTTGTGCGAGTCGGCGCTGGAGACCAACGTGGGTGCCAAGCGCCAGATCATCGTCCCGCGCAAGGGTGTGACCGAACTGCAACGCCTGCTGGAAGGCGGCGACCGTGCGCTGGAACTGGAAGTCGGTCGCGCCCATATCCGGGTCAAGCGCGACGACGTCAGCTTCACCTCCAAGCTGATCGACGGCCGTTTCCCTGATTATGAAGCGGTGATCCCGATCGGCGCCGATCGCGAGGTCAGGCTGGATCGCGAAGCCCTGCGCGCAGCCCTGCAGCGGGCGGCGATCCTGTCCAACGAAAAATATCGCGGCGTGCGTGTCGAGGTTTCGCCCAACCAGTTGAAAATCAGCGCGCACAACCCGGAGCAGGAAGAGGCGCAGGAAGAAGTCGAGGCCGACACCAAGGTCAATGACCTGGCCATCGGCTTCAACGTCAATTACCTGCTGGATGCGTTGTCGGCATTGAAGGAGGAATTCATCGTCATCCAATTGCGCGATGCCAATTCCTCCGCGCTGGTGCGCGAAGCCAGCAGCGAGAAATCCCGCCACGTGGTGATGCCGCTGAGGCTCTGATGGTATCCGTGTTTCACGTGGAACAAGGACGACGCCCGGAGACTTCCGGGCGTCATTGTTTGGGGGATTTCCATCGGGTGCCGCCGTGCAGGTGACCCGACTGGACATCCGCGACCTGCGCCGCTTCGCGCAGGCCAGTCTGGCGCCCGCAACGGGGCTGAACCTGATTACCGGCGACAATGGTGCGGGCAAGACCAGCCTGGTCGAAGCCCTCCACTTGATGGCCTATGGCCGCAGTTTCCGGGGCCGGGTGCGCGATGGTCTGGTGCGCACCGGAGCCGAGGCGGTCGAAGTCTTCGTCGAATGGCAGGAGGGTCCGCAAGCGCGTCCCCGCAAAGCCGGCCTGCGCCATGCCGGCCAGCGCTGGGAGGGCCGGCTGGACGGGCAAGCTGTCGCGCAATTGGGGGATCTGTGCTCGGCCCTGGCCGTGGTCAGCTTCGAGCCGGGTAGCCATGCCTTGGTGTCCGGCAGCGGCGAACCCCGCCGGCGCCTGCTGGATTGGGGCTTGTTCCACGTGGAACGCGAAGAACAGGGTGGCGACTTCCTGCCGCTATGGCGGCGTTATGCGCGGGCGCTGAAGCAGCGCAACGCCCTGCTCAAGGCGAGCGGCGATCCGCGGCAACTGGACACCTGGGACCATGAACTGGCCGAAGCAGGCGAGCCGCTGACCGAACGCCGCCAAGCCTATCTGGAACGGCTGCAACAACACCTGCAAGCCGTGGCTGCCGAACTGGTACCTGCCTTGGGTGCGGCACGGCTGGAATTTCAGCCCGGCTGGCGGCGTCACGAATTGCCACTGGCCGACGCCCTGCTATTGGCCCGCGACCGCGACCGCGCGGCCGGCCATACCAGTGTCGGCCCGCACCGTACCGACTGGCGGGTGCGCTACGCTGCCCGCCCACAGGACGAAACCCTGTCGCGCGGCCAAGCCAAGTTGACCGCCCTCGCCTGCCTGCTGGCCCAGGCCGAAGACTTCGCACGGCGCCGTGGCGAATGGCCGATCATGGCGCTGGATGATCTGGCCTCGGAACTGGATCGCCCGCACCAGCAGCGCGTGATCGAACGCCTGGCCGCCAGTGGCGCGCAGGTCTTCATCACGGGTACGGAACCGCCTCCCGGATTGGCGACCCATCACCCAGTCGCCCGGTTCCACGTGGAACATGAAACCGTGGTGCCTTTGTAGCTGCGACCTGAGTCGTGAAGTTTTCGGCTCTTCTCTCGTCTGTGAGAATGCGGTTTCGGTATTGCTGGCTTCGGTGGGACGCCGCGCCCTGTTGCCGGGAGCCGCTTTTCGCTCGGTCGGGGCAATCCTGCCCCGACTCGCGCGCGCGACATCCCTGTCGCGCTTGTCGCGATCCCGGCAACAGGGCGCGACTATTCGTGGCTGGGGGTCTTTTCTCTCGCCTTGATCGAGGAAACCTTTGATCGCCTCTGCTTTGCTCGTCATCCTGGCTTTCGCCGGGATGACGAGCAAAGCAGAGGCTCTATCTGGCCTTTCCGAAGGCGACGAGAATGAATTGCCGATGCCCAGCCCCCGGTGGGGATGCGGAAAGCAGGCCAGGGATGCCTGCGGCGGCGAGTGAAGGCACGATGCCTGCCCGAGCCGAGGAGCATCCCCACCGGGGGCTGCGCTTGCTTCCGAAGCCAGCACGCACAGACGATTTGGGACTTCACTCTCCCGCAATGTAGGGAGAAGAACCCAATTTGCACCACCGGTGTCTTTTGCGAACCCACCCCGCCCTTGCGCTATAATCACGGGACAAACGCTATATCTAATGTGTCGCCTGCGCCATCGGCACGGGCAGACCAGTCTTGCAGCGAGTGGGCATGAGCGAAGAAACCACCGGCCAGCCGTCCGGCAACAACGGCAACTACGACGCCAACAGCATCACCGCGCTGGAGGGCCTGGAAGCCGTCCGCAAGCGCCCCGGCATGTACATCGGCAACGTCCACGATGGCAGCGGCCTGCACCACATGGTGTTCGAGGTCGTTGACAACGGTGTTGACGAAGCCCTGGCGGGTCACGCCGACGACATCGTCGTCACCATCCACGCCGATGGCTCGGTGTCGGTGTTCGACAACGGCCGCGGCATCCCGGTGGGCCGGCATGACAAGGAGAGCGAGAAGCAGGGCCGTGACATTTCCGCTGCGGAAATGGTGATGACCATGCTGCACGCCGGCGGCAAGTTCGACGACAACAGCTACAAGGTGTCCGGCGGTCTGCACGGCGTCGGCGTTTCCGTGGTCAATGCGCTGTCGGAAAAGCTGACGCTTGACATCTGGCGCGACGGTCACCACTACCAGCAGGAATACCGTCACGGCGAGCCGCAATACCCGCTCAAGCAGGGCGAAGCGTCGAGCAAGCGCGGCACGCTGGTGCGCTTCTGGCCGTCTGCGGAGGCCTTCCATGACAACGTCGAATTCCACTACGACATCCTCGCCCGCCGCCTGCGCGAACTGTCCTTCCTCAATTCCGGCATCAAGATCAGCTTGATCGACGAGCGCGGCGAGGGCCGCCGTGACGATTTCCATTACGAAGGCGGCATCGCCAGCTTCGTCGAACACCTGGCGCAACTGAAGACGCCCCTGCACCCCAACGTCATTTCCGTCACCGGCGAACACAACGGCATCGTCGTCGATGTCGCCCTGCAGTGGACCGACGCCTATCAGGAAACGATGTTCTGCTTCACCAACAACATCCCGCAGAAGGACGGCGGCACCCACCTGACCGGCTTCCGCGCCGCGTTGACCCGCACGCTCAACAACTACATCGAGCAGAACGGCATCGCGAAGAAGGAAAAGGTCACCCTGTCCGGCGAAGACATGCGCGAAGGCATGATCGCGGTGCTGTCGGTCAAGGTGCCGGATCCGGGGTTCTCGTCGCAGACCAAGGAAAAACTGGTCACCGAGGAAGTGCGCCCGGTTGTCGATAACGTGTTCGGCGCGAAACTCCAGGAGTTCCTGCAGGAACACCCCAACGAAGCGAAGGCCATCGCCGGCAAGATCGTTGACGCGGCGCGCGCCCGCGAGGCCGCCCGCAAGGCCCGCGACCTGACCCGCCGCAAGGGCGCGCTGGACATTGCCGGCCTGCCCGGCAAGCTGGCCGATTGCCAGGAAAAGGATCCGGCGCATTCGGAACTGTTCATCGTCGAGGGCGACTCGGCAGGTGGTTCCGCGAAGCAGGGCCGCAACCGCAAGAACCAGGCGGTGCTGCCGCTGCGCGGCAAGATCCTCAACGTGGAACGCGCACGCTTCGACCGCATGCTCGCCTCCGCCGAAGTCGGCACCCTGATCACCGCGCTGGGCACCGGCATCGGCAAGGACGAATACAACCCGGACAAGCTGCGCTACCACCGCATCATCATCATGACCGACGCCGACGTCGATGGATCGCACATCCGCACCCTGCTGCTGACCTTCTTCTACCGGCAGATGCCGGAGCTGATCGAACGCGGCCACGTCTATATCGGCCTGCCGCCGCTGTACAAGCTCAAGCAAGGCAAGAGCGAGCTGTACTTGAAGGACGACGCCGCACTCAACGTCTATCTGGCCAACAGCGCGGTCGAAGGCGCGGCGCTGGTGCCGGCCGAAGGCGAACCGCCGATTTCCGGTGAAGCGCTGGAAAAACTGCTGCTGGCCTGGGCCAATGCCCGCGAAACCGTTGCCCGCAACGCGCATCGCCACGACAGCGCGTTGCTCGAAGCCCTGATCGACTGCGCGCCGCTGGATGCCGCGCAAGCCACCGACCTGGCCACGCTGGAAGCCAAGCTCAACCGCCCCAGCCTGGGCAGTCCGCGCTACGCGCTGCAACTGCAGCCGGCACTGGAAGCCACCGACACCACGCCAGCGCGTCCTGCCGCCCTGCTGGCCACGCGTCGGCACATGGGCGAGGAAGCCATCCACGTGCTGCCGCTGGCCGCCTTCGAAAGCGGCGAATTGCGCCCGCTGCGCGAAGCGGCGCAACTGCTGCACGGCCTGATCCGCGATGGCGCGCAGATCCTGCGCGGCAACAAGACCCAACCGGTGTCCAGCTTCGCCGAAGCACAGACCTGGCTGCTGGACGAAGCGAAAAAAGGCCGGCAGATCCAGCGATTCAAGGGCCTGGGCGAAATGAATCCCGAGCAGTTGTGGGATACCACGGTCAACCCGGACACCCGCCGCCTGTTGCAGGTGCGGATCGAGGACGCCGTCGCCGCCGACCAGATCTTCAGCACGCTGATGGGCGATGTGGTCGAACCGCGCCGCGATTTCATCGAAGACAACGCGCTGAAGGTTTCCAACCTTGACGTCTGATCCGGCGACGGTGGTGGCCTCGCCCGTCGCCGGCAACACCGGCTCGCTGCCGGCGGGCGTGCAAAAGACATTGCGCGCCGCGGTGATCGACTTCGCATGCGATGTGGCCATCGCCCTGTTCACCCTGCTGGCGGTGATGGTGCCGCTGGGCGTGATCGCGGCGTTGTTTTACCTGGTGCGCGGCGATGCTGGTTCGGCCGGGATGCTGCAGGGCGGCGCCTTCCTCTGGATCAGCCTGCTCGGCACCGGCTGCATGGCCCTGATCGTCTATGGCTGGCGCAATCCGGCCAGCAGGGCGCAACGCGCGGCTTCGTGGCGGGCGATCCGGCAGCCGCGCACGTGGGGCTGGATCCTGGTGGTGACGGCGCTGGTCTTCGTGTGCAGCAACGGTCTGACCGCACTGGCCAAGGGCCTGGGCCTGGAAGCCGAGCCCGCCAATCTGGAACCCATCCGCCAGGCGCTGGCCGCCAGCCCGCTATTGATGGGTGTGGTCGTTGTCCTGCTGGCCCCGGCTTACGAAGAGCTGCTGTTCCGCCGCGTGCTGTTCGGCAAGCTGTGGGCCGCCGGTTGGCCGAAGCTGGGCATGGCGCTCAGCGGCGCGGCCTTCGCCTTCATGCACGAAATGCCGGGCACGGATCCCGCCACCTGGCCGGCCACCGGCCTGTTGCTGCTGGTGTATGGCGCGATGGGCGCGGCCTTCGCCTGGTTGTATCGCCGCACCGGCACCCTGTACGCAGCGATTGCCGCCCACGCACTGAACAACGGCATCGCCTTGCTGGTGCTGCACTGGGGCGCGTAACCCCCGCGGCGGCAACGCAAACGCTGCCGAACCGCGCAAGTCACCGTTCATGCAGACGCATGCGGCTTGACGAAAAGTTAAGGCGCGCCCACCCACACTTCGCGCCAATGCCCGCAAATCCAGGGGGACAGGCATGAAGCAGCAACTGCTCACGATAAGCGTCGTTGCCCTGCTTTGCGCCTGCGCGACCACGACCTCGCCGACCGGGCGCAGGCAGATGGTCGGCGGCGTGTCGCAAGAGCAACTCAACCAGCTGGGCGCGCAGGCCTTCGCCGAAACCAGGAGCAAGCAGAAAGTCGTCAACGGCGGCCAGCAGAACGCCTACGTCAGTTGCGTGGTCAATGCGCTGGCCGCGCAGTTGCCGGCGCAATGGCGCAGCGTGAAGTGGGAAACCGCCTTGTTCGAGGACAAGGAAGCCAACGCCTTCGCCCTGCCCGGCGGCAAGGTTGGCGTCAACACCGGCATCTTCACCGTGGCGAAAAACCAGGACCAGTTGGCGGCGGTGCTGGGGCACGAGATCGGCCACGTCGTCGCCCGCCACCATGAGGAGCGCATCACCCGGCAACTGGGCGCGCAGCAACTGCTCGGGCTGGGCGCACTGGTCGCCGGCGCCGCCTACGGCCAGAACACCGCCAACGCGGTCGGCCAGCTCGGTGGCATGACCGCGCAGGGGCTGTTCCTGCTGCCCGGCTCGCGCACCCAGGAAAGCGAAGCAGACGTGGTCGGCCAGAAACTGATGGCGCAAGCCGGCTTCGATCCGGCGCAGGCGGTCAATCTGTGGCAGAACATGCTCGCCGCCGGCAGCGCCCGCCCGCCGCAATGGCTGTCCACCCACCCCGATCCCAACGCGCGCATCCAGGAGCTGCGCAAGGATGCCCCGGCGCTGGCCCCGGTCTATCGGCAGGCGCGGGCCGCCGGTCGCGCGCCGCGCTGTGGCTGAAAGCGGCCTGCAACCACACAAGCGTATTCGGCATTCCTGTTTCGCGGCGATTCTGCTAGCGTGGTTGGCCTGCCGGCGACAGAATCCAATACCGAAAGCGGCACCCACAACCAGCCGCCAAGTCTTTCCACCGAGGTGAAGAAGATGCTTTTCCGCAAACCCCGACATTCCCTGCTGACCCTATGTGTTGCCGGCCTGTTGGCGGGTGGCGTGGTCAGCGCCGGCGCGCAGGCGCAGGATTCGCAGAGCCGCGCCGCCAAGGGCGGCAAAAAGGCCGAAGCCGAAAACCGCTACCCGGACGCCACCCGCGTAGACCCCAAGGCCAAGCCCTCGCCGAAGCTGGGCAAGAAGGAACAGGCGCTGATCGAGGCCTTCAACGACAGCGAGTTCGAAAAAGCCAAGGCGCTGGCCGAGGAGGTCATCAACAGTCCCGATGCCACCGATTTCGACAAGGCGCTGGGCAACTTTCTCGCCGGGCAGATCGCCTACAACCTCGATGACGTCCCCGCCGCCAAGGCCTACGCACAGAAGGCGATCGACCTCAATGCGCTGGGCAACGACAACCACTTCGGCGCGATGCAATTCCTTGCGCAATTGCAGATCCAGGACGACCAGTACGCCGAAGCGCTGGTCACGCTGGACAAGTATTTCGCAGAAACCAACTCCAAGCGCCCCGAAGACCTGATCATCAAGGGCAACGCGCTGTATCGCGCCGAGCGCTACGCCGAAGCCATTCCCGTGCTGAAGCAGGCCATCGACGCCACGCCCGAGCCGAAGAACGAATGGCTGCAGCTGCTGATGGCTTCCTACGCCGATGCCGGCCAGAACGCCGAAGCGATCCAGCTGGCCGAACAGATCGCCGGCAAGAGCCCCGACGACAAGAAGGCGCAGATGAACCTGGCCTCGGTCTATCTGCAGGCCGACCAGATGGACAAGGCCGCCGCCATCCTGGAAAAATTGCGCGCCGCCGGGCAGTTCACCGAAGAGCGCGACTATCGCCAGCTCTACACCACCTATGCCAACATCGACGGCAAGGAGAAGGAAGTCATCGGCGTGATCAACGACGGCCTGCAGAAGGGCATCCTCAAGCCCGACTACCAGACCTATGTCGCGCTGGCGCAGTCGTACTACTACAGTGACCAGATTCCGCAGGCCATCGAGGCGTGGCAAAAGGGGGCGCCGCTGTCGAAGGACGGCGAAACCTACCTGAACCTGGCCAAGGTGCTGTGGCAGGAAGACCGCATTCCCGAAGCCAAGCAGGCCGCCAAGGCCGCACTGGAAAAAGGCGTGAAAAAACCCGAGGATGCGAAAAAAATCATTGCCCTGCCCTGATCGTGGTACAAGGATGATGGTCAAGCGGCAGCAGATGCGATCACGGATGAAAATGCAGGTGGTATCTGCTCACGCGATTGGTATAAGCTTGGAACTCCCCGCGGTTGAAAAACCGCAACCCACGGAAGCTTAGGTGCCGCAAGGCGCCGGCCCAAGAAACGAGTTACGGTGCATGGCTGAGCAACTGGTCATCAATAGGCATCATCAAGACGACCAGCCCGAAGGGCTGAACTGGCCGCGCATCATCGGCATGGCCTTCGTCATCGCATTGCACGTCACGGTCTTCATGCTGCTGTTGATCCCGGCGGTAGCTCCGCAGGCCGACAAGCAGGAAGAGCAGAAGATCCTGATCAACATCGTTGACGTGCCGCCGCCGCCGCCGCCTCCCCCCCCGCCGCCGCCGAAGCCGGACACGCCGCCGCCGCCGATCAAGGAGCTGTCGCCGCCGAAGCCCTCGCCGGTGCCGCCGCCGCCGGAAGCCCCGCCGGTGGACATCGCCGAGCCGCGCCCGACCGACATCGTCACCCCGCCCACACCGCCGGCCCCGCCGGCGGCGCAGCCGGACATCGGCGCCAGCGTTGACATCTCGTCGAAGAACATGAACCCGCCGCGCTACCCGCCGGCCGCACAGCGCTCCGGCATCGAAGGCACGGTGATCCTGATCATCGACGTCGATGCCAGCGGCAATGTCACCAACGTCTCGGTCGAGAAGTCCAGCCGCAACCGCGATCTCGATCGCGCCGCGATGGACGCGGCCAAGAAGTGGCGCTTCAACCCCGGCTCGTCCGGCGGGCAGAAAGTCGCCGGTCGCGTCCGCGTCCCGGTCGATTTCAAGATGGGCGGCTGACCGAAGGTCGGCATTCCGGCTTCACTTCAAGATTCCAGCTTCAACCGTTCACAAGCGTTACCCACCGCACTCCCGCAATACTTCAATCATCCAAATAAAAGGTAAGCGTCATGCTGCAAGAAATCCTCATCGCCGCCGCAGCCGGGGGCAACAATGCCGCGAATGCCCTCAACCAGATGGGCTTCGAGCACTTGATTACCGAAATGACCAGCCATCCGGGCGAGTTCGCGGTTTCCTGGGTCGTGCTGCTCACCCTGGTCATCATGTCGGCCTTCTCGTGGTACTGGACCGTGATCAATGCGATCCGCAACATCCGCCTGAAGGGCCAGGCCGACCGCGTGGTCAACGCCTTCTGGGAAACCCCCAACGCGCAGGACGCGATCCGCGTGATGGAAGAACAGCCCAAGAACGAGCCGTTCTCCAAGATCGCCCTCGACGCTGCCCAGGCCGCTGCCCACCACCAGCGCGCCGGCAATGCCGGTACGGGTCTGGGCGAATCGCTGAGCCGCTCCGAATTCGTTGACCGTGCGCTGCGCCAGGCCGTCGTCCGCGAGAGCAACAGCCTGCAGGGCGGCATGACCCTGCTGGGTACCGTTGGCGCGACCGCGCCGTTCGTCGGCCTGCTTGGCACCGTGTGGGGCATCTACGGCGCGCTGATCAAGATCGGTGCCACCGGCTCGGCCTCGATCGACGCCGTTGCCGGCCCGGTGGGCGAAGCGCTGATCATGACCGCGATTGGTCTGTTCGTCGCCATCCCGGCGGTGTTCGCGTTCAACTTCTTCAGCAAGAACAACGCCGCGACCATCTCCAAGTTCGACAGCTTCGCGCACGACCTGCACGACTTCTTCGCCACCGGCTCGCGCGTCAAGTAAGACGCGCGTTCCATCGAAAAGACGCGCAACCCAAGCAGATTTGACGGAGCCCGGAAATGGCCTTCAGTAGTGGTAACAGCGGTGGTCCCATGACCGACATCAACGTCACGCCCCTGGTGGACGTGATGCTGGTGCTGCTGATCATCTTCATCATCACCGCGCCGTTGATGTCGCACAAGGTCAAGGTCGAGCTGCCGACGACCGGGTTCGTGCCGGATCAGGACAAACTGGAAAAGCGCATCAATCCGATCACCATTGCGGTGAAAGAGGATGGTTCGATCTACTGGAACGACGAGCCGATCACCGAGGACATCCTGACCTCGCGCTTGTCCAGCGCCGCGCAGAGAACGCCGCAGCCGCCGTTGAACCTGCGTGGCGACAAGACCACCAAGATGCGCACGATCAACCAGATCACCAAGATCGCGCAGAGTCAGGGCATGCTCGACATCGGTTTCGTCTCGATCAAGGAAAAGGGGCGCTGAGCCATGGCATTTTCTTCTGGCGGCAACAAGGGCCCGATGTCGGAAATCAACGTCACGCCGCTGATCGACGTGATGTTGGTGCTGCTGATCATCTTCATCGTCACCGCGCCGATCACCACGTACCCGATCGACGTCAACCTGCCGCAACGGGTCATCAACCCGCCGCCGCAGATGAAGGATCCGCCGCCGCCGATCGACCTGCGCATCGACGCCGATGGCACGGTGTACTGGAACAACAGCCCGATCGCGCTGAGCGTGCTGCAGCAGACGATGGAGGCCGAAGTCCAGAAGGACCCGACCAACCAACCGTCGTTGCGCATCGACGCCAACCAGGATTCGCAGTACGACGTGATGGCCAACGTATTGGCGTCGGCCAAGAACGCGCAGATGCTGAAGATCGAGTTCGTGCAGCAGAACTGATCGCGGCAGCATCGCGGTACCGGCAAACGCCGCCTTCGGGCGGCGTTTGTTTTGGGGAAGGCTCCGCGCCGAGTCAAGCGTCGGCGAGCAGCTGCAAATAAGCCTGCACGGTCGCCTCCAGACCGGCATGCAGCGCTTCGCCGATCAGGGCGTGACCGATCGAGACCTCCAGCACGCCGGGCACGCTGCGCAGGAATTGGCCCAGATTGTCCTGGCTCAAATCGTGGCCGGCGTTGACGCCCAGACCCAGCGCCTGCGCCTGTCGCGCGGTGTCGGCGCACAGCGCCAACGCATCGCGTGCCTCGCTGCGTGCAGCGGCATCGGCAAACGGGCCGGTGTAGATCTCGATACGGTCCGCGCCGGTAGCCGCGGCATCGGCCAGCGCGGAGCCGCCGGCATCGGCGAACAGGCTGACCCGACAGTTGAGCGCCTTCAGTTCCGCCACCAGCGGCAACAAGCGTTCGCGGTCGCCGGCGAAGTCGAAACCGTGGTCGGAGGTGAGCTGGCCGTCGCCGTCCGGCACCAGCGTGGCTTGTGCCGGGCGCGCGCGTCGGCACAGTTCGACGAAGCCGGGATAGCCCTCGCGCGGCGGTGCGAACGGGTTGCCTTCGATGTTGAATTCGACGCCGCGTTGCGCGGTCAGTTCGGCCAGCGCATAGACATCGTGCTCGCGGATATGGCGCTGGTCCGGGCGCGGATGCACGGTGATGCCGTGCGCGCCGGCGTCCAGGCAGGTACGCGCTGCGCGGACCACGTCCGGTTCGCCACCGCCCCGCGAATTGCGCAACACGGCGATCTTGTTGACGTTGACGCTGAGCAGGGTCATGGCGGGTGTTCGGCCGTGGCGTTTTTTTCGTCAGCCGCGGCCTTGCGTGCGGCGATTTCGGTTCGCAGGCGGTGCAGTTCGACCGGGTCGATCATCTGCCGGTTGTCGCCTTGTGCGCCGATCCGCGATTTGTACTGGCCCAGCGCCCAGGTGATGAAGCCGGCCAGCGACAGCAGCAGGCACAGCAGCAGCACGACGGCGGATTTGACCGTGAAGGCGAACAGCAGCAGGGCAACCGCAAAGGCAAGGAACAACCAGTGCATGGGCAGGCTCGGCAGGGAATCGCGGCATTCTATGGCATCCGTCTCCCGCTTGCGGGGGAGGGAAACGCTTGCGCAGCAAGCGAGGGAGAGGGGAAAGCCGGCCTCACATCAACGGCGAAGCCAGTCGCGCCAATGCCTGGGGCAAACGGTCGCGCCACAGCGACAGCCGGTGGCGCGGATCGACCGTGCGGGCGCTGGCCAATTCGCCTTCCAGCAATTGCGCCAGCGTGGCGACCAGGGCGCGGTCGCGGAACAGCATCGACAGCTCGAAATTCAAACGAAAACTGCGATGGTCGAAGTTGGCGCTGCCCAGGATCGCCAGAGTGTCGTCGCAAAGCAGCGCCTTGGTGTGCAACATGCGCGGGCCGTATTCGTGGATGCGAACGCCTGCCGCCAGCAGTTCGTCGTAGTACGAACGCGCCGCCCAGGTCACCAGCCGCGAATCGCTGAGGCGCGGCACCAGCAGGCGCACGTCCAGCCCACCCAAGGCGGCCGAGGTCAGCGCCATCCGCGCCGCTTCGCCGGGCACGAAATACGGCGTGACCAGCCAGACCCGCTGGCGTGCCTCGTGGATCGCGGCCACGTGCAGGCGGTGGATCGCCTCCCACGACGAATCCGGCCCCGACACCAGCGCCTGCACCGCGATGCCGCCGCTGCGTTGCACGGGATCGTGTGGCCACAGCTGGGTGCCGGCGAAATGTTCGCGGCGCTGGCCACTGGCGTAGGCCCAATCCTCGACGAACACCTGTTGCACGCTGCGCACGATGCGTCCTTCCAGGCGCAGGTGCAGATCGCGGTAGGCATCCGCGTGCAGGCGTTCGTTCTCCTCGTCGGTGATGTTGATGCCGCCAGTGAAGGCGATGCGGCCATCGACGACGACGATCTTGCGGTGGCTGCGCAGGTTGACCCATGGCCGCGTGAACAGGCGGAAGGTCGAAGGGTGGAACCATGCGACTTCGCCGCCGGCCTCCAGCAGCGGCTGCAAAAAGGCGCGCCGCACCTTCGACGAACCCACCGCGTCCAGCAGCAGGCGCACCTCGACCCCGGCGCGTGCGCGTTCGATCAGCGCGTCCCGCAAGCGCGTGCCGGTGCGGTCGGGCATGAAGATGTAGTACTCCAGGTGCACGTGGTCGCCGGCCGTCGCCACCGCATCGAGGATCGCGTCGTAGGTCGCGCCGCCATCGACCAGCAATTGCGCGGAAGCGGCAGTGGAAGGCGGCAGGCCGGTGGTCGCCTGCGCCAGTCGCGCCAGTTCGGTGCACTGCTCGTCCAGCCCCAGCGCGGCGGCATTGGCTTCGACGGTCTTGCGCGAGTAATGGCGGCGCAAACTCTGCCGCCGGATCTTCTGCGGGCCGAACAGGAAATACACCGCAAAACCCAGGTAAGGCAGCAGCGACAGCGACAACAGCCAGCTCAAGGTCGCCACCGGCTCGCGCTTCTGCAACACGATCCACGCGCACAACGGCACCAGGTACAGCAACCACGCGGCGGTGATCCACGTCTTGATGTGCGGCAGGTTCCAGAAGGCGTGCCAGGCGTTTTCCAGGGCGGTCATCATGCCGGCATTCTAGGGCGCCAAAGCGTGTCGCGGCGCGTGAGACGGCGGCGGCGCAAGATGGCCGCATGCACGCGGGCGAAGGCAACCATCGGGGCAAGACGATCAAGGGGCGCGGCTCCGGCGGTTGGCTGCCGGGACGTTTTGCCAGAACCGTCGCCGAAGCCGTGGATGATGGCTGGCACGAACGCGACACCGAAGATGAAGCCGCATTGCCGCCGCAGACCGAGGTCCGCGAGGAGCGGGCACGCAGCATCATCAGCCGCAACCAGTCGCCTGACATCCCGTTCTCGCAATCGCTCAATCCGTATCGCGGTTGCGAGCACGGCTGCAGTTACTGCTTCGCGCGGCCGTCGCATGCGTACCTGGATCTGTCGCCGGGGCTGGATTTCGAGACGAAGATCTTCGCCAAGACCAATGCGCCGGAACTGCTGCGCGCGGAATTGGCCAGGCCGGCGTACGTTTGCACGCCGATCGCGTTGGGGATCAATACCGACAGTTACCAGCCGATCGAACGCGGGCTGCAACTGACTCGCCGGGTGATCGAGGTATTGGCGGAAACGCGGCACCCGTTTTCGCTGATTACCAAGAATGCACTGGTGGAACGCGATATCGACCTGCTGGCACCGATGGCGAGCTTGAACCTGGTGCACGTTTATTTGAGCGTGACCACGCTGGACAACAGGTTGTCGGCGAAGCTGGAGCCGCGTGCGTCGGCGCCGCATTCGCGTTTGAAGGCGATGCGCAAGTTGAGCGATGCCGGCATCCCGGTCGGGGTGATGTTCGCGCCGGCGATTCCGTGGATCAACGATGCCGAACTGGAAGCGGTGCTGGAAGCCGCGCGCGAGCACGGTGCGAGCAGCGCCGGTTACGTGTTGCTGCGCTTGCCGCACGAGGTCGCGCCGCTGTTCCGCGATTGGCTGGACGCGCATGCGCCGCAGCGCGCGGAACACGTGATGAGTTCGATCCGCCAGCAACGCGGCGGCAAGGATTACGACGCGAAGTTCGGCACGCGCTTTCGCGGCGAGGGCGTGTATGCGGATTTGCTGGCGCGGCGCTTTGCCTTGGCAAAGAAGCGCCTGGGTTACGACGCGGGGCGTTATTCGCGAGCGCTGGATTGCAGTTTGTTCACGCCGCCGCGCAAGCCGTCGCCGCAGGGGGAGTTGTTCTAGGTTCTTCTCCCGTTTGCGGGAATGCCGCTTCGGTGTTGCCCGGCTTCGGTTTGACGCCGCGCCCTGTTGCCGGGGGCCGCTTTTCGCTCGGTCGGGGCAATCCTGCCCCGACTCGCGCGCGCAACCTCCCTGTTGCGCTTGTCGCGGCCCCCGGCAACAGGGCGCGGCTATCCGCAACGAAAGGTCTGCGGCTTCCGCAGGGCGCGCAATCAATCGCGCAAGCGTGGCAGGCCGTGTTCGTCGCGTTCCTCGACGGCGATGTTCTCGGCGGTGATGGGGCCGTGGGCGAAAGATTGTGGGCCGCTGTTCGGCAGGGTTTCGATAGCTTCACCGCGGCGGGCGTGGATGGCGTTGGCGTAGCTGCGGCGGGCCAGGGCGTCGTCGCCGGCGGCGGCGAAGCCGTGGCCGAGTTCTTCCCAGGCTTCGCTGCCGGCGCCGGCGTCGAGCGCGCGACGCAGGAAGTCCTGTGCCTGCGGCCATTGGTTCTGCTGCCGCGCCAGTTGCGCCAGGGTCAGCAGCAGCGCCGGGCTGTCGGGGTGCTGGGCCAGCCAGCGTTGCGCGCTGGCGCGGCGCGAATCGGCCTTGCCGATCGGCAGGCGACCGTACAGTGCGGCCAGCGATTCGTCCCAGCGTGAAGCCAGCGCCTGTTCGATGCTGTGCGCGGCGGCATCGTCCCAGCGCAGGGCGGCGGCGCGTTCGGCATAGGCCGCGACCACGGCCGGGTCGGCGCGCAGTGGCTTGGGCAGGGTTTCCCAGCGTTCGGCCAACAGGTTGGCGTTGCCGGCTTCGCGCATCGCTTGCGTGGCCAGCCGCGATTCCAGCGCGGCGAAGGCGGTCGGCGGCAACGCCTGCTGTTTCTTCAGCGCGCCGAGCAAGCCGTAGGCCTCGCCGGCGCGACCGGCGGCGGCCAGGGCTTCGGCTTGCAGCAATTGCCCGCGCGGCGGCAGCGGCTGCGCATCGGCGGCTTCCAACGCGGTCAGTGCGGCATCGGCTTGTTGTTGCGACAAGGCGAATTGCGCGCAGGCAATCGCGTGTGCGGCCGGGTTGCGCGTGGCCAGCGCGGCCAGGTGTTGTTGCGCGGCGGCCTCGTCGCCGCGCGCGTGCGCGGCGCGTGCGGCCGCTTCGCTGGCGACCGCGCCGACTTCTTCATCCTCGGCGGCGCGAAGCAGCAGTTTTTCCGCGCGTTGCCAGTGGCCGCCTTGCAGGGCGTCGAGGCCTTCGATCAGCCTGGCCCGCGCCTGCTTGCGGCGGTGCCGGCCCCACAGGCGGAACGGCGCGCTCAGCAGCCGCCAGCCCAGCCATGCCAGCAGCGCGACGATCAGCAGTGCCAGCGCGGCAGCCGGCAAGGTGGCGCGGTATTGATACGCGCCGATGCTGAGCAGCAGTTCGCCCAGGTCGCGGTTGCTCTGGCTCAGCCAGTGCAGGAACAAGGCGCCGGTGGCGGCCAGCAGCAGCAGGATCAGGACTTGGCGAAAGGATTTCATGGCTTGGCCTCGATCTCGACTGCGGCGGGCCCGATGGCGACGGGAGTCGGGCGCGAGCCGCGCAACGTGCGCAGTTGTTGCAGGGTGCTGCCCAACACCGGTGTGGTGGTTTGCAGCGGCGCTTCACGCAGGGCTTTCAGTTCGTTGCGCGCTTTGACCAGGGCTGGCGAGGGCGGCCACAGTTTCGGCAGCCAGGCATCGGCACGATTCAGCGCGGCATCGAAGGCTTTGTCGTCGTCGCGTTCCAGCGCGGCGCGGGCCAGGCCCAGTTCGATATCCAGTGCGGCGTGGCCGGCGCGGCGGTCGTCGCGTTCCAGCGCGGCGGTCTCATGGCGCGGGCGCACTTCGACCAGTGGCGCGAGGGCGCGTTGCCACGCCGGGCGCGCGGGATTGGCTGGCGTGGTGGCGGGCAGCTTCGCCAGCGATCGGGTGAAGGCATCCAGCCGCGCCGACAACGCCGCGTGCGGGCCGTTGCCGAGCGCATCGACGGCGTCGCGTTCCTGCGCCAGCGCCTGCCGCAGGTTGAGCAGGCGCGGGTCGTCGATGCCGTCGAGCACGCCGCTGGCCAGCGCGTAGGCGCGGCGCGCGCCTTCCACGTCGCCGGCGATCTCCAGCCGTTGCGCGGCCAGCGACAGCAGCAGTTCGGCCTCGTCCAGGCGCAGCGCCTGCGCGCCGTGGCGGCTGGGGTCGGCCAGCCTGGAGACGCTTTCTTCCAGCAAGGCGCCGCGCGTGCTCAGCGCCAGCACTTCATCGCGCAGCACGCGGTTGGTGGCGGCGGCGTCCTGCAGGCGTTGCGCCTGCCCGCGCAGGTCGGCGCGCAGGGCGGTGATGCGTTCTTCCTGCGCGGCGATGCGCTGCTCGGCGGCGGTCAGGCGATCGGTCTGGCGGGTTTCGCGCTGTTGCCACATCGCCCAGCCACGCCACGCGGCCAGCGCCAGCAAGGCGATGCCGATGGCCCACCACAACAGGCGGCGGGAAACCGGCTTGTCCGGCGCGTCGTCCACATCGGCATCCGTTGCGTGAAGGTGCGGAAATTCTAACAGCGCGTGGCGACGGCTTTGTTCGACGAAAACAGGTTGGCGGCGGCTTTCGCCAATTGCGCCGGTTGCGGGCCGTCGGCGCGGAAGACGCGGGCGAAGCCGGCCTCGCGCGCCTGTTCGGCCAGGCGTTCGCTGGCGGCGACCACGCCGGCGCGCAGCAGTTTCGCCTTCGCCTGGTCCGGCAATTGCGCCAAGGTCAGGGTCAGGGCTTCGCCGCTGCTCAGTGCGAGGCAGGCGCGCGCGCGCAAGCGCTGCAGGCGTTGCAACGCGCGTGGCGAAAGCGGCAATGGTTCACGCGCATAGACATCGGCACGGCGCAGGACCGCGCCGCGCTGGCGCAGCGTTTCGGCCAGCAGGTCGCGCCCGCCCGGGGCGGTGACCAGGCCAATGCTCGCGCCGTGCAGGCCTTGCAAGGCCGGCATGGCCAGCAGACCTTCGCTGTCCTTGCGCGCCGGCGTGATCGCCGCGTCGATGCCGGCGTGCGCCAGGGCTGCGGCGGTGCCGTCGCCGACCGCCAGCCAGCGCTGCCCGCGCCGCCGCCGCAAGGGTGCGAGCAGGGTCGCGCCGCGCACGGCGGCTGGGCTGGTGAAGACGATTTTTTCGCAGGCCAGCGCCGCGCGCAGGTCGTCGCGGGTTTCCGCATCATCGCGCGCGCGCAAGCGCCATGGCGACAGCGCCAGCACACGCCCGCCGTGGCGCGCGACCGCCGCGCGCAAGGCCGCGTGCCCGCCCTGCGGGCGCAGCGAGATGACGTACCATTCGGTCGGTGCCATGCGCGGATTATCTTCGATGGAGGCGGCCTTGGCGGGAACGGGAAAAGTGGAAGCCGCACTGGGACAGCTGCGCGAACTGTGCATGCGCATGCCGCCGGTGGCGGCATTGCAGGTCGATGTTGACGGCTTCGACGGGCAACGCCTGCAACTGCGCGCGCCGCTGGCGGCCAACGTCAACGACAAGGGCAACGCCTTCGGCGGCAGCCTGGTGTCGTTGATGACGCTGGCTGGCTGGGGCTTGGTCAACCTGCAACTGCAATTGCGTGGCGTCGATGCCGAGGTCTATGTCGCCGACAGCCAGGTGCGCTACCGCGCGCCGCTGTACGGCGACCTGCGCGCCAGCGCGCGGCTGGCCGATGGCGAAAGCTGGGAGGCCTTCTTCGACGTCTTGGGCACGCGTGGCCGCGCACGCTTGCGGGTTGAAGCCGAAGTGCCGCTGGCTGAAGGCGGCGTGGCGACGGAAATGTCCGGCCGCTTCGTGGCGATCGTGAAGGGCGGATGATTCTTTGATGCAGGCTTCGGCAGGACGCCGCGCCCTGTTGCCGGGGGCCGCTTTTCACTCGGTCGGGGCAATCCTGCCCCGACTCGCGCGCGCAACCTCCCTGTTGCGCTTGTCGCGCCCCCCGGCAACAGGGCGCGGCTATCCACAACGGCAGCTTTTCTCCTTCGACCACAGGTACAGCAAAGAGGTGCTGCGGTTCGATACCATCGGCAGCAGTTTCCCGTGGATGGATTGCCGATGAAAGCCGGTTTTCGCCTGATTGCCCTGTTGCTGCTGGCCTTGATGGTGGCGGCCCCCGCCGATGCGGCCGGCAAGCGCAAGCGCGCCAACCAGTTGGAGCAGTCGCGCAACGCGCTGGCCGCGTCGATCCGCTGGGGCGAATTCGAGAAGGCCTGGGAGCTGGTGGAACCGGCGTACCGCGAAACGCATCCGCTGACCGAAACAGAGCTGGAGCGCTACCGCCAGGTGCAGGTCACCGGTTACAGCGACCTGGGCCTGGGCGGCGCCGGGGCCGACGGCACGGTATCGCGCGTCATCGAGTTGCGCGTGGTCAACCGCCACACCATGACCGAGCGCAGCGTGCGCTACGAAGAACGCTGGCGCTGGGACGATGCGGCACGGCGCTGGTGGCTGGTCGGCGGCTTGCCGGACATGTGGAATGGGGAATGACGGGCGGGCGGTTCCTGGTTGATGGCTGTTGGTGATGGAAGCAACAGCCCCGCTTCTTTCCGGCAGCCGGGAACCAGCAACCCGCAAAAAGCCGTGCGACAATCGCGCCCCTCTCCGTTCGCTGAAAAACCCCGTGGATTTCCAGACCTTCAAGGCCTTCGTCGCCAGTTCGCCGATCCTGTGGCTGGCACTGGCCGCATTGACCGTTGCCCTCGTCTTCACCGAAATCAAGCGCCTGCTGCGCGGCTACAAGAGCCTGGCCCCGGCCGAACTGACCCGATTGATCAACCGCGAAGACGCCCTGGTCATCGACCTGTCGGCGATCGTCGATTTCGAGAAAGGCCACATCGCCGGCAGCCGCAACGCCCAGTCCGGCCAGTTCGGTCCCGAGCACAAGCTGGCGGCGGCGGCCAGGTCGCGGCCGCTGGTACTGGTGTGCCGCGACGGCAATGCCTCGGCCGGCGCGGCGGCCAAGCT
The DNA here is from genome assembly GCA_047607085.1 of Pseudoxanthomonas sp. GTDB lineage: Bacteria > Pseudomonadota > Gammaproteobacteria > Xanthomonadales > Xanthomonadaceae > Pseudoxanthomonas_A. The sequence continues at coordinate 4,410 of JASGDT010000049.1, read as the reverse complement.
GAAGAAGGCCGGCTTCGAACAGGTGAACTGGCTCGAAGGCGGCATCGCCGCGTGGCGACAGGCCGAATTGCCGCTGGTCAAGGGCCGCTGAGGCGCGATTTGCCGTGCGCCAATTGGCCGCCCGGCCCTTGAATTGGCCGGCGACGCCACCACCCATGCCATAATCGCCCGCTTTTCCACCCGAATACCCGGAGTATCACCAGCATGTCCGACGAAACCAGCAACGGCGCCGCCCCGGCCGAAGCCACCCCGCCCCAGCAGGCCTTCACGGTCGAGAAGATCTATGTCAAGGACGTGTCCTTCGAGGCTCCGGCCGCCCCGGCGATCTTCTCCGAGAATGTGCAGCCGGAACTGAGCCTCAACCTGAACCAGCGCGTGCAGCGTCTCAACGACGTGGTGTTCGAGGTCGTGCTCGGCGTCACCCTGACCTGCAAGGCCGGCGACAAGACCGCCTACGTGGCCGAAGTGCAGCAGGCTGGCCTGTTCGGCCTGCAGGGCCTGGAGCCGCAGGTGGCCGACGGCCTGCTCGGCACGCAGTGCCCGAACATCCTGTTCCCGTACGTGCGCCAGCTGATGAGCGACCTGATCCAGGCCGGCGGCTTCCCGCCGTTCTTCCTGCAGCCGATCAACTTCGACGCCTTGTACGTCGAATCGCTGCGCCAGCGCGCCGCGCAGCAGGCCCAGCAGGGCGACGCCGCCGCGCTGGCAAACGCCGAAGCCGGCGGCAACGCCTGAAACCTGTCCACGCTCCTGCTGCGCTTGCCAGCTGGCGCGCGTGCGGTGCTCGAAATGCTCATGTACGTATGTACATTGCGCTTTCTGCGCTCCGCCACACGCCATCTGGCTGCGCTCGCGACGGATCGTGAACAGGTTTCCAGTTTCCAGTGGCCTGATAGGCTTGCCCTGCCGGCGGAAGCCTTCCGCCGCAGGGTCTTGATGCATGACCGAACCGAATCCGACCAATTCACATCAGAGCGTCGCCGCGCTGGGTGCCGGCTCGTGGGGCACCGCGCTGTCGGCGCTGATGGCGCGCAATGGCCATGCCGTGGTGTTGTGGGGCCGCGACGTGCAAACCGTCGAAGCCATCGACCGCCGCCACGAGAACCCGCGCTACCTGCCCGGCATCCCGCTGCCGGACAACCTGCGCGCCTCCACCGACCTCGCGCAAACCGTTGCCAACGCCGGCTGGGTGCTGGTGGTGGTGCCTTCGCACGCCTTCACCGAAACCGTCCACGCCTTGAAGCCGCTGTTGCCAGCCGGCGTCGGCGTGGCCTGGGCAACCAAGGGCTTCGAACCCGGCTCCGGCCGCTTGCTGCATGAGGTCGCCGCCGACATCCTGGGCGAGCAAACCCCGCTGGCGGTGGTCACCGGGCCGTCCTTTGCCAAGGAAGTAACCCTGGGGCTGCCCACCGCCGTCACCGTGCATGGTGTGGATGCCGAATTCGTTCAGCGCGTGGCCGAGGCCCTGCACGGCCCCACCTTCCGCGCCTACACCGGCAACGACATGGTTGGTGCGGAGCTTGGCGGCGCGATGAAGAACGTGCTGGCGGTCGCCACCGGTGCCGCCGACGGCATGCAACTGGGCCTCAACGCCCGCGCCGGCCTGATCACCCGCGGCCTCAACGAAATGCTGCGCCTGTCCGCCGCGCTGGGCGCGCGCCCGGAAACCCTGATGGGCCTGGCTGGTCTGGGTGACCTGGTGCTGACCTGCACCGGTGACCTGTCGCGCAACCGCCGCCTGGGGTTGGCGCTGGGCCGTGGCCAGGCGCTGGAAGATGCCGTGCGCGAGATCGGCCAGGTGGTCGAATCGGTGCAGACCGCGAACGAAGTGATGCGCCTGGCCGAACGTTGCGGCATCGAATTGCCGATCTCCGCCGGCGTGCGCGCGGTGCTGCACGGCGAAATCACCCCGGCCGAAGGCCTCAAGCAATTGATGGCGCGCGAACAGAAACCCGAATACCCGGAAACCCTGTTCCGCGAATCGCCGGGCTGGCAGAAGAGCCGGTAAGCCGCACGCCTGCGGCGCGCTGTCAGTCGAAGCAGCCGTTTTTACTGACCCCTTGCCGGCGCAGCCGCCGACTCACCGCAAATACCGCGGCGGCGGCTCGAACCACCGCTTCGCGCCGACCAGATGCAACGGGTGTTGCCCGAAAACCGGGGATGGTGCCGTTGCGCACTTCCGCGCCCGCGCCCAGCACGCCCCGGCGCGCATAGGCCATGTTTGCGGGGTGTTGCCGTGCAGGCGCAGGCGGCCGGCCGGGTCGAAACGGCGCAGGCGCAGGTCGATATCGACATTGCCCCGCATCGGCACCCCGATCAGGCCCACGCCGGCGCGAGGGCTGCAAGCGGATATTGGAGCAGGCGGCGGCAAACACTGAAGGAGCAGTATCGCGCAGCGATGATCAGGCAGGATCTGATTTGAATCGAAAGAATTCAATCAACGCGCGCAGCGGTGCGGACATATGACGACGTCCGGAATAATACAAATGAAAGTCCGATCTGGACTGGCACCATTCGTCAAGTACCCGTACAAGGCGGCCGCTCGCCAAGTGTTCAGCGACGACATCCTCAAGTATGTATGCGAAGCCAAGCCCGCTCAGCGCAAGCTTCGTGATCAGGTTCGTGTCATTGACTGTGATCGTGGCGTCAACCCGAACCTCCAATGTTTCGCCCTCGCGCTCGAACCGCCAACGATAGACCGCTCCATCATGCGCCCAGCGGTAGTTGATGCACCGGTGCTCGCGCAGTTCGTGCGGAGTCACGGGCGCACCTCGCAACGCCACGTATGTTGGAGATGCGACCACGGCCACGCGCAGGTCCGGCGTTAATCGTACAGCTATCATGTCACCCTGGACATGCGCCCCGGATCGGATGCCGGCATCGGAGCCCTCTGCCACGATGTCCGCCATGCTGTCGTCAATCACCAGGTCGATGACGATATCTGGATAAAGCTGCGTGAACTGTCCGAGCCTGGGGAGGAGCACGGCTTCTGCTGCAAGGCGGGGCAGATTGAGGCGCAGTCGGCCGCGCGGGCGATCGCTGAACGCGCCGACTTCACTGACAGCATGCTCAATTTCCGCCATTGCCGGAACGAGCCGACCCAGCAGCGCGGTACCCGCTTCGGTTGGCGCGACGCTGCGCGTGGTCCTGTGAAGAAGCTTCGCGCCTAACCGCTCTTCCAAAACTCGAATGAGATGGCTGAGGGCGGACGGGGTAACGCCCAGGCGATTGGCTGCTCTTCGAAAGCTGCGCTCCTGCGCGACAGCGGCGAAGGCTCGCAATTCCCCAAACTCGGATGCCCGCATAACTGATGAATATCATTCAATAGCCAATAAAAACCATACCGTATTGTTGCAATTGTTCTCAAGAGGCAACCTTGCGTCGGGATCATGCTGTGAAGGGCTCACGATGACGGATATTCAACTCAAGGCCGGAACGTCGCTGAACGGGAAGGTAGCGCTTGTAACTGGCGGCGGCACCGGCATCGGCCGCGCGGCAGCTCTGGGATTTGCGAGGAAAGGTGCGTCCGTGATGCTGGCCGGGCGTCGGCAGGCAGAACTTGATGCCGTGGTCGCCGAGATCATCGGCAGCGGGGGGCAAGCTGCGGCGATCCCGACCGATATCTCTGTGGAAGCCGATGTGGTGGCCTTGGTGGACGGGACGGTGGAACGCTTCGGTCGCTTGGATGCTGCGTTCAATAACGCCGCCGCGACCAACCATGGCCTCATCGAGAACATGACGGCCGCTGACTTCGACGGGGTCATGAACACCAACGTTCGCGGCGTCTGGCTGCTGATCCGGCAGGAAGTGATCGCCATGCGCGCGCTGGGTCATGGAGGCGCCATCGTCAATACATCGTCCACCTTGGCAAGCGGGGGCGCTGCCGGGGCGTCGATTTACGGCACCAGCAAGGGGGCGCTCGATGCCATGATCCGCCACGTCGCACTGGAAGTCGGTGGCGACGGGATCAGGATCAATAACGTCAGCCCAGGCGCCACTCGGACGCCGATGACCGCCGGTTGGCCGGAAGAACTGTTTGCGGCCGTTCAAAAGCATGCGGCGCTCAAGCGGGTCGCAGAGCCCGACGATGTCGGTGACGTGGCAGTTTGGTTGTGTACCGACGAGGCGCGCTTCGTGACGGGACAAAGCATCCTCGTCGATGGCGGCTACAACATCGCCGGCATGCGGTAGTCATCACCTTCGCCCTCCATGGCGCACTTGACGCGACTCCCGGCGGCAGGGCACCGGCTATCGCGAGTTTGATGGCTTGCCGCTTCGGCCGCAGGCGGTGGCAATGACGCGCCGATGCGCCGCCCCCGGTGGGGATGCGGAAAGCAGGCCAGGGATGGCCTGCGGCGGCGAGTCGGACATGGATGTCCGACCGAGCCGAGGAGCATTCCCACCGGGGGC
>JASGDT010000048.1:0-21504 GCA_047607085.1 Pseudoxanthomonas sp. | reverse complement strand
TATTGCGCTTGTCGCGACCCCCGGCGACAGGGCACGGCTTGTCCGTTGCTGTGAATTTACCGCTTCGTAGGTCGGGGCTACGTCCCCGACGTGCTGTTGGCTTGCCGGCGCAGGTGTCGGGGCGTAGCCCCGACCTGCATCGAAGGCGGCGGAAATGAATCGCCGATGCGCAGCCCCCGCCGGGGCTGCGCTTGGGTCCGAAGCCGACGCGCGTACCGGCCAGCCACCAACGGTCACCGACCTATACTGGCCGACCCTGCCCTGCCCTGCCGAACCCATGCCGTCGTTGCTGCGCGCCCTCCTGCTGCTGTTGCTGCTCGCCGCCGGATTTCCCGCCCTGGCCGCTGCCGAGGACGATTTCCTGCCGGTTGACCAGGCCTATGTGCTGAGCGCCAGCGCGCCCACGCGCGGGCGCATCGAGTTGCGCTGGAAGATCCACGACGGCTATTACCTGTACCGCCACCGCACCAGCGCCACGGTCGAGGGCGGCGGTTTTGCCGCCGGCGCGCTGCAATTGCCGAAGGGCCAGCCGCACCATGACGAGTTCTTCGGCGATTCGGAAACCTATCGCGGCGAGCTGCGGGCGGTGCTGGAAGGCGAAGCCGAGCCCGGCGCAAGTTCGGTCACGTTGAAGGTCAAATACCAGGGCTGCGCCGATGCCGGCCTGTGCTACCCGCCGCAGACGCGCATGCTGACGGTGGCCTTGCCGCCAGCCACAAGCGCGGCGTTGTCGAACGCGCGGACGGGCACGGGCTTGCCGCTGTTCGGCAAGGCCGGCGGCGTGGATGCCTTGCCGTTGCCGGCGGAGCGGGCGTTCGGTTTCGAGGCCATTGCCGGCGACGGCAATACCGTGCTGCTGCGCTTCACCCCGGCGCCGGGGTATTACCTGTACCGCGACCGCAGCAGCTTCAAGATCACCGGCGCGACCGGCATCAGCGCCGGCAAGCCGCAATGGCCGGCGGGCACCAATCACCATGACGAACACTTCGGCGACGTGGTGGTGTATTTCGACCAGATCGACGTGCCGCTGCCGTTGCGGCGCACGCGGGCCGAAGCGGCGGAAGTCGATGTGGCGGCGAGTTTCCAGGGCTGCCAGAACGATGGCATCTGCTATCCACCGATGACGCGGACGGTGCGGGTGGCGTTGCCGGCGGGGAAGGCGACGGAGAAAGCGGAAGCGGCGACGGATTCGACGCCGATGATCGCGGCCGAACCGGCCGGCGACGCCGCGACGGCAACGACGAACGCAGCAGCCGAAACGGAGGCTGCCCCCGCCGATGCACCTGGCAACGCTCCCGCCGACGCCTCATCCGGGAACGCCAATCGCAGTCTGCCGCCCACGCTCTCCGGCAGCGGCCTGCCGCGCGCACTGCTGTTCGCCCTGCTCGGCGGCCTGCTGTTGAACCTGATGCCCTGCGTGCTGCCGGTGCTGTCGCTGAAGGCGCTGGCCATCGCGCAAAGCGGTGAAAGCCAGGCTGCCGCGAAAAAGCACGCCTTGTTCTACACGCTGGGCGTGCTGGTATCGTTTGCCGCCGTCGGCGCGGCGGCGGTGGCCTTGCAGACGCGCTGGGGCTTCCAGTTGCAGCAGCCGGGGTTCGTCGCGGCGATGGTGTATCTGCTGTTCGCGCTGGGCCTGAGCTTGTCGGGCGTGTTCACGCTGGGCGGTTTCCTCGGCAGTGCCGGCAGCCGGCTGGCGGGGCAGTCCGGCGCGGCCGGCGATTTCTTCACCGGCGTGCTGGCCTGCGTGATCGCCAGCCCGTGCATCGGGCCGTTCATGGGCGGCGCGCTGGCCTATGCCTTTGCCGCGCCGGGCTTGAACGGACTGGTGGTTTTCCTGGTGCTGGGCCTGGGGCTGGCGTTGCCGATGCTGTTGCTGGCCTTCGTGCCCGCGTTCGCGAAGTGGCTGCCCAGGCCCGGCGCATGGATGGAAACGCTGAAGCAGTTGCTGGCCTTCCCGATGTACCTGACCGCGATCTGGCTGCTGTGGGTGCTGGGCAAGCAGCGCGGCGTGGATGCGATGGCGCTGGTCGCCGCCGGTCTGGCAGTGTTCGCGCTGGCGCTGTGGTGGTACGAACGCAAGCGCTGGAACGGCGCGTCGGCGTGGCGCGTGCTGGCCCTGCTGCTGGCGTTGGCCGCGCTGTGGCCGGCATGGCAGGCGGCGCGCTTGCCTCCACCGCAAAAGACGGCCAGCGCCGATGCGCAACACATGGCGTATTCGGCCAAAAAACTGCAAACCCTGCGCGATGAAGGCCGCGTGGTGTTCGTGGACATGACCGCCGACTGGTGCGTGACCTGCAAGGCCAACGAAAAGGCCGTGCTGAACCGCGAAGCCTTCCGCGCCGCGCTGCGCGAAGCCGATGGCGTTTACATGATTGGCGACTGGACCGACACCGACCCGGCGATCACCGCCTTCCTCGACCGCTACAAGGCGGTCGGCGTGCCGCTGTACGTGGTATTCCCGCGCGGCGGCGGCGAAGGCGAAGTGCTGCCGACCGTGCTGACCCCGGCCATCGTCCGCGATGCACTGGCGCGGGCCGCGCGATGAAGCACCCGACCACCTGGATCCTGATTGCCGCCGTGACTGCCGGCGGGCTGGGGCTGGCGGCGGAGCGCTGGCTGTATCCCGCCACACCGACCAGCGCCACGCGCACTGCCATCGCGCCGGCCAAGGTCGGCGACACGATGCCGCCACTGACCCTGCCCACGTTGGACGGCCACCCAATCCACCTGCCCGGCGACCACGCCGGCCGCCCGTTGCTGCTCAACTTCTGGGCCAGCTGGTGCGCGCCGTGCCTGGAAGAAATGCCGGAACTGGCGCACTTCTCCCGCGAACAGGCCGGCGGCGGCGTCCAGGTCATCGGCATTGCGCTGGACACGCCCGAAGCCGCGCGCGCCTTCCTGTCGCACACGCCGGTCGATTACCCGATCCTGCTGGACAGCCCCAGCGCCAACGACACCAGCGTGCAATTGGGCAACGTCCACGGCGTGCTGCCATACAGCGTACTGGTCGGCGCGGACGGCAAGGTCATCAAGACGAAAACCGGGCCATTCAAGCACGACGAAATCCGCGCATGGGCGCTTGGAAGCCGATGATCCGAACCTGCACCTGAGCAGTGGAGCGGCATCGTGACGCGGAACTGGCCAAGCACGAACAAACCCGCCGCGAACTCGAAGCCGATCCGCACGCACCCGCCCTCGATGGCTTGCTCCGCTACGTGCAGGGCCTGCTGTGGCTGTGGATGGCGCTTACCTGTGGATCACCCAATACCGCGTGTATGCGCAGGGCATCGGCAAGACCACGCTGAAATCCCTGCTGCTCGACGGCCTGTACGGCGCGATGGTGATGCTGGCATCGTCCCTGCTGGTGGCGATGCGCCTCTATCACGGCTGAGGCAGGCGCGCCGGGACGACGTAGGCGACACGCTATAATTCGCGACCCGCTTCCAACGCATCCCCCACATGTCTCCCGATCTGTTGCCCGTGCGCCGGGCGCTGCTTTCCGTTTCCGACAAGACCGGCCTGGTCGAACTGGCGAAGGCGCTTTCCGCGCGCGGCATCGAACTGCTTTCCACCGGCGGCACCGCCAGGGCGATCCGCGACGCCGGACTGGCGGTGAAGGACGTTTCCGAGGTCACCGGCTTCCCCGAAATCATGGACGGCCGCGTGAAAACCCTGCACCCGAAGGTGCATGGCGGCCTGCTCGGCCGGCGCGGGCAGGACGACGCGGTGATGGCGCAGCACGGCATCGATGGCATCGACCTGCTGGTGCTGAACCTCTACCCGTTCGAGAAGGTCACCGCCAACTGCGATGCGACGTTCGACGACATCGTCGAGAACATCGACATCGGCGGCCCGGCGATGCTGCGCGCGGCGGCGAAGAATTTCGCCTACGTCGCCGTGGCCACTTCGCCGGAACAATACGCCGGCCTGGTCGATGAGTTGAACGCCAACGATGGCCGGCTTTCCGCGCAAACCCGCTTCAAGCTGAGCGTGGCCGCGTTCAACCGAGTCGCCCAGTACGATGCGGCGATCAGCAACGTGCTGTCGGCGATCGCATCGCCGGACGACGAAGGCGCGAAGCAACGCAAGCGGTTCTCCGACCAAGCCAACGGCTCGTTCGTGAAAGTCATGGACCTGCGCTACGGCGAGAACCCGCACCAGCAGGCCGCGTTCTACCGCGACCTGCATCCGGCGCCCGGTTCGCTGGCCACCTTCGAGCAGTTGCAGGGCAAGGAACTGTCCTACAACAACATCGCCGACAGCGATGCGGCGTGGGAATGCGTGCGCCAGTTCGATGCGCCGGCCTGCGTGATCGTCAAGCATGCGAATCCGTGCGGCGTCGCGGTCGGCGCCAGCGTGACGGAAACCTACGAAAAGGCTTACGAAACCGACCCGACCAGCGCCTTCGGCGGCATCCTCGCCTTCAACCGCACGCTCGACGCGCAGACGGCGAAAACGATTCTCGACCGCCAGTTCGTCGAGGTGCTGATCGCGCCGGACTACGAAGACACCGCGCTGGAATACGCGAAAAAGAAGGCAAACGTGCGCGTGCTGCGCATCTCCCTGCAACACGACGCATCGGCGTGGAAGGGCTTCATCGACACCAAGCGCGTCGGCTCGGGCCTGCTGATGCAGACCGCCGACGACCGCATCGTCACCCGCGACGACCTGAAAGTGGTCAGCAAGCTCGCGCCGACCGAAGCGCAGTTCGCCGACCTGCTGTTCGCCTGGAAGGTGGCCAAGTTCGTCAAGTCCAACGCGATCGTCTATGCGAAGGACAACCGCACCATCGGCGTCGGCGCCGGCCAGATGAGCCGCGTGTATTCAGCGCGCATCGCCGGCATCAAGGCCGGCGACGCGGGCCTCGTCGTGCCGGGCAGCGTGATGGCGTCCGACGCCTTCTTCCCGTTCCGCGACGGCATCGACGCCGCCGCCGAAGCCGGCATCAAGGCGGTGATCCAGCCCGGCGGCTCGATGCGCGACGATGAGGTGATCGCCGCGGCCGACGAACACGGCATCGCGATGGTGTTCACCGGCATTCGTCACTTCAGGCATTGAGCTTCTTTCCTTCTCCCGCCAAGGGCGGAGGAAATGATCGCAACGGCATCCCGGGAGACTTCCACCATGAAAATCCTCGTCATCGGTTCCGGCGGTCGCGAGCACGCACTGGCCTGGAAACTCGCGCAATCGCCGCGCGTTGCCGAAGTCATCGTCGCGCCGGGCAATGCCGGCACCGCGACGGAAACGAAGTGCCGCAACGCGAATGTCGAAGTGAAGAACCTCGACGGACTGCTGCGACTGGCGCAGAACGCAAAAGTCGATCTGACCGTGGTCGGCCCGGAAGTGCCGCTGGTGGCCGGCATCATCGACAAATTCCGCGAAGCCGGCCTGCGCGTGTTCGGCCCCACCGCCGCCGCCGCGCAACTGGAAGGCAGCAAGGCTTTCGCCAAGGATTTCCTCGTCCGCCACGGCATCCCGACCGCGTTCTACGAAGTGCATACCGACGTGGAAGCCGCGCTGGCCTTCGTGCGTGCGAAAGGCGCGCCCATCGTGGTCAAGGCCGATGGCCTGGCCGCCGGCAAGGGCGTGATCGTCGCCGAGACGCTGCAGCAGGCCGAAGACGCCGTGCGCGACATGCTTTCCGGCAACGCCTTCGGCGACGCCGGCGCGCGCGTGGTGATCGAGGAATTCCTCGAAGGCGAGGAAGCCAGCTTCATCAGCATGGTCGATGGCAAGACCGCGCTGCCGATGGCGACTTCGCAGGACCACAAGCGCGTGGGCGATGGCGATACCGGCCCCAACACCGGCGGCATGGGCGCGTATTCGCCCGCGCCCGTCGTCACGCCCGACGTGCATGACCGGGTGATGCGCGAAGTGGTGAATCCGACCGTGCAGGGCATGATCGCCGACGGCATGCCGTTCACCGGCTTCCTCTATGCCGGCTTGATGATCGACGCCAGCGGCGCGCCGAAGGTGATCGAATTCAACGTGCGCTTCGGCGACCCGGAAACGCAGCCGGTGATGCTGCGCCTGCAATCCGATCTGGTCGATCTGGTCGAAGCGGCGATCGACGGCAGCCTGCATGAGGTGCAGGCGCAATGGGATCCGCGCCCGTCGCTGGGCGTGGTGATGGCGGCCGAAGGCTACCCCGACGCACCGCGCAGCGGCGACATCATCAATTCCTGGGACACGCCCGAAGGCGAAGACACCAAGGTCTTCCACGCCGGCACCCGCCTGCAAGGCGACAGCATCGTCACCGCCGGCGGCCGCGTGCTGTGCGTCTGCGCGCTGGGCGACAGCGTGGCCGATGCGCAGAAGAAGGCCTACGCCGAAATAGCCGGCATCTCGTGGCGCGGCGAATTCCACCGCCACGACATCGGCTGGCGCGCAATTGCGCGGGAGCAGGGCGCGTAACCCGGCACGCGCAAAAGCGCATCAAAAACGCCACGCGATTCTGCTAGGCTGCGCCAACTCCGTGGAGGCGGCATGTCCCAATACAGCCAGTTCGCGCTGATCAAGCAACGGCGGTTCCTTCCCTACTTCCTCGTTCAATCGCTCGGCGCGCTGAACGACAACGTCTATCGGCAATCGATCATCGCCTTGCTGTTCTACATGGGCGTCGCTCCGGAGCAGCGCACGCTCTACACCAACCTCGCGCCGGCGTTGTTCATCCTGCCGTATTTCCTGTTCAGCGCGACCGCCGGGCAGATTGCCGAGAAGCTGGAAAAGTCCAGACTGATCCGCATCACCACGATGATGGAGATCGGCATCATGTCGCTGGCCGCGGTCGGTTTCCTGTTGCAGAACATGCCGGTGTTGCTGGTCGCGCTGTTCTGCACCGGCCTGCAATCGACCCTGTTCGGGCCGGTGAAGTATTCGATCCTGCCCTCGGTGCTGAAGCCGGAAGAACTCACCGGCGGCAACGGCCTGGTCGAGATGGGCACGTCGATGTCGATCCTCGCCGGCATGATTCTGGGCGGGCTGGTCTTCACCCTGGCCGGCGCGCACGGGCCGGAAGTTGCGGCCACCAGCATCGTGCTGCTGGCCGTGGCCGGCAACCTGGTGTCGCGCTTGATCCCGAAGGTCGATGCCGGTGCGCCGGATCTGAAGATCAACTGGAATCCTCTGCCCGAATCGCTGGCGATCCTGCGCCTGACGCGCAGGCAGCCGGCGGTGCGCAACGCGGTGCTGGGCGTGTCGTGGTTCTGGTTCGTCGGCACCGTGCTGACCGCGCAATTGCCGGGTTATGCCGAGCTCAATCTGGGTGGCAGGCAGGAGTTGTACATCTTCGCACTGGCCTTGTTCTCGGCCGGCACCGGCACAGGTTCGGTGTTGTGCGAAAAACTGTCCGGGCGCACGGTGGAAATCGGCCTCGTGCCGCTGGGCGCGTTCGGGGTCAGCGCCTTCATGCTGGATCTCCACTTCGCGCAGCCGGGCAGGGCGCTGGCGGCGGGGCTGGGCGTGATGCAGTTCCTGCAACAACCCGGTTGCTGGCGCATCGTGATCGACCTGAGCGGCATCGGCCTGTTCATGGGTTTCTTCACCGTGCCGCTGTTCGCGTTGATACAGAGCCGCACGCCGAAGTCGGAACTCTCGCGCGTGATTGCGGGCATGAACATCCAGAACTCGTTGTTCATCGTGCTTGCCGCGATCATCGGCATTGCCTTGCAGATGAAGGAACTGGCCCTGTTCGGCCATCGCCTGCCGCTGCCGGGACTGACGATCCCGCAGGTGTTCCTGGCGCTGGCGATCGCCAATGCGGTGGTGGCGATCTACATCTTCACCGTCGTCCCCGAATTCCTGATGCGCTTCCTCAGTTGGCTGCTGGTGCGCACGCTGTACAAGCTGCACCTGCACGGCATCGAGGGCGACAACGCCGCGCGGACCGGCGTGCCGGACGAAGGCGCGGCGCTGCTGGTCTGCAACCACGTCAGCTACATGGATGCGCTGATCCTGTCGGCCAGCATCCCGCGACCGGTACGCTTCGTGATGTATTACAGGATCTTCCAGATCCCGGTGATGAGCTGGATCTTCCGCACCGCCAAGGCCATCCCGATTGCCGGCGCGCGCGAAGATCCGGAACTGATGCAACGCGCCTTCGATGAAATCGACACGGCGCTGGCCGAAGGCGAACTGGTGTGCATCTTCCCCGAAGGCGCACTGACGAAAGACGGCGAGATTGCGCCGTTCAAGTCCGGCGTGGAGAAAATCCTGCAACGTGCCATCGAAAACGGCCACCCGGTGCCGGTGGTGCCGATGGCGCTGCGCGGCATGTGGGCCAGCATGTGGAGCCGTCGCGACTCACGTCTGGGCCGCATGCGCGTACCGCGACGCTTCCGTGCACACGTTGAGGTGACGGCAGGAAAGCCGGTCGATGGCGCAAGCGCAACGGCGCAATCGCTGGAGACAATGGTGCGGGAATTGCGCGGCGAAAACGCCTGAACCTTTGCCCCGCAAGGCGGATGGTTTAGGCTTCGCACATTGCCGACCTCCTGGGGAGTCCGAATGCAGGACGAAAGTCCACCGCCCGTGCAGCAGGTGCACCATTACTATTACCCGCAGAAGTCCGGCAGCACCGCCGCTTTGCTGGAAATCCTGCCGGGCCTGTTCTTCCAGACCTTCGGCATCGGCCATCTGTACGCCGGCAACATCGCCACCGGCCTGCTCTTCATGTTCGGCTACTGGGCGCTGGCCTTCGTCAACCTGTTGCTGTGCATGGTGTTCGTCGGCTTCATCACCTGGCCGCTGTGCTGGGCGGCCACTGCGATCATTTCCACATTGATTGCGTCCAACTCGATCAGGAATGCCGCGCCGCGATGATCCGCAAGCTTTCCGCATCACGACCGTTCCATCTCTTCCCGTTTCATCACGCCACCCGAGGAACCAACCGATGAGCACCATTCCGCCGTCTGCCGCCACCGTTCCCAACCACCTGGCCTGGGCGATCATTTCCACCGTACTGGCCACCTGCCTGTGCTGCCCGCTGGGGTTGATCGGCATCGTCGCCATCGTGTTCTCGAACAAGGTCAACACCTTGCTGCGGCAAGGCGACACTGCCGGTGCGGAGCGTGCCTCGGCCACCGCCAAGATCTGGTGCTGGGTGGCGACGGCATTGGCCATCATCGGCCTGGTCTGGAGCATCTACTGGTACGCCTCCGGCGGCATGGACCAGTATCAGCAGATCCTGCAACAGATCCGGGCCGCCCAAGGGTGAACCTGACGCTGCGCCCGTTGCATCTCGCCGGACTGATGGCGGCCGCGTGTGCGGCTGCCGTCGGTTTCTGGCTGTTGTGGCATTTCGACCCCAACGCGCCTGACAGCCGTTTCCCCGGCTGCATGTTCCGCGCATTCACCGGCTTGTACTGCATCGGCTGCGGCACCACCCGCATGCTGCACGCGCTGGCACATCTCGACCTGCCGCGTGCGTTCGCGATGAACCCGCTGGCAATGGCGCTGTTGTCGCTGTTGCCGCTGCTGGGCGCATGGAAGCTGGGTTGGCAGCCGAAGGCATTGCGCCCCCTGGTCACGCTGCTGGCCGAGCCGAAGTTCTGGCTGGTGCTGCTGCCGGCGTATTGGGTGGCGCGCAACCTGCCGTGGTTCCCGTTCACGCTGCTCGCGCCGGGTTGAGCACCTTCCTCTCCCCATGTGGGAGAAAAAGGAAGCAACTACTTCTCTTCTTGTCGATATCCGCTGCCCTCCATGGCGCTGCACATCGACTTCGGAACGCCCGGCCCGGCCATCCCTGGCCGGGCGTTCGCTAAGGCTGCGCGGCAGTGCCGCGCAGCCTTAGCTCACCCTCAGCTCACCCAACCCCCGATCACGAACACCGCCAGCACGGCCAGCCACAGCAGCAGGATGCGCCAGACCAGGCTCATCGCATCGCGCAACTCGGGCAGATCGCGTAGGGCTTGCGTCATGCCTTCGACGGCATATTCGTCGGCTTCCTCGGCCAGTTCGCTGCGCACGCTGGCGCGCGCAGCCGCAGCCAGAAACCCATTGCCCGGCTTGAAGGACTTGCCGCCGGCTTCGCGCCAGGCGCGGCGCACCACGTCAAAATTGCCGACCAGGGCCATGCTCAAGGTCATCAATTGCGCCACCGGCCATCCCAGCACCGCGCGCACGCCGCGCACACCGGCAAGATTGGCTTCGGGCAAGGCGCTGGCGGCATCGCCATTGCTGGCGCGTTCCAGCAGGCGGTACAGCATTGCGCCGAACGGGCCCAGCAGCAGGAACCAGAACAGCACGCCGAACCAGCGCGCCAAGGCGCTGTCGAACACCGCGCCGACCAATGCCGGGCCATCGCTCTGCGCATCGCCAGCGTTCGGCCACAAGCGCGCAATCGCCGCGTTGCGCGATGCCGCATCGTGGCTGTCGATCACCGCTTCGACGTCCACATCGAGATCGCGCGGGCCCCACGCCCACAGCAGCACGAAGATGTCGAACACCAAACCCGGCAGGCCGAGCCACGGTTCGTCCAGCCACCATTGCATCGCGGCCAGCGGCAGCAGCACCGGCATCAGCGCCAGCGCGATGCCGCAACGCCCGCGCCAGAAAGCGGAGGCCGCATTTTCGCCCAGCCAGTGCAAACCATGCGCGAACCAGTCGAAGCGGCGCAGCGCCGCGACCGTGACCGGCGCAACGTGGCCGATCACCATCGCAATGACGACCGCAACCAGGGCAATGGACATGACGACCTCCGTGTGCGGCGATTCTAGCCGACCTGTTCGCGCGCAAGCCGCAACCGGCACCAACGCTCGATCAGCGAACGCGCAATCGAGATGCGAGGCGACAACAACAAACCGCTCTCGGTATCGCCCTTGCGCTGCATCGCCGCGGCGATTTCCTCCACGCCGAACCAGCGCGCATCTTCCAGTTCGCCATCCACCTGCGGCGTATCCGGATGCGCATCGGCCTCGAAACCCAGCATCAACGCGCCGGGGAACGGCCACGGCTGCGCGCCCAGGTAGCGGCTGGCGATCACGCGCACGCGGGTTTCTTCCAGCACTTCGCGCGCCACCGTCTGTTCCAGCGTTTCGCCCGGCTCGACGAAGCCGGCAATCACCGAATAACGCCGCGCCGGCCACGCAGCCTGCCGCCCCAGCAGCAAACGCTCGCCGTCGCTGACCGCCACGATCACCGCCGGATCCACGCGCGGATAGTGTTCCGCCGCGCATTGCGTGCAATAGCCCAGGTAGCCGGCACGGCGGAACTGCACCGCACCGCCGCAGACACCGCAATGGCGCGTGCGCGATTGCCAGTGCAACAACGCACGCGACAACGCGAACAGACCCGCTTCCAACGCCGGCCACGTCGCCGCTGCGCGACGCAGATCGATGCGTGCGGGTGCGTCGAAGGCCACCGTTTCCGCCGTCACCGCGAACCAGCCCGTCGCCTCGCGCAGGCCGAGGAAGATCGCCGTGCCCGGTCCGCCACCGAGTCGTGCGCCGCTGGGCGTCAGCGCCTGCCCGGCCGTATCGGCCAGCGCATTGCCATCGCCATCAATCACCAGCACGCGCGATGACGGCCACAGGCGCGCCAGCGCATCGGCATCCTCGCGCAAGGCATCGGCGCGATCGATGTCGGTTTCGGCGAAAGCATGGCCGGCCAGCGTGTGCAGTGAATCCATGCGGGGATTATCCACCAACAAGGCGGAAGCATCCCGTCAGGAAAAACCGCGCCGCCCGGGATACAACGGCGGCAACAGCTTTTCACTGCTCGCGCCCGGGTTCTCTTCGCGCCACGCCGGGCCGTTGCGGAAGGCGGCACGCAGCGCGGCGCGTGCAGCCGGGCCGTCGCCATCGGCCCAGCGGGCGCGGCGCATCGCTTCGATGGCGTCGCGCTGATCCGCATCGGCCAGGCGAGCGATCAGCGCATCCAGATCGGCGGCTGGCGGTTCGGTCATCGCGCACAGGGTTTCGCCGATTTCATTCAGCGTGCCGGTATCCAGCACTTTCTTCAGATCCGGCAGCGAACGGGTCGGCAAGGCCGTCCTGCGTTGCGCCGGCAATCGGCCGGCATCAGCGACAGCCACTGGCCGCCGCCGCAGCGCCCATACCAAGGTCGCCAGCCACAACACGGCAAATGCCGCCGCCAGCCACGCCCAGATGCGTGCGGGAATCCGCATCGGCGCAATCACCTGCGCCGCGTCCCTCGACACGTCGGCCACCGGCGCAGCCGGCAACTGGCGACCAGCAAAACCGCCCACGCCCGGCGCGACCTGCACCACCAGTTCGGACAATTCCGTATGCCGTGCCGCGCCTGCGCGCACGTCCCACCATGCCATGCCGATGCCATCGATGCGCAACGTGCCGCTGCCATCGGCCACCAGCGAATACTTGCGTTGCATCCGCACCTGCGGCACACCATCGCGGAAGGTTTCGTCGTACTGCGCCGGTTCGGCAAACACCTGCGCACCCGGCACCGAGGGCGAAGGCAACTCCGGCAACTGCGCGCGCGTCGCGCCTTCGGCGACCAGTTCCACCGTCAATGTCGCCGCTTCGCCAGCACGGATCTGCTGCGGCGCGGACACGTAGCGCAAGCGCAAATCACGCAACGGCAACCACGGTTGCGGCGCATTGGCCGGTTGCGCGCGCACTTGCAGATTGCGCGGCGTGCCGCTGGCCTGCAATTCGCGGCTGCCGCCACCGATCAGATCATCGATCCAGGCACCGGCACCGCGCCCGACAAAACGCGGCGCAGGCAGGGTCAGCGGCCCGCTGCGCTCCGGCACCAGCAGGTAACGACGCTCGAACACGTTGTAAAGGCGGCCGTTGTACTCGCGCTGCGATTGCACGTCGTTGCCGATCTTCTGCAAGGACGCCCCAGCCGGCGTGTCCAGGTCCAGTTGCCCGGAAACCAGCGTCGTCGCGTAGAGCAGGCGCACGGTCACGCCCACGTTCTGCTGCACATAGGGATTGGCGTCATCGATTTCGGTTTCGACGATGACATCGGCGGCGTTCGCCGCAACGCCGTCCTGCGCCATCGACACGGGCGAGAACAGCGCTGCAAGCAACCAGAAAACGCAGTACGCGCCATATCGGAATCTCATCGTCCCTCCCGTTGCCGGCGCTCGTATTCCAGCCGGAACTTGTTGCGCAGCAGGCCGCCGGGCTCATCGGGCACGCGTCGCAGCCAGGCCTCGGTGGCCTGCCGGCGTTCGCGTTGCTCGGCGGTCTCGGTGGGCGTGCCTTGCGGGTTTTCGTTGGCTTCGGCCTTGTCTTTCCGCCCGGCTTGCGCCTGTTGCATCGCCTCGCGCATGCGTTCGCGCTGGGCTGCGTCCGCGGCTTGCTGGTCTTGCGGGTTCTGTGCCTGTTCCGGCTGCTGCTTGTCTGAATTTTTGGCGGGATTCTTGTCCTGTCTTTCCTGCGCATCCCGCTGTTGCGATTTGTCCTGCCGGTTCTGACCCTGCGACGAATTGCCCTTCCCCGAATCGCCCTGTTTCTGGTTCTGCCGCGAATTTCCATCGCCGCCCTTCTGCTTCTGCCGCTTGCGCGCTTCTTCCACCAGCTTGCGATTGACGGTGGCGTCTTCCATGTCCGGCTGCCGCTTCAACGCCGCGTCGTAAGCGGCGATGGCCTCGTCGAAGCGGCCCAGCTTCGCCAATGCATTGCCACGGTCGTAATGCGCATCGGCGTCGTCGATGCCGGCGAATGCTTGCTCCGCCGTCGCGAAATCGCCGTTGCGATACGCCTCCACGCCTTGCACGATGCGCCGGTGTTGCTGCTGGTCCGGTCGCCGCCACGCACTGCCCTCCTGCGCCTGCGCGGGCATAGACAGCGGCAGCAGCACGCACAGCGCCAACGCCGCCAAGGCGCCACCACGCCGGAACGCCAGCAGGCCCAGCAGCATCAACGGCAACAACAGCCAATAACCTTCGTCGCGCCACGCCCTGCGCGTTTCGCCACGCGCCGCCTGCGCGCCGGCCTGTTGCGGGTCCAGCACGCCCAGTGCGTCAAGATCGTCGTCGTTGGACGTCATCGCCGCGTAATCGCCGCCACCGGCAGCGGCCAGCGCCTGCAACGATGGCGCATCCAGCTGCGCGCGCAACACCGCGCCTTCCGGCGTGCGATACGCCGCGCCCGTCGTCGTGCCCATGCCGATGACCGAAACACGGAAGCCTTCGCCATTGGCCTTGTGCGCTGCATCGCGTGCGCCGGCATCGGCATGATCGGCCAGCAGCAGGATATCGCCGCGCGAAAATCCGGCCTGCTGCAACAACTTCGCCGACAAGTCGATGGCGCGCGCCGCGTCCTGGCCATCGACCGGCATCACCGCCGGTTCCAGCGCATCGACGAACAAGGCCACGTTGCCGGCATCGTCGGTCAACGGCGCAACGGCGAAGGCGTCGCCGGCATACGCGACCAAGGCGATCTGGCCGCCACGGCGCTCACGCAACAACGCCGCCAGCTTGGCGCGTGCGCGCAACAGGCGCGATGGGGGCAAGTCGGCGGCATTGCTTGCGCTGGACAGATCCAGCGCCACCACCAGCGGCGCCTGCGCCTGCCACAGGGCTTGTTCGCCTTGCCGCCAACTCGGGCCGGCCAGTGCGACGACCGCCAATGCGTAACCCGACAGACCCAGCCACGGCGCGACGCGCACGGCGCGACCCGGTTCCAGCAAGTGCGGCAACAAATGCGCATCGACGGTTTCACGCCACACGTTGGCGCGCTGCCGGCGCAGGCGCCACAGCCACCACAGCAACGGCAAGCCCAGCAGCGCCCACAACCAATGCGGGCGGAAAAAATGCACGATGGGCAGCCAGGCGTTCATGCGCGCCGCCCCGGCCAGGCAAAGGCCAGCAAGGCCACGCACAACGCCGCAGCCAGCGGCCAAGGATAACGTTCGATGCGCGGGCGGATTTGCTTGCCCGGCTGGTGTACCGGTTCGATGCGGTCCAGTTCGGCATAGATGCCGGCCAATTCACCGGCATCGCGTGCGCGGAAGAACTGCCCGCCGGTTTGTTGCGCGATGCTGCGCAGGGTTTGTTCGTCGATTTCGTCTTCGCCGCCACCGGGCAACGGCAATTGCAAGCCGAAGATCGACACCATGCGCCCGCCGCCGCCGAAGGCGATGGTGTGCACGCGCACGCCGGTTTGCTGCGCCAATTCCGCTGCTTTCAGCGGTTCCAGCGTTCCGGCGGTGTTGACGCCATCGGTCAGCAGGATCACGACGCGCTGGCCTTGTGGCTGCGCGTGCAGGCGCTTGACCGCCAGACCAATCGCGTCGCCGATGGCGGTTTCCCGGCCGGCCAGGCCAACCACGCTGTCACGCAATTGTTCGCGCACGCTGTCGCGGTCCAGCGTCAACGGCGTCAACGCATACGCACGCTGGCCGAACACCAGCAGGCCGACGCGGTCGCCGGCGCGGCGGTCGAGGAAATCCGCCAGCACCGCTTTTGCTGCCGTCAAGCGATCGACGATGCGCCCACCCAATTCCATGTCCGGCTCGCTCATGCTGCCGGACAGATCCACTGCCAGCATCAGGTCGCGCCCGTCCTGCGGCGGCGCGGCCGATTCGCCCAGCTGCTGCGGACGCGCGGCGGCGGCGCACAGCAGGGCCCACGCCAGCAAACCCAGCCACGGGATCCGCGCGGCGCGCGCCCGGCCACCGGCGGCGATGCGATCGAGCCGCTCTCCCCACGGCACACGCAAGGCCGGCGATGCGCTGCGTCGCGCCGGCAACAGCCACATCGCCAGCAGGGGCAAGGGCAACGTCGCCCACATCCACGGCCAGGCAAAGCCGCCGAAGGCATCGCGCAGTTGATCGAGCCAGGCGAAGTTCATTTGCGCCTGGCCGCCAATTCAAGAAAGCGCGCTCGCGCCAACGGCAGCAGCCGCGCGACGGCCGCATCATCGACATCGCGCCGGTACGCGCCATCCAGCAGCAGGCGGCCGATGCCTTGGCTGAAATCGCGTTGCTTGTCGCCATCGAGGAAACGCAGCCAAGCTTCGTCCTCCAGCGTGTCGGCGCGCGCATCGACCTTGCGCGCGACACGACGCAGCAGTTCCGACATGGCGGCGATACGCCGTTCGGCTTGCGGCACGTCAACCGCTTCATCGAACAGCGCCTTCCATGCGCGCCTGCGACGACGGCGGCGATTGGCGATTGCAGCGATTGCCAATGCAATCAGCAGCAACACGCCGAACAGAATCCACCAGCCCGGCGCGGGCGGCCACAACGGTGGCGCAGCCGGCAAGTGCACGTCGCGCAGCGGCAACTCGCCGGCCTGCATCGCGGCGGACATCACGGTGGAAATCATCATCACGCCACCTGCGCCTGCGCACCACCCAGCAAAGGCAGCCAGGCTTCGCTGGGCGCCTCGCTTGACAGCTCGAACACGCGCACGCCACGGCACGGCAGGCTTTCCAGCGCGGATTGCACCGGCCGCACGAATTCGTTTCGCCACTTCTGTCGCTGCGCGACATTGCCCAGGTTCGGTTCGACGCGACGGCCATTGACGGAAAAAGGCAGCGATGCACGCGGCGGATCGCGTTCCAGCGCATCGGTCAGCAGCAGCACGACGACCTCGTTGTGCGCAGCCAGACGCACCCAGCGGTTCTCGTCCAGCGACGCGATGCTGCGCGGATCGGCCAGCACCAGCAAGCGCGAACCCGGTCGCAGCAGGCGTGCGGCATGATCCAGCGCAAAGGCCAGTCCGGCATCGTCGGTTGGTGGTCGCGCATACCAACGCGTCAAGGCATCCAGCACACGCAAGGCTCCGCGTGCACCGGACGCCGGCGGCAGCGGCGCTTCGATCCCCGTCCCGCGCAACGCGGCAATGCGGTCGCCATCGCGGACGGCAGCCCATGCGGCGATCGCACCGGCACGCGCGGCCTGCACCGACTTGAAGCGCACGCGCGTGCCGAAATACAGCGCCGGCGCGGTATCGGCGACGATCAGACTCAAGCGTTCGCGCTCGGCCTGGAACAATTTGGTATGCGTGCGCCCGCTGCGCGCGGTCAAGCGCCAATCGATATGGCGTGCATCGTCGCCATGGGAATACTCGCGCGACTCGGCGTATTCCATGCCGCGCCCGCGCAGCATGGACGACGCCGGCCCGGTGAAATGCTGCGAACCCTTGCGCGCGGACGGCCGCCGCTGCGCCACCGCGCGCAGGGCGATCAGTTCGGCAAGTGCGGGGGTCACGCCGTCAGACATGAATCGCCCCGCCTGCGCGGGAATGACGGGCAGGAAACGCTCACGGCAACGGCACCTTTTCGATCAACGCCGCAACCAGCTTGTCGCCGTCCCAACCTTCCGCCGTCGCTTCGTAGCTGGGCAAGACGCGGTGGCGCAGCACGTCCGGCGCGACCGCGCGCACGTCGTCCGGGGTCACGTAATCGCGGCCTGCCAGCCACGCCCGCGACCGCGCGCAACGCTCCAGCGCGATCGAACCACGCGGGCTGGCGCCCCAGGCGATGCGCCGCGCCAGCGTCGCGTCGTAACGGCCGGCATCGCGCGAGGCCAGCACCAGTTCCACCAGGTAACGCTCCAATGCCGGCGCGACATGCAAGTCCAGCACCTCGCGGCGCGCGGCGAACACGTCCTCCTGCGGCATCTTCTCCAATGCCTGCGCCGCCGGCTGCAACGATTCGCGCGCACGCTCGCGCGCCAGTCGCAGGATTTGGGTTTCCGTTTCCGCTTCCGGATAGCCGATGCGCACGTGCATCAGGAAACGGTCCAGTTGCGCCTCCGGCAGCGGGAAGGTGCCTTCCTGCTCGATCGGGTTCTGCGTGGCCATCACCAGGAACAGCGGCGGCAGCGGATAGGTGTGGCGGCCGACCGTGACCTGGCGCTCGCCCATCGCCTCCAGCAGCGCCGACTGCACCTTGGCCGGGGCGCGGTTGATTTCGTCGGCCAGCAGCAACGGGTGGAAGATCGGCCCGGCCTGGAACTCGAAGCGGCCCTCCTGCGGGCGCCACACCTCGGTGCCGGTCAGGTCGGCCGGCAGCAGGTCCGGGGTGAACTGCACGCGGGCGAAGTCGGCCTGCAGGCGCGCGGCCAGCGCGCGGATCGCGGTGGTCTTGGCCAGGCCCGGCGCGCCTTCGACCAGCAAGTGGCCGTCGGCCAGCAGAGCGATCAGCAGTCGCTCGATCAGCGCCGATTGGCCGACGATGGTTTTCGCAAGGTCGTCGCGCAGCGCCTGGAAGGCGGCGTGCAGGCGCGAGACTGCGGGCGGCGGCGGTTGAATGGCGGTAGGGTCCATGCAGGCGTCATTTTCCGGAAAGGCGCTATGACCGGAGTGTGCCACGATGGTTCCCGCGGTGCCGGGGTTGCCGTGCCGGATTCATGACACATTCGCTTGCGTCATGGAAAACGGAAGGGCCGCTTGCGCGGCCCTTCGTTGATTCCTGCAATGTCTTGCGCGGCTCAGCGTTTGGCGACGGCCAGCACCTTCGGGGTGACGAAGATCAGCAGTTCGGCCTTGTCCTTCTGGCGGCCCTTCTTCTTGAACAGGTTGCCGAGGAACGGGATGTCGCCCAGGAACGGCACCTTGGCGATACTGGTGCGGTCGGTGAATTCATACACGCCGCCGATCACCACGGTCTGGCCATCCTCGACCAGCACGGCGGTATTGATCTCGCGCTTGTCGAGCACCGGCACGCTGCCGTAGCTGGTGACTTCGATGTACTCGCTGATCTCGTCCTTCTTGACATTGAGGTTCAGGAACACGCGGCCGTCATTGGTGATGGTCGGGGTGACTTTGAGTTCAAGCACCGCTTCCTTGAACTGCACGTTGGCGGTGCTGCCGCTGGTGCCGGAACTGCCACTGGTGGTGACGTAGCCGATTTCCTTGCCCTGCTTGATCAGGCCTTCGCGCTGGTTGGCAGTGACGATGCGCGGGTTGGAAACGACTTCGCCGCGACCTTCTTCCTGCATCGCCGACAGTTCCAGATCGAGCGAGAAATTCCGCCCCAGCAAGGTGTAGGCGATACTGGCGGCAGTGCTGTCGGTATAGGTGCCTGCCGGCAGGTTGACGTTGTACGCATCCGGGAACGAGCGATCGTCGCCGTTGGAGATGTTGACCACGTCGGCGGTGTTGCCACCGAGGATCTGGGTGCGGTCGCCCGAGCGGGTGCCGGCAATGCCGAAGCGCGCGCCCAGATCACGCGCGAAGGTATCGGTGGCGATGACGATGCGGCTTTCGATCAGCACCTGGTCCACCGGGCGATCGATGACATCGATCAGTTCGCGCATCTGCGCGACCTTCTTCGGGATGTCGTTGATCATCAGGGTATTGGTGCGCTCGTCGGCGACCAGACGGCCGCGCGGCGACAGGAAACCGTTCTCGTTCTGGCTGTTGCCGGTACCGCCACCCCCCTGGTTGCCGATGCCCTTGGCTTCGGTCAGCGCCTTGAAGATCGCCGTGGCACTGTGGTAGTTGATCTGCACGTAGTCGGTGATCAACTCCTCGCGATTCTCGATGGCGATGCGCGCGTCTTCCTTGTCCTGTTCGAACTTGGCCAGTTCCGGTTGCGGCGCAATCCACACCACGCCGCCTTCGCGGCGCTGATCCAGGCCCTTGGCGCGCAGCACGATTTCCAGCGCCTGATCCCATGGCACGTTGACCAGGCGCAGGGTGACGTTGCCCTGCACGGTGTCGGAGGCGACGAGGTTCAAACCGGACTCTTCGGCAATGACTTGCAGCACGGTGCGCACCGGCACGTCCTGGAAGTTGAACGTAGCCGGCTTGCCGGTGTACTTGCGCGCCGGCGCGCCCTTGGCGGGAGCCGATGCGGCGCCCATGGCAGCCTGACCGGTGCGCGGGGCGATTTCGACCACGTATTCGTTGCCGGTCTGGTAGGCCAGCGACTCGAAGTCGCCGCGCGTGCTCAGCACCAGTTGCGTACCGTTGCCGACGGCATGCGCTTCGACGCGCTGCACCGGGGTGGCGAAATCGACCACGTTGAGCGGCCGTTGCAGGTTGGCCGGCAGGCTGGCGTTGCCGACGTCGATCACCACCGAGTCGCCCTGGTTGCGCAGGTCGGGCAGCGCGCCCTTTTCGTCGAAGCGCAGGATCAACCGGCCCTCGCCGTTTTCGCCGCGCTTGAAGTCGATGGCGGAAACCTGGACGCCGGCGGCGGCGGCCGTGGCGGGGGCAGGCGCCGGGTTGGCGGGGGCAGCCAGGAGGGCGGCGGGCACGGCCAGCAGGCCGATGGCCAAGGCCAGGCTGCCTGCCTGGGCGGTAGCCAAACGGCGCAAGGGGCGCAGGCTGCGGAGGTTGAATGCGGTCATCGGGTATCCCCTAATCATTGATCTTCAAGCGCGATGGAAGCCGGGCGTTCCAGCCAGCCGCCGGCACCATCCGGCACCAGTTCGACAAGTTCGATGCGGTCTTCGGCGACGCTGGTGACGCGACCGTCGCTCTGGCCCAGGTAAGCGCCGGGACGCACGCGGTAGGTCACCTTGTCCGGTGCCATCACCAGTGCGACCAGACCGGGGCCGGTTCCCAGGGTGCCGACCATGTCCAGGCTGTCCAGCGGGTATTGCTCCAGCGTTTCCTTGCGCCGGTTCGGGTCCGGGCGCGGGCCAGCGCTGTCGCCATTGTTCCAGGCGTCGCTGAACGGGTCGCGCAGGCCTTGCGCGGCGTATTCGAAGGTTTCGAACTGCTGCATCACCGGCAGCGGCTCCAGCGGCGGCGCCGGACGGGCGCGTACGTCGGCGACCCACTTGTTGAGATTCGGCGCATCGCCGTAGTCGCTGCCGTAGCTGCTGCCCACGCCACGCAGGCAGCCGGCAGACGCCAGCACCATGCCGGCGATCGCGATCGCGCGCAGCAGCGCGCTCCCTTTCCTGATCGCGGTCATGGCTTGCCTCCCTTCTTGGCGGCCTCGGCGGCCTTCTTTTCCTGTTCGGCCGCTTCTTCCTCGTCGAGGTAGCGATAGGTCTTGACCGTGCCGGACAATTCCAGCGCGCCGCCTGCCTTGCCGCCCTTGGGCTGCAACTGGATGTCGTGCATGGTCAGGATGACCACGCGCGGCAACGAGGCCACGCCGCTGACGAAGGCGCCGAACTGGTGGTAGCTGCCGACCATGCGCAGGGCGATGGGCTTCTCGGCGTAGAACTCCTTCGGCGTCTCCGGGCCGGGCTTGAACAGCTCGTTGGACAGGCCGCTGGACAGCGCGGTCTGCGAGACGTCAACGATCAGGTCGGGCATTTCGGTGCGGCTGGGCAGTTGCCGCAGCATCTGCTGCAGCACCTGTTCCATCTGCGCCAGTTGCTGCTTCAGCGGTTCGAGGTTGGCGGCGCGACCGGCCTTGTCCTCGAACTCGCGGCGCAGGTCGGACTCCTGGCGTTCCAGGCCGTCCAGTTCCCCGCGCTTGCCCTTGATCAGCAGCAACCAGGCCATCAGCACGATGAACACGCCGACCAGCGCGCAGAACACCAGCTTGGCGTTGCGCGGCCAGCCGCCGATGTTGTTGAAGTCCAGGTCGCTGACCTTGAATGGTTTCTTCTGGCTCATGACGCCGGGCTCGCTTTCGGGGCGGCGGCCGGGGCGGCCGC
>JASGDT010000047.1:0-69012 GCA_047607085.1 Pseudoxanthomonas sp. | reverse complement strand
TGCGGGCGTCGTAGCTGCGGTCCACCCGTCTTGCCGCCACCGTGGTGCTGGTGCCGTTGGTTTCGCAGGCGGTGTCGGTGGGCAGGCCGGCGGCGGACCATTTGAGGTTGCCCGCCGCGTCGTAGCCGTACAGCGTGGCACCGGTCTCCGGTTCCACCGCCCGGCACGGTTCCTGGTTGGCGTTGTAGGTGTAGTCCCGGTTGACATAGACCGTGCCGCCGGTGGCGCTGGCGTTGTTGCTGCGGCGAATGCGGGTGGGCTTGCCGAAGGCGTCGCGGGTGATGTGGGTCCAGGCTGCGGCCGGGTGGGCGATGGTCACCGGCCAGTCGTAAGTCGGCTGGTCGTAAGTCTGGTAACTCGTGGTGGTCTGGTTGCCCTTCGGATCGGTCACCCGGGTCTGGAAGCCGGTCAGGTATTCGGTGGTCGTGGTCAGGGTGCCCAGTTCGCTGTCCTGCGCGGCCGCCGTGACCCGGCCCAGGGCGTCGTGGGTGGTGTGCACGCCCGTGGTCAGGGCATCGGTCGTGCCGGGGTAAGAGGCGAAGGTGACCCGGCCATCGTGGTCGTAGGCGAAACGCTGGAAGCGCTGGGTGCCCGCCTCGTTGGCGGTGTCGTACTCGCGGGTGACCAGCGGACGCCACAGGGCGTCGAAGTAGGTGATCCTGCGGGCATTGCCGGTCGCTACGGTCTGCCGCCAGTGGCCGGCGGCGATGCCGACCTCGGCGCTGGCCACCGGCACGAAGGCCTGGGTGGTGGCGTTCCAGGTGCTGGTGTTGCAGGTGTTGGCGGCGGCTTCGGACGGATAGGTGACCTGGCTGATCCGGCCCATCGCATCAAAGGCGTAGCAGGTCTTGCTGCCGGTCTCGTCGGTGACCGCCGTGATCCAGCCGTTGTCGTTGACCGTGGCCGACTGGGTGGTGCTGTCGGCGTGGGTGATCGACTGCGGGATGCCGCGCTTCCAGTTCGATACCGTGGTGAGGTTGTTGTTGCCGTCCTTGACCGTCTTGAGCGTGCCGCGCTGGCCGGTGCTCACCGCCGAGGTGGTGTCCCAGGTCAGGGTCTGCTGCAGCTTGCCGAAGGACTTGACGGTCAGCGGCAGGGCGTAGGTGGCATCGAAGGTGGTCTCTTCGGCGGTGATGCCGTCCACCACGCGCTTGGCTACCTGGCCCAGTACCCACTTGGTTGTGTTGTCGTGGTAGGTGATGACCTCGGTCTGAGTGTAGGTCTGGGCGGTGGATGACAGCGGCAGGCCCGCCAGCAGACACAGGGACAGGCGGCGTAGCGACACGAGTAGGCGGGGCGTCATGGGCTGCTGCTCCGGATCACCTTGGTGGGTCGCGCGTAGGTGTCGAAGCAGTACGGCATGCCGCTGCAATCGGCAGCGACTTCCCAGGTGAAGCTGCGGCCTTGCTGGGTGGTGGTCACCTTGCGCTGCGGATGCTTCTTGCCGGAAACCACCGCATCGCCACGTCCGCGCGGACTGCTGCCGCTATAGGCGTGATACGGCACGGCGTACATGTCCGCATAAGTCGTCTCGACCGTGCGCAGGGCAGATGTGCCGTTCCAGCCGGACTCGACCTTGAGCAGGAGCCCTTCGTTGACGGCGAACTGGTTGCCGAAGGTGTAGCGGGTGGCATCGCCGTCCGGAGCGGTGACCGTGACCGTCCGCGAGGTCGGGGATGAGCTCGTGCATGCATTGCCGATCCCGGTAACGGCCCAGCACCCGTTTGGTGCCCCATAGGCATGGGTCCAAGACAGTCCGGTCGCCGGCAGACCCGGCCCGGTGATCTTCTTGCCGGTGATCGCCAGATTGAAGTAAACCCGGGGTTCCCGCGCGTACAACACATTCCCGTCATCGTCCGATATGCACTCCCGGGGTGCCCATGACCGCCCCAGCTTGACCGGCACCATCGTGAACACGACCGTGGCCCCGGTCGGGGCCGTGATCGTGCCGGTCGCCGCCGCGCCGGCAGTGGTTTGTTCGGTATCACAATTGGTTTCGCTGGGGATCGGAGGGATCAGGCTGTAAGTGAACAGGTCGGTGAGATTGGAAAGCCATTTGCTCCCGTCCGGCTGCGTCACCGTGTAGGCGCTGGATGTCCCGCTGTAGGTCCATGTGCGGGTGCCGTCGCTGACGCTGGACACCTGCCGCGAACTGGCATCCGGGTAGGTGAGCGTGATCTGGCGCCCATCGCTGGCCGTGATCTGCAACAGCTGCCAAGGGTTGGTCGCGCTCCAGGTGTAGGTCACGCTGTTGCCGAACCGGTCGGTGACCTTGGTGGGGTAGAGGATCACCTCGTTTCTGGAAAGGTGGAACGTCGTGGCCGCCAGCGACTCGACCACCGCGTTCGCTGCCGCGGCGTTGTATGCATTCGCCGTTGTCAACAACGTCACCGAGCCGGCGGGCTTGGAGATCGACGCCTCCGTCCTCTCGACCATCTGGTTCAGGGTATAGACCGTGCCGTCCGGGGTGACGACTTCGAAGCCCTCGCCCTGGCCCGAGCTGGTGGCGGCCAGCGCCACGCAGCGCACCGCCGCTCCGTTCTTGGTCGTGACCGAATACGCATTGCCGTCCGAGGGTACGTGCCCGCCATACAACAACTCCTGCTCGCCCCCGCCCGGCAGATGGAAGAAGCTGCCGTGCCAGTACTCGTCCGCCTCGAAGACGGAAATCTGGAAATGGATGAAAGGCGGCGCGGAAAACTGCGAACAACGCTTGTAGATATCACCTCCGCTCCCGTCCACGGTCCAGCCTACGGGGTTGCCGTAATGGTTGTAATTGGAGAACACGCCATGCACGTACGGAATGTCCAGGTTCCAGACCCCGAAGTGTCCGCTCGCGTACTTGTTCCCCGGGGTGAACCGGCGTGCGATGCGCACCGGCAGCGCGTTGTTGCCGGGCAGGTCCACGTCGGTCTGCACGATTTCCAGGTCGCCGCTGCCGATGTCGATCCTGTCGCCAAAGCCCTCGCTGCCAAAGGCCGTGATCTCGCCCCTGTGCTGGATGAGCTTGTCGTATTCCCCCGGAATCGTGGCCGCCCTCGCGGAGGGGGCCAGGCAAAAAAGCACCACAACCAACGCACACTTGTTGCGAAGCATTCCGGTTCCTCCTTTCCCGTTCCCGGCAGGCGTGGAATCCGTCTGCCCCTTGATCGATCAGTGCGGAAGACGCCGTGGATCACCCGAACAATGGCGCCCGATCCGCCATGGTCATCTGCCTGCTGCCGTCTCCTGACCCAGTGCCCGTATCATGCGTTCGGCCGCAGCCTGCCTGTCAAGTGACGGGCGTTTCGAAAAACGCTGTCAGGAGCACCTATCGACCGTCAAGAACAGATCTGCCGAACGAACGGTGTGACCGGTATTGCCTCGCCTCATCCTGGTACCGGCCCGGTCGATTTGCGCAATTGCAATGCGTAGGCGACTTCGACGATGCGGCCGCTGCCGCGTTGGCGGACTTCCTTCAGCAGTTCCTGCGCGGCCAGCCGGCCCATGTCGCGGGTGGGCTGGCGCACCGTGGTCAGCGCGGGGTGGATCTGCCGCGAGATCGGGGTGTCGTCGAAGCCGCAGACGGAGACATCCTGCGGCACCGACAGGCCGCGTTCGAAGATCGCGCAGATCGTGCCGGCGGCCATGTCGTCGTTGGCGGCCACGATGGCGGTCGGCGGTTGCGGCAGGTCCAGCAGGCGGTTGGCGGCGGCAAAGCCGGATTCGTGCGAGAACTCGCCCTCGACCACCAGCGCCGGGTCGCGGGGCAGGCCGGCGGCGGCCAGGCCGTCGCGGTAACCGGCCAGACGCCAGCCGCTGGCGCCGTGCGCGGCGTGGCCCTTGATGTGGGCGATGCGGCGGTGCCCCAGCGCGGCCAGGTGCACGACCATGTCGCGCACGGCGTTGCGTTCGTCAACGACCACGCCGATGCGGCGGTGGTCTTCCTTCGGCGAAATGCCGGCGCAGGGGATGCCCAGTTCTTCCAGCCGCCGCAACAGCGCCTCGTCGTCGGTCAGCGGCGGGGTCAGCACCACGCCGTCCAGTTGCGACTGCACGATCAGCGCTTCGGCCGTGGCGACGATGTCCTTGGCGTCATAGACCAATGGCGCCAGCAGCAGGTGGTAGTGCTGCGCCTGGCAGGCGTCCAGCACGCCCAGCTGCACTTCCATCAGGTAGTTGCTGGATGGGTTGTCGTACAGCATCGCCACCAGGTAGGAGCGGTTGCCGGCCAGGGTGCGCGCCGACGGGTGCGGGCGGTATTGCAGTTCTTGAACCGCCGCCTCGACCGCCCGGCGGGTGGCGTCGCTGACGTTGGGCTCGTGGTTGAGCACGCGCGAAACGGTCTTCATAGACACGCCTGCGGCCGCGGCGACATCCTCGATACGTACCCGCATGCCGCCGTTTCCCCGCGTTCGCAATGACGGCGGCGATTCTGCCAGATGCCGTCGCTTGTCGTGCCCGTCGTCGTACATGCGCGTCACGGTGGTTTCAGCATTGCGGGGCGATGCCGGAGGAAGGCAGACGCTTGCCGCTGTGCAGCAAGCATCGTGCAGGGCATTGGGCTATTCTCCAGCCGCTTGACAACGCTGTCATTTCGCGTTGCCGCATTCCACCCGAGAACAGGATGCCCGCATGGCCTTTCCCCGCCGCATGTCTTCCCTCCGTGTCACCCCGCGCCGCCTTGCGCGCGGCCTGTTGCCGGCCGCGATGGCCATCGCGCTGGTGGCCACTCCGATGTCGTTCGCCGCCAGCGCGGCAGACGGCACCGGCAGCATCGACCCGGCGCAATGGCCGCGGGTCGCCTGGCCGCTGGCCGAAGATCCGGCGCTGGAAAAACGCATCGACGACCTGCTGAAGACGTTGACCCTGGAGGAAAAGGTCGGCCAGATCGTGCAGGGCGACATCACCACGATCACCCCCGACGACTTGCGCAAATACCGGCTGGGCTCGATCCTCGCCGGCGGCAGTTCCGATCCCGGCGACCAGTACAACGCCAAGCCGCAGGCGTGGCTGGACCTGGCCGATGCGTTCTGGGAAGCGTCGATGGACACCTCGCACGGCGGCAAGGCGATCCCGGTGATCTGGGGCATCGACGCGGTGCACGGGCAGAGCAACATCGTCGGCGCGACCCTGTTCCCGCACAACATCGGCTTGGGCGCGACCCGCGATGCCGACTTGATCCGCCAGATCGGCCGCATCACCGCCATCGAAACCCGCACCACCGGCATGGAATGGACCTTCGCCCCGACCGTGGCCACGCCGCGCGACGACCGCTGGGGCCGCAGCTACGAAGGCTATTCGGAAAACCCCGACGTGGTCGCCAGCTTCGCCCCGGCGATGGTCGAAGGCCTGCAGGGCAAACCGGGCACGGCGTCTTACCTCGACGACGAACACGTGATGACCACCATCAAGCATTTCCTCGGCGACGGCGGCACCGCCAACGGCAAGGACCAGGGCGACACGCAGGTCAGCGAAGCGGAACTGCGCGACATCCACGCCGCCGGCTACATCACCGGCGTGGCCGCCGGCGCGCAATCGGTGATGGCCTCGTACAACAGCTTTCACGGGATCAAGATGCATGGCCACAAGCCGCTGCTGACCGATGTGTTGAAGGGGCGGATGAATTTCGGCGGCTTTGTCGTTGGCGACTGGAACGGCCACGGCCAGGTCGCTGGTTGCAGCAACACCGATTGTGCAGCGACGTTCAACGCCGGCCTGGACATGGCGATGGCCCCGGACAGTTGGAAGGGGCTGTACGAAAGCACGCTGGCCCACGTAAAGGACGGCACCATCCCGATGTCGCGCCTCGATGATGCCGTGCGGCGCGTTTTGCGGGCGAAGTTCCGCATGGGCCTGTTCGAGAAACCGAAGCCCTCGCAACGTGCGCTGGGCGGCAAGTTCGAGCTGCTTGGTTCGCCCGAGCATCGCGCCGTCGCCCGCCAGGCCGTGCGCGAATCGCTGGTGCTGCTGAAGAACCAGGGCGGCGTGCTGCCGCTGGACCCGAAGAAGAAGCTGCTGGTGGCCGGCGACGGTGCCGACAACATCGGCAAGCAAGCCGGCGGCTGGACGCTGAGCTGGCAGGGCACCGGCACCACCCGCGCCGACTTCCCCAACGCCGACACGATCTGGGAAGGCTTGAAAGCGCAGGTCGAAGCGGCCGGCGGCAAGGCGGAACTGGCCGTCGATGGCAAGTACAAGAGCAAGCCCGACGCGGCGATCGTGGTCTTCGGCGAGGACCCGTACGCCGAATTCCAGGGCGACATCGCCAACCTGCTGTACAAGTCCGGTCGCAGCGACGACCTGGATCTGCTCAAGCGCCTGAAGACCGACGGCATCCCGGTGGTGGCGGTGTTCCTCAGCGGCCGGCCGTTGTGGGTGAATCGCGAGATCAACGCCTCCGATGCCTTCGTCGCCGCCTGGTTGCCCGGATCCGAAGGCGCGGGCGTGGCCGACGTGCTGCTGCGCGGTGCCGACGGCAAACCGCAACATGACTTCCACGGCAAGCTGAGCTTCTCCTGGCCCAAGCGCGCCGACCAGTACGCCAACAACGTCGGTCAGCCCGGTTACGACCCGCAGTTCGCGTTCGGCTACGGCCTGACCTATGCCGACAACGGAAATCTCGCCGCGCTGCCCGAAGACCCCGGCATCGATGTCGCCGTGAGCGAAAACAACGCGTATTTCGCCCGCGGCGTCGCCAGTGCCGGGCTGAAACTGCTGCTGTCCGGCGGCGGCGGCGCAATGACCATCGTCGATCAGCCACAGGCGCAGACCAACGACGGCAACCTGAAGCTGAGCGCGATCGACTACAAGGTGCAGGAGGGTGCGCGCCGGCTGGTCTGGTCGGGCGGCGCCGACGCCTCGTTGCTGTCGAACGCGCCGATCGACCTGGCACGCGAAACCAACGGCGACATGCTGCTGGTCGCCACGCTGCGCGTCGATGCGTTGCCGGCCGATGGCAAGGTGGTCTTGTTCGCGCGGAGCGGCGAACTTCAGGGGGCCGAACTGCAAGTTGGTGCCGCGCTGGCGGCGCTGCCGCGCGGGCAGTGGCTGCGCCTGGGCGTGCCGCTGAAGTGCCTGCGCGTGGCCGGCGCGGATACCAGCAAGTTCAACGTGCCGTTCGGCATCCGCGCCGGCGCCGGTCTCGACCTGTCGCTTGCCGAAGTGGTCGCGGGGACGGACTACGAACACAAGCTGGATTGCCCGGTCCAGTAACGGCTGACGCGACCGGGGCACAAGCGGCCGTTGACGCCGCCGTGTGCCACGGTCACTTGCTGCTTGCCGGCGGGGAATCGTCCTCGGCCGGCATTGCGCCGATCCAGCGAAAGGTGGCGACGCTCTTCGCCGGCAACCGGCCGACGAAGCGGCGTTGCCCCTCGCGCACCGAGAATTCGCGTGTCGCGTCGTTCGAATTGACCACGATCAGCACGCGCGAGCCGTCGTCGCTGTTGAGGAAGGCGACATTGACGAGGCCATCGGTGGTTTCGCTGGAACCGATCCGCCACGCATCGCGGCGCACGAAGCGGCTGGCGTGCGCCAGCGCATAGTAGTCATCGGTGCGCGACACCGCGCCGGTCTTCGAATCGATGGTGACGACGCCGCGACAGGTATCGCAGCCGCCGGTGTACGGACCGTTGGTTTCGTCCAGCGCAAGGTTCCAGAACAGCACGCCACGCGCCCAGTTGCGCGTCGTGGCGACAACCAGTTGCCGCACCTGCCGGGTCAGGCCGCCGCTGCGCACCGGCTCCCAGTCGCCGCCGGAGCATTCGGTCATGTACGCGTCCTTGTCCGGGCGCGCGTCGTGCACGCGCGACTGCGCCGCCGGCTCGCCGCCGTAGCAATGCCAGGCGACGGCGGATACATGCCTGCCCGCCTGCGGATCGGCGAGCACGCGCAGCGGTTCTTCCGGCTTGTCCCAGTTGTGGTCCCAGTCGAAGATCTGCAATGCCGGATGCCGCTGGTCGCGCAACGGACCGAGGTGTTCGCCGATGAAATGCGCGCGTTCCGGCGCGTTGAACCGCATCCCCGGATAGTCGGCCGGCTCGAAGTCCGGTTCGTTCTGCACGGTCAACGCGAATACCGGAATGCCCTCGGCCGCGTACGCATCGACGTAGCGCAGCAGATAGCGTGCGAAGGCGTCGTGATACCGCGATTGCAGGCGGCCGCCGATCAGGTTGCCGCTGTCTTTCATCCATGCCGGCGCGCTCCACGGAGACGCCATGATCTTCAATCGCGGATTGATTGCCAACGCCTGTCGCGTCACCGGCACCACGTCTTCCATGTTCGCCGCAATGCTGAAATGGCGCAGTTCCGGATCGGGCTTGCCATCGGGTGGATCATCGAGCGAGTAATGGCGGCGAGAAAAGTCGGATGCGCCGATTGTCAGGCGCACGAAGTCGAAGCCGAGTCCGCCCTGCTCGCGGCCGAACAGTTCCCGCAGCAAGGCCTCGCGCTGTGCTGGCGTCATCCGCTGCTGGATCAACCATGCCGAGGCATCGGTGATCGATGCGCCAAAACCGACGATGCGCTGATGGCGAGAACGGGCATCGACTTCTATGTCTGCCGGGGCATCGTCCTGCACCGAATCCAGCACCGAAGGGGTCAACGTCTGACTTCCGTCCGACGTGGTTGTCCATGCCTCGACCCTGGCTGGATACGGAGGCCGCACTGTTTCGCGTGAAGCCGGATTCATGCGGACGCAACTGCACGGCATCAATGCGCACAGCGCGAAGACGACTGACAACGCGTGTTTGAAACGGGACATGACGGCACTCCGGAAACGCGGTGATCGCGGCGCAATCGGCTCACCGCAACGCAACAAAAACGCGCGGCTTCGTTCGAATCCTCAAGGCCAAACCCGCGAATATCACGCGGTGCGTCGCACCCGTCTTTCGCCCGGTTGACAAGGCAGTTGACCTCGGATATGACAGCGTTGTCAAATCACACTGGCTGGAGGGGCCAATGATCATCGACAACAACACCAGGCATCGTTCGTGCGTCACTGTTTCCGCCAGTACGCGGCCAATGCCGCGCCTGCTCGTGGCCGCCTGCTGCATCGCATTGTTCGGATCGACATCGGTTCAGGCGCAGCAAGCGCCACCCGCGGAAGAAGAGACACCTTCCCCGGCGCAGCAGGCGACCACGCTGGATGCCGTACGCGTGACCGGCATCCGCGGCAGCATCGCGAGCGCACTGGAAACCAAGAACGAATCAACGTCGATCGTGGAAGCGATCAGCGCCGAGGACATCGGCAAGCTGCCGGACATCAGCATCGCCGATTCGATTTCGCGCTTGCCCGGCCTGACCATGCAGCGGCTGGACGGCCGTGGCCAGGTCGTCCACATCCGCGGATTCTCCGAGCAGTTCGCCGGCACGCTGCTGAATGGTCGCGAACAAGTCACCACCGGCGACAACCGCGGCGTCGAACTGGACCAGTACCCGTCGGAACTGATCAACGGCGTCACCGTGTACAAGTCGCCCGACGCTTCGCTGATCGGTCAGGGCATTTCCGGCACAGTGGATATGCAAAGCATCCGTCCGCTGTCATTCGGGGAACGTCGCGTCGTGTTCTCGGGCCAGGGCGAATACAACTCGCTCGGCAACCTGACCGATGGCGGCAAGGACAAGGGTTACCGGGTCTCGGCTTCGTACGTGGACCAGTTCGCCGGCGACACCATCGGCGTCGCAGTCGGCGTGGCGCGCATGACCTCGCCGTTCCAGGAACAGCACTACAAGTCGTGGTGGTGGGCCAACACCGATCTTTGGGGCACGCCGCAGGGCGAGAAACCGGCCGATGCAATCGCGCTGCAGGGCGCCGAAGCCTGGGTCAAATCGCGCGACACCACGCGCGACGGCATGATGGCGGTATTGGAGTTCAAGCCCAACGACACCTGGCACAGCGTGTTCGACGTGTATGCGTCCCGCTTCGACCAGGAAGAATTGATGCGTGGCACGATGTGGACCAACGATCCGTGGTGGAACGACGGCGCGGTGACCTACACCGATGCGCAAACCACGATCTACCACGGCGTGCCGGTGGTGACCAGCGGCACCCTGAGCGGTATCGAGCCGCTCGTGCGCAACGACAGCAACGTGCGCGAATCCCGGCTGTTCTCGGCAGGCTGGAACAACGAATTCAAGTTCGGCGAAATCTACACGCTGACGACGGATGTCAGTTATTCCCGCGCCAGGGTCGAGGACTCCAAGCTGGAAACCTATGCCGGCATGCTCGACGGGCTGGACGTGGACTTCAGGGTGCCGTTGTCTGCAGGCTATGGCTACTATGCCCTCCCCGACCTGTCCGATCCCACGGCGGTCTATCTGCGCGACGCGCAGGGCTATGGACACGACGGCCGTCTGGAAAACAGCCACCAGAAGGATGAGCTGAAGGCTTTCAAGCTTGCCCTCAACCGCGTGGTCGAATCTTCCGATTTCCTGCGCAGCTACGACGTCGGCTTCCACTACAGCAAGCGCACCAAGGAAAAGAGCGCCGAAGTCTATTTCGCCGACCTGCCCGACCGCGAACCGACGCTGGTTGATTCTTCGCTGTTGGGCGACGCCACCAGCCTCGCCTTCGCCGGCATGGGCAGCGTGCTGACCTTCGACCCGCGTGACCTGCTTTCGCGCTACTACGACGTGTATCTGAGCGAATCCAACGACGACCTGCAGAAGGATGCCCTCACCGAGGAAAAGCTCAAGACGTTCTTCTTCAAGGCCAACCTCGACATGGATCTGCCCCACGGGATCCGCTTGCGCGGCAATGCCGGCGTGCAATACATCCGCACCGACCAGTCCTCCACCGGCGTGGTGGTCGAGCAGAACGACGATGGGCAGGTACTGGTGTCGGGCACGGCCGGAGCCTCGTACGGCGACATCCTGCCCAGCCTGAACCTGGTGGCCGACTTCGGCAATGGCTGGAACCTGCGCCTGGGCGCCGCGCGCGAAATCATGCGCCCGCGCATCAACGACATGGGCGCGCGCGCCAGCGTCTGGGTCAGCGTGCAGGACGGCGTCGGCGAATGGCGCGGCAGTGGCGGCAACCCGCAACTGGAACCGTATCGCGCCAACGCCGTTGACCTGTCGGTCGAAAAGTACTTCGGTACGGCCAGTTACGTCGCGCTGGCGCTGTTCTACAAGGGCCTCGATTCCTACATCTATACCCGCGAGATTCCCTGGAACTTCGCCGGCTACGACTATGAAGGCGAGACCGTGCCCGCGTCGGACTGGGGCATCTTCTCGGCACCCGCCAACGGCACCGGCGGCTACATGCGCGGCGTCGAATTCTCCACCTCACTCGGCGGCGAACTGCTGCACGAGGCGCTGGATGGCTTCGGCCTGCAGCTCAACGCCTCATACACGGAATCGTCGATCGATCCGGACGGACCCGGCATCGGATCTGGCACCGATACCTTTCCCGGCCTGTCCAAGATTGTCGCCAACGCCACGCTGTACTACGAAAAACATGGCTTCTCGGCACGCGTCAGCCAACGTTTCCGCAGTCCGTACCGCGGCGAGTACGGCTCGATCTTCGGCCAGCGCACGTATCGCTACACCACCAACGAACGCGTGATCGACCTGCAAGTGGGCTATGACTTCCCGGAGTCGAGCCGCCTGTCCGGGCTGTCGCTGCTGTTCCAGATCAACAACCTCAACAACGAGCCGTTCCGCACCGAGATCAGCGATTCCCACGGCATGAACATCTTTTTCCCGGAGGAATACACCGAATACGGCCGCCAGTACCTGGTCGGCTTCCGCTACGCGCTCTGAAGCGCGCAACACGGCGGTTCGGCTTCGCCACGGAACCGCAACATCATTGGAATTAGACTCCATCGCGTCCCCCGCGATGGAGTCTTCCGATGAGCACGAAACCGACGATCGACCTGTACTACTGGCCAACGCCCAATGGCCACAAGATCACCCTGTTCCTCGAAGAGTCCGGGCTGGACTACCGCATCGTCCCGGTGGACATCGGCAAGGGCGACCAGTTCAAACCCGGATTCCTCGCCATTTCGCCGAACAACAAGATGCCGGCGATCGTCGATCACGCCCCGGCCGACGGCGGCGCGCCGATCAGCGTGTTCGAAAGTGGCGCGATCCTGGCGTATCTGGCCAACAAGACCGGCCGCTTCGTCCCCGCCGACACCCGCGGCCGCACCGAAGTCAGCCAGTGGCTGCACTGGCAGATCGGCGGGCTGGGGCCGATGACCGGGCAGTACGGCCACTTCCACGTCTATGCGCCGGAAGACATCGCCTACGCCAGGGACCGCTACCGCAACGAGGTGCTGCGCCTGCTCGGCGTGCTCGACAAGCGCCTGGCCGACCGCGCCTTCGTCGCCGGCGACGAATACAGCATCGCCGACATGGCGATCCATCCGTGGATCAATCCCTACGACAAGGCGCCGCTGGATCTGGGGCCGTTCGCCAACCTGCGCCGCTGGCAGGCGAGCATCGCCGCGCGCCCGGCAACGCAACGGGCCTATGCGTTGCGCAAGCAGGTGAACCCGAACGCGGGCCAGCCGCTGAGCGACGAGGAGAAAAAGTTGCTGTTCGGGTTGAAGTGAGTTTCCCGCTTTTGCCCGTCATGACCGGACATGCGTCCGTTGGAAAGCGCTTCCCGCGCAGGCGGCCATGACGAGCAAAAAACAAGATCAGGGCACTTCAGCCTTCAACTCGTAATTCACCGGCGGCGTCGCACCCAGCAGGTGTTGCACGAAGTAATCCCAGCGCCGCCGGGTCACGTACTGGCTGACCGCGCCGATGCCGTAGCCGTGGCGTGCATTGGGAATCATCAGCAGGTCGAAATCCTTGTTCGCCTTGATCAAGGCATCGGCCACCAGCAGGCTCAGGTACGGCGGCACGTTGTCGTCCATCGTGCCGTGCGCCAGCATCAGCTTGCCCTGCAGGTTCTTCGCGATCGAGGCGTTGTCCTGGCCGGTGTAGTTGTCGTTGCCGTCGTCTTTTTTCTCGAGCAGGCCGTGGTAACGCTCGGCCCAGTCGTCCTCGTAGCCCAGGTTGTCGTGGTTGCCGCTTTCGGACCAGCCGACCTTGAAGGTTTCCGGGTAGCGGAACATCGCCGTCGCGGTGGCATTGCCGCCGCCGCTGTGGCCCCACATGCCCACGCGCGCGGTGTCGAACCAGGCGTATTTTTCACCCAGTTGCTTCAACGCCGCGACCTGGTCGGGCAAGGTGTTGTCGGCCATGTTGCCGTAAGACACGTCCTGGAAAGTCTTGCTGCGCCACGGCGTGCCCATGCCGTCGATGCCGATGAAGACGAAGCCCAGTTGCGCCAGCGCGTGGCCGTCGCGGAACACCGCATTGAAGCGGTAATTGCTGACCGAACCGACCTGCGGGCCGGGATAGACATAGACGATCACCGGGTATTTCTTCGCCGGGTCCAGGTTCGCCGGCTTGACCATCAAGCCGTACAGGTCGGTCTTGCCGTCGCGCGCCTTCACCGTGATCTGTTCCGCCGGCTGCCAGCCGATGGCTTGCAGGCGCGACACGTCGGCGCGGGCGATTTCATGCTTCACCGCGCCATCGATGGCCGAACGCAACACCGTCACCGTCGGCTGCGCGGTGGTCGAATACGCATCGACGAACCACGCGCCGTCTTCGGACAAGGTGACCGCGTGATCGGCGGCTTCCGGCGTCAACAGGGTCACTTCGCCGCCATCCAGCGACAGCCTGTACAGATGCTTCCAATACGGATTGCCCGGCTCGCGGCCATTGCCGAGGATCCACAGCGTGCGGGTCTTTTCATCCAGCCGCGCGATGCCATCGACGTTCCAGTCGCCGGACGTGAGCTGGCGCTTTTCCTTGCCGGTCCGCAGATCGTGCAGGTACAGATGGCCCCAGTCGGATTTCTGCGAATACCACAGGAATTCGCCGCTTTCCGGCAGGTAGCGCCACGCCACCGACGACATCGCCGTATTGCTCTGGTACTGCGTGGCGACGGTTTCGGTGAAGACATCGCGCACCTCGCCCGTCGCCACGTCGGCCACGCGCAGGATCGCCGACTTGTGGCCGCGATCGGTGCTGACGAAGGCCAGGCTGTTGCCGTCCTTCGCCCATTGCACGTCTTCCCAGCCGTTGTCGCAGACGATGTCGTCGCTGCAAGTGGAGCGGTGGAAGTCTGCCGGCGTCTTCAGCCGCAGCACCTGTTTGGCGGCCACGTCGATCACCACGCGCTCGATCATGATCACGTGCTCGGCGCCGGCCAGCGGATACTTCCAGCGTTCCACCTGCGGCGCACCGGCGTTGGTCCCGACCAGCACCATGTCGGCGACCTTGCGCTGGTCCTGCCGGAAGGTGGCGATCCTGCTTGAATCCGGCGACCACAGCAGCACCGCCTTGTCGCTGTGCTGCCAGCCGGCGTTGTCGGTGGCGTAGCCGTAATCGGCGACGCCATCGGTGGTCAGTTGCGTTTCCGCGCCGCTGGCCAGATCGCGCACCCACAGGTTCCAGTCGCGGATGAAGGCTTCGCGCTTGCCGTCGGGCGAGGCGACGCCGGGCTCCTTCTGCTTTTCCGCTTCCGGTTGCGCCGTGCAGGTCTTGCCCTTGCAGGCGAAGCGGCTGGCCGCGGCGGTGACTTCCACGCGACCGTCGTCCAGCAACTTGAGCGCGGTGACCGGCAGTTTTTCGGTCCTGGCCGGCTTGCCATCGGCCTTGCCCAGCGCCTTCGCCAGGGCGGCGTGGTCGAAGGCCGGCGCAGCCTTGCCGGTGGCGACATCGAACACCAGGAAATGGTCGCCACCGGCATCGTGGTCGCGATACCAGAAGCGGTTCGCATCCAGCCACGCGGCCTTTTCGACCGCATGGTCAACCAGCGGATTGGCATTGGGTGCGATGAATTTCGCGGCGCGGTCGTAATCGGCGACGGTGGGCATCGCACCAGTCTGCGCGAGCGCGGGCAACGCGATCAATCCCGCCAATGCAGCCGCGCCCAGCCGCGCCGCATATCCGAACTTGCCAGCCATGGGTGTTCCACTCTCGGGAAAAATCCCATGCTAACCGCTGCGCGCAGCCGGCCGAACATGACTTGTGGCAGGGGCGGGCGGGAAAGCCCGTTGCCCACAAGACGCGCGAAGGGCGCAAAGGAAACCATCCCTTGCGCCCTTTGCGGACCATTCGCGCCTGCGGGGAAAAGCCTTACGGCGTCGGCTCCGGCGCTGCCGTCGCTGCCGGCACCCAGATCGCCACGCCCGCGGCCTGCTTGCGCGTGGTCGGGATGCCGACGCTGAGGCCCGCACCGCCGTGGCCGCCAAAACTGCCGCCGCCGACCGACACGCCGCCGCCGGAGGACTGCGAGCCCACGCCCATCAGCACCACGCCATTGGCGCCCAGCGCGGCGGCTTCGCGCTTGAGCCGCGCCACCACCGCGTCGGTCTGGCCCTGGCCGCCGAAGCCGGCGCCGCTGGTGGATTCCAGTTGCGCGATCTGCACCGCACCGGGCGGCACCGCGTCGTAGATCCGCACCACGGCCGGATCCACCGGCGGCCGCGCCTGGCCCAGCATGACCCTGGTGGTGCCGGCGCAGGAGGCCAGCAGGAGGGCGAGCATCGCGAATGCGGCGGAACGGATTTTCATGGTGGCAGTCCCCTCGTGGATTCGGCATGTTCCGCCGACATGGATGAACGCAAACCGACCCGCGCCGGCTGCGGATACGGCGCAGGCTATCATTCGCGGCCGTGAACCATCGCCCCCGCGCCGCCTTGGCTGATTCTCCGACTTTTGCGCCCCGATTGGCGGTGGAATACGCCGATCCCGGCACGCTGGACGCCGCACTGGCGCAACCCGACACGCTGGCGGTGTTCGCCTTCGGCGATGCCGCGCCGCACCGCGCCGATCCGCGCTGGCTGCGCGTGCCGCTGTCGCCCCTGGGCACGCCGATGCTGGAAATCTGGCGCGCTGCCGGCCCGGTGACGCACGGCATCACCGATGGCATTGCCCATGCCGAAGATGACGCGCTGCAATTCGGCGCACTGCAACTGCAGGGCAATGATGCCGCCGACATGCTCGCCGCCAGCGAACGCGCCTATGCGCAAGCCGCCGCGTTCCGGCAACGCAGTGGCCACCCGCGCCTGCTGCGGATCTGGAATTACTTCGACCGCATCACCGAAGGCGAAGGCGACGACGAACGCTATCGCCAATTCTGCGTGGGCCGCGTGCGCGGCCTCGGCGCGGTCGATGCCACCGCGTTGCCGGCGGCCACCGCGATCGGCACGCGCGGCGGCACGCACGTCCTGCAGGTCTATTGGCTGGCCGCGCGCCAACCCGGCACGCCGCTGGAAAACCCGCGCCAGACCAGCGCGTGGCGTTATCCGCGCCAGTACGGCCCGCAATCGCCCAGCTTCGCCCGCGCGCTGCTGCCGCCGTCGCCGGCCGTGCCGCTGCTGGTTTCCGGCACCGCCAGCATCGTCGGCCACGCCTCGCGGCATGCCGGTTCGCTGGACGCGCAGATGGACGAAACCCTGGCCAACCTCGACCACCTGCTGGCCGCCGCCCGCGAACGCCAGCCATGCCTGCCGCCGCAGTGGGACGCCAGCACGCGATTGAAGGCCTATCTGCCCGATCCGGCCCACGCGGCGCGGGTACAAACCCGGCTGCGCGAACGTCTGGGCAGGGACGTGCCGCTGCTGTTGCTGCACGGCGACGTGTGCCGGCGCGAATTGCAGGTGGAAATCGAGGCCATGCACGGCGTCCTGCCGGCGGCATCATAATGAGCGCCTGACCCAACCGGCATGCGGTTGAGCATCGGCGGCGGCATCCTCTGATTTGCAAGGAATCCCGAATGGCCTATCCCCATATCCGCCCGCGCCGCATGCGCCGCGACGATTTCTCGCGGCGCCTGATGCGCGAAAACGTGCTGACCGCGAATGACCTGATCTATCCGGTCTTCGTCCATGACCGGCCGGGCCGCGCGCCGGTGGCGTCGATGCCCGGCGTGGAGCGCCTGTCGATCGACGAACTGCTGAAAGTCGCCGAACAGGCGCTGGAACTGCGCGTGCCGGTGCTCGACCTGTTCGGCGTGCCCGACCCCGACGCCAAGACCGCCGACGGTCGCATCGCCTGGGACGAGGACGGCATCGTTCCGCGTGCGATCCGCGCGCTGAAATCGC
Organism: Pseudoxanthomonas sp.; assembly: GCA_047607085.1. GTDB lineage: Bacteria > Pseudomonadota > Gammaproteobacteria > Xanthomonadales > Xanthomonadaceae > Pseudoxanthomonas_A. Next base: position 51,916 of record JASGDT010000047.1, on the reverse strand, counting down.
GCTTCCCGGAACTGGGCGTGATGACCGACCAGGCGCTGGACCCTTATACCACCCACGGCCAGGACGGCTTGATCGACGAGAGCGGCTACATCCTCAACGACGCCACCATCGAGGCGCTGGTCAAGCAATCGCTGGCGCACGCCGCCGCCGGCGCGGACATCCTCTCGCCCAGCGACATGATGGACGGCCGCATCGGCGCGATCCGCAGCGCGCTGGAGGCGAACGGTCACGTCAACACGCGCATCCTGTCCTACGCGGCCAAGTACGCCAGCGCCTTCTACGGCCCGTTCCGCAACGCCGTGGGCAGCGCCGGCAACCTCGGCAAGGGCAACAAGTTCACCTACCAGATGGATCCGGCCAATTCCGACGAGGCCCTGCGCGAAGTCGCGCTGGACATCGACGAAGGCGCGGACATGGTGATGGTCAAGCCCGGCCTGCCGTACCTGGACGTGATCCGCCGGGTCAAGGACGCCTTCGGCGTGCCGACCTATGCATATCAGGTCAGCGGCGAATACGCGATGCTGAAGGCCGCCGCGCAGAACGGCTGGCTGGACGAGAAGGCCTGCGCGCTGGAAGCCTTGACCGCGTTCAAGCGCGCCGGTGCCGATGGCGTGTTGACCTACCACGCGCTGGATGCGGCACGCTGGTTGAAGGAGTGACGGGCGGAAAAGCGTCTGGCGCGTTTGTCGGGCGCCGCGGCGAAGGCCGGGAGACTCTCAACCACGGAATGATCGAATGATCCCTGCGCGCCGCCCGCGCGGGGTTTGTCCCGCCGACCTTGCCGCGCCTCAAAGGGTCCCGAAATCAAAGTCAACGGCAACGGCAATGTGCCGCCATCGGTTACTCTTGCCGCACTCGATACCGGAGCCGAACCATGCCGCACCCTCGCCTGCGTCTGTCGCTGACTGCCGCCATCCTCACGGCCGCCTTTGCGGCGCCCGCCTTCGCCGCCGACACCACAGTCAAGCGCGAGGTCGTCGGCAACCGCACCAGCGAGAACATCCCGGCGATTCCCGCCGATCTGGTCGAGCGCCTCAACCGCTACCAGAACACCCGTGGCGCCAACCTGGCCGGCTGGACGAAGAACGGCTGCCTGCTCATCTCCACCCGCTTTGCCGAAACCGCGCAGGCGCATCGCGTGTGCCAGCCGCTGGGCACGCGCGAACAATTGACCTTCTATCCCGAACCGGTTGCCGGCATCGTGCCTGCACCGGCCAGGGCCGCGCGCGACGGTTTCGTGTTCGGCAAGGACAAGGGCGGCGACGAGTTCAGCCAGTTGTACTGGTTCGACGAACAAACCCGCGAAATCACCCTGCTGACCGATGGCAAGCGCAGCCAGAACAGTGGCGCGGTGCTCAGCCATGATGGCGCGTTGATGGCGTATTCCAGCACCTCGCGCAACGGCAGCGATACCGATGTGTGGGTGCGCGACACGAAAACCGGTGAAGCGCGCGCGGTGGTGACCGCGGGCGGCAGTTGGCGCGCGCTGGACTTCTCGCCCGACGGCAAGCAGTTGCTGGTGTCCAGATACGTGTCGATCAGCGAATCGCAACCCGGCGCGGTCGATCTGCAAACCGGCAAGCTGGCGTTGTTTCCGGTCGATGGCGGCAAGGCCAGTTTCGGCGGCTTCAAGTTCGCGCCGGACGGCAAGGGCGTGTATTTCGTCTCCGACGAGCCGGTCGATGGCACGCCCAGCGAATTCCTCCGCCTGCGCTACCACGCCATCGCCGGCGGCAAGCCGCAACTGGTCAGCGCCGGCATCGATTGGGATGTCGAGGATTTCGGGATTTCCGATGACGGCAAATACCTGGCCTATGCCAGCAACGAGGACGGCATCGGCAAACTGCATGTCGTTTCGTTGCCGAAACATGCGCCGGTGGAATTGCCGGAACTGCCGGTCGGCGTGCTCGGCGGTTTCGAATTCTCGCCCGATGGCCGGCGCATCGCGGTCACGCTGAACACCGCCACTTCGCCCAGCGATGTTTACGTGATCGACCTGGCGAAGGTTTCGCTGCAACGCTGGACGCACAGCGAAGTCGGCGGGCTGGATACGAGCAAGTTCGTCGCGCCCACGCTGGTGCGCTATCCCACCTTTGACGAAGTCGATGGCAGCGCACGCACCATCCCCGCCTTCCTGTACAAGCCGGCCAATGCGGCGGCCGGCGGCAAGTTGCCGGTCATCATCAACATCCACGGCGGGCCGGAAGGCCAGTCGCTGCCCAGTTTTGCCGCCAACACCCAGTTCCTGGTCAACGAGCTGGGCGTGGCGATGCTGCTGCCCAACGTGCGCGGCTCGTCCGGTTACGGCAAGACGTATCTGTCGCTGGACAACGCGGAAAAGCGCGAGGATTCGGTCAGGGACATCGGCGCGCTGCTGGACTGGATCGCGACGCAGCCGGACCTGGACGCCGCGCGCGTCGGCGTGATGGGCGGCAGCTACGGCGGCTACATGGTGCTGGCCTCGCTGCTGCATTACAGCGACCGCATCAAGGCCGGCATCGACGTGGTCGGCATCTCGGATTTCAGCACCTTCCTCGACAATACCGAAAGCTACCGCCGCGATCTGCGCCGCGCCGAATACGGCGACGAACGCGACCCGGCGATGAAAGCCGTGTTCGATCGCATCTCGCCGCTGAAGAACGCCGCGAAGATCCAGTCGCCGCTGTTCGTCGCCCAGGGCAGGAACGACCCGCGCGTGCCATGGACCGAGGCCGAGCAGATCGTCAAGGCGGTGCGCGGCAACGGCCAGCCGGTCTGGTATCTGCTGTACGACGACGAAGGCCACGGCTTCCGCAAGAAGGCCAACAGCGACTGGTTCGGCGCGGCGTCGGTGTTGTTCTGGCAGCAGCATTTGCTGGGGCAGTAGGCAGCCACGCCCGGCATTGCCATCGCCCCGTTCCTTGCGCACCCGGTACCTGCGCAAGGTGCCGGCATCAAGCACAGGTTCCGACCATCAGCGGAAGCGCTGACGCCATTGTTCATTGCATGAACCGGTTCACGCAAAAATCACGCTTCAAGGCCACGCTGCTGCGCCCGGCCAGGCCGGGCAAGAGCGGCGACTGGGCCTTCGTGGTCCTGCCCAGATCCGCCAGCGACAAGCTGCCGCGCCGTGGCCGGACCAGCGTCGAAGGCACGATCAACGGCCACCCCTTCCGGGCCATGCTGGAACCGGATGGCCAGTTGAGCCATTGGCTGAAAGTCGGCAAGGCGCTGTGCAACGCGGCCGGCGTGCAGGCCGGCGACGTCGTCGCGCTGGAAATCGTGCCGGTGGCAAAGGAACCGGAACCGACGCCGCCAGCGGACCTGCGCGCCGCGCTGGCCGCCAACCCGGCGGCGAAGGCAACGTGGGACGCCACCACCACGATCGCGCGGATCGACTGGATACACTGGGTCGAATCGGCGAAGCAGGCGAAGACGCGCACCAGCCGCGTGGAAAGCGCATGCGACCGCCTGGCCGCCGGCAAGAAACGTGTCTGCTGTTTCGACCCTTCCGGTTTTTACGGCAAGAGCCTCGGCGCGCCGGAAGCCGCATGACGGATTTGCCGTCATCCACGCAGAAGAAAGCCGCATGTCGGAGTCATGAGTCCGCGCTGCGGCATTCCGAAGACGAGAGGCAAATCACTCCAGCGGAATCACGTCCACCGCCTGCTTGCCTTCCTGCTTGCCGCTGGCTTTCAGCACGCCGACCATCGGCGCGATATCGTTGTAGTCGCGGCCGTAACCGATGGTGATGTGATCGTTGCCGGCGGAGATGCCGTTGGTGGGGTCGAATTCCTGCCAGCCCATCTGTTGCCCGCACCACACGCCGACCCAGGCGTGGGTGGCGTCGGCGCCTTCCAGGCGTTTCTTGCCCGGCGGCGGTTGCGTGCGCAAAAAGCCGCTGACGTAGCCGGCGGGCACGCCCAGCCCGCGCAGGCCGGCGATCATGATGTGACTGAAGTCCTGGCACACGCCACGGCGCATGTCGAAGGCTTCGGTGACCGGCGTATCCACTTCGGTCGCATCCGGGTCGTAGGCGAAGTCGGTGTGGATGCGCCCGGCCAGATGCCGCGCCAGGGCCATCACGCTGCCGGTGGCGCGCGCACTGGTCGCGGCGTAGTCGGTGATGCGGCCGATCAACGGCACCCGCGCGCTGGGCGGCAGACAGTGCGCCGGCGAATCCGGCGCCAGCGAATGCAGCGCCGCCAGTTGCGTGCGCAAGCCGTCGATATCCGGCGACAGATCCAGTTCCGGCGCGGAACGCTCCACCTGTACCTGCGCGCGCATTTCCACGTCCAGGGTCTTGTGCGGCGCGCGCACCGCAACCATCACCGCACGATTGCCGAAATAGTCGGCGAAGGCGTTTTCCTCGTCCGGCAGCGGATCGATGCGCAAGCGGCTTTCCAGCACGCGCTGCGCGCCCGGCAGTTCGCGCGGCAGCACGCGCACCACGTGGCGGCCGTCGGCGACCAGACCGCCGTACTCGTAGCTCAGGCGCAGGCGGACGTCGTACTTCATCCGAAATACGCCACCGCGATCTGGTCGTACAGGCCGGCGATGTCGTTGCCCAGCGCCACCAGGTCGTCGGGCTGCAGATCGGCGGGGTCGCGGATCGACAGCTCGGTGTGCAGGCGCAGGGCTTCCTTGGCGAAGGCGCTGAGCTGGTGGCTGCCGATGACCGTGGGCAGGTGCGCGAATTCGTCCTTCAGCACCTCCACCTGGAACATCACCGAGCGCGGGTTGCGCGGATCCAGCGCCAGCAGGTCGATCGCACTCGTCGGCCCGGCCTGCATGCCGTAGCGGTTGCGCCAGGTCATCACGCTGTCGCCGATTTCCAGGATGGCCTGTTGCAGGCCGTCCGGGGCATCGTCGCGGCCCATCCGCGACAGCAGATGCGCGATCTGGATGCCGCGCTCGATGCGGCGGCCGATTTCGAGGAAGCGCCAGCCGGTGGAGCGGTACATGTTCTCGTGCAGCAGGCCGGAGAAGCCGGCCAGCTTGCGCAACAGCACGGTGATCGCGCGGCTGGCGTCGTCGCCGGGGGCCACCTGGTCGGCGAAGCGCGCAGCGGTCCTGGCCAGGTCGTGCAGCGCGGCCCAGCCATCGGGCGAGAAGCGGTCGCGGATGCGGCCGGCGCTGAGCGCGGCGGCTTCGATGGTGGACAGCAGCACGGCGGGAATCGGCTGCGCCAGGTCCGCGCCCTCCTCGTCCAGCAGATGTTCGGCCAGGGTTTCCAGCAGCGCCGGCGGATGGCTGAGGTTTTCGGCCAGGCGCACGTGGTAGGCGCGCAGCACGCGGGCGATGGATTCGCTGCGCTCGGTATAGCGGCCCAGCCACAGCAGGTTTTCCGCCGCGCGGCTGGGCAAGGCGCTGACGTTCTGCCGCGTCGCGCCGGCCTTGCCCGGTGCGAACAGGGTTTCGTGGCGCACCGGGCGCGGGCTGACGATCCACACGTCGGCCGCCTGGCCGCCGCGCTGCATCGCGATGGCGCGGGTGTCGGCCTGCGCGCCGACGCGGGCAAAGCCGCCGGGCATCACCGCCCAGCCCTGCGCGGTGCGCGCCACGAAGGCGCGCAGCACGAACGGGCGCGGCTCCAGCCGGCCATCGATCCACGTCGGCGTGGTCGAAAGCGTCACCGCTTCCTGCGCCACCCAGTTCGCGCCGTCGTCCTGCAGGCGCCGCAACAGGTGCTGGCGTTCGTCCGGGTCCAGCCGCCCGCCCAGCAGGGTGGCCTGCGGATCCTCGTAAGGCAGGTTGGTCGAAAGCGCCGGGCCGACCATCATGCGTTCCAGTTGCCCGGCCACGTGTTCGCGTTCGGTCCGCTGCCCGCACCACCAGGTGGCGATGCCGGGCAGGCGCAGCTCCTCGCCCAGCAATTGCTTGCCGATGTTGGGCAGGAACGCCGCCAGCGCGCGCGTTTCCAGCAGGCCCGCACCCAGCGCGTTGACCATCGACACGTTGCCGGCGCGCAGCGCGCCGACCATGCCCGGCGTGCCGATCCACGAATCGGCGCGCAATTCCAGCGGGTCCACGAAGGTGGCGTCGATGCGCCGCCACAGCACGCTGATCGGCTGCAGACCGGCGACGGTGCGCACCATCGTGCGGCCGTTGCGCACGGTCAGGTCTTCGCCTTCCAGCAGCAAAAAGCCCAGGTAGCGCGCGATCCAGGCGTGCTCGTAATAGGTTTCGTTGTTCGCACCGGGGGTGAGGATGGCGACCGTGCTGGCGCTGTTGTCGGCCAGCCGCAACAGCGCATCGCGGAACTGGCGGAAGAAACCGGCCAGCCGGTGCACGTTGACGGCATCGGGCAGATCCGGGAAGGCGCGCGTGGTGGCGACGCGGTTTTCCAGCGCGAAGCCCGCGCCCGACGGTGCCTGGGTGCGGTCGCCCAGCACCCACCAGCGCCCGTCCGGGCCGCGGCCCAGCTCGAAGGCGATGAAATGCAGGAAATGCCCGCCGCGCGGCTTGACCCCGACCAGCGGGCGCAGGAACCCCGGATTGGCGGCGATCAGTTCCGGCGGGATCACGCCATCGCGGATGAGTGTTTGCTCACCCATCAGGTCGGCCAGCATGCGCTCGAGCAATTCGGCGCGCTGCACCAGGCCTTCGCCGATGCCGGCCCATTCGGTTTCGTCGATCAGCACCGGCATCGGCGACAACGGCCACTGCCGCTCGCGCGCGCTGCCCTGGTCATAGACGCGGTAATAGACGCCGGCGTCCTTCAGGTACTGCTCGGCGCGCGCGAACCGCGCGGCCAGCGTGTCGGCCGGCAGGCCTTCCAGCAGATCGACGAAACCCCGCCACGCCGGCCGCAAGCGGCCGTCGCCGGCCAGCATCTCGTCCACCTCGCCCGGCGCGCAGCGATAGCGCGACAGCAGGCTGGCATCGGGCACCGGGGGGAGATCGGGAACGGCGGACATGGGAGTCGATTATGCCGGAGTTGCCGGTTTCCACCTGTCTTGCGAGAGGAACTTGCCGGCCGGACCCACGGGGCCGGCTCAATATCCGCCAATCGCCACGCTGGCCGCCACCGCCAGCAGGAACGCCGCGAACACCCGCTTCAACGCCAGCCCGCTGATCCGGTGCGCCAGCCGCGTGCCCCACGGCGCGGCCAATACCGACGCCGCCGCGACTCCTATCGCCGCCGGCAGATACACGTAGCCGATTGCGTGCTGCGGCAAGGCCCCGGCCGGCGCATGCAGCGCATAGCCGGCCGCGCTGGCCAGCCCGATCGCCACGCCGCAAGCACTGGAAGTGCCGACCGCGCGGACCGGCGCGACCCCGCGCCAAACCAGCAGCGGCACGGTCATGCTGCCGCCGCCGATGCCCACCAGCGACGACATCGCGCCGATGCCCGCCCCGGCCGCGCTCATCGGCCAGCCACGTGGTGCGGGCACCTCCCTGCCCGCCGCCGCCTTGCCGTTGCCGCCGAACAGCAACTGCAGCGCCGCCAGCGTGCAATAGCCGGCCACGATCCAGCGCAGCACCGTGTCATCGACCCGCACCGCGAAGCCGCTGCCCAGCCAGCCGCCCAGCAGCAACCCCGGCACCATCCATGCCACTGTCGGCCACAGCACGCTGCCGCGCCGGCTGTGCGACCGCGCCGACGACGCGGCAGTCAGCACGATGCTGGCCAGCGAACTGGCCAGGGCCGCGTGCATCGCCGCTTCCTTCGGCACGCCATGCAGCGGCAGCAGCCACGCCAGCGCGCCGACCAGCACCAGACCGCCGCCGACGCCGAGCAGGCCGGCCAGGATCCCGGCGACCACGCCGAGCAGGGGGAACATCCAGATGCCGTCCAAGCGAATTTCCTTTGATTGGTGGTTGCAGGTTGCCGGTTCAGGGCAAGGCGTGCGCGGTTCACGCTCACTCGCCTATATTCGCCGAATGCGATCCTTCCATTGTCTCATCGCCGCCGCCGTGGCCGGCCTGTCCGCCTTCGGCAACGTCCATGCGCAGAATCTGGACGCACAGCGCCCGCAAATGCGCGCCGCGCTGGAAGCGGCCGAACGCGGCAACTTCGACGCCGCGCAATACGCCAGCCTGCGCAACCACCCGGCCTGGCCGTGGCTGGAATACGCCGCGCTGAACCGCGGCATCGACACCCTGCCCGAGGCGCGCGCACGCGATTTCCTGCAGCGTTACGACGGCCAGCCGGTGGCCGAGGTGTTCCGCAGCCAATGGCTGGCGGCGCTGGCCAAGCGCAAGGACTGGCCGGCCTTCCGGAACGCCTGGCGGCCGCGCGATGGCGCGGCGCTGCGTTGCGCGCAATTGCAGGCGCGGCAGGCCAGCGGCAGGACCGATGCGGCGTGGGCCGCCGATGCGCAGGCGATCTGGCGCGGCAGCGGCCAATCGCTGCCCGAGGCCTGCGACCCGGTGTTCGCCATCCTGGCCGCGCAAGGCGGGCTGGGCCCGGAACTGCGCTGGGAGCGCATCGATCTGGCCGCCGCCGAATTCCAATCCGCAGTGATGCGCAGCGCCGCACGCGGCCTGCCGGCGGCAGATGCCGCGCTGGCCAACGACTACGCCGCCTTCATCGACGCCCCGCACCCGCGCGCACTGAACTGGCCGAAGACCGAGCGCAGCCGCAAGGTCGCGATGTACGGCCTGATGCGCCAGGCCAAGCGCGACCCCGCCGTCGCCGAACGCCTGCTGCCGCAGTACGCCATCGCGCTGGACGAAACCGGCCGCAACCGCGTGCTGTACGAAATCGCGTTGTGGTCCGTGGCCTCGTACCTGCCCGATTCGGCGCGGCGACTGGCCGCGGTGCCCGATGCCGCCTACGACGAGCGCCTGCATGAGTGGCGCGTGCGCGATGCGCTTTCGCGCGCCGACTGGCCCGCCGCGCTGGCCGCGCTGCGCAAGATGTCGCCGACGCAACGCGCGGATCCGCGCTGGCGTTATTTCGAGGCGCGCATGGCCGAGAAAACCGGCGATGCCGCCGGCGCGCGCGCGCTCTATGCCGAAGCGGCGAAAACCCCGACTTTCCACGGCTTTCTCGCCGCCGACCGGCTGAACCAGTCTTATGCGCTGTGCCCGCTGGCCTTGAACGCCGACGCGAAAGTCAAAGCCGCCATCGCCGCCGACCCCGGCATCGTCCGCGCGATGGAATTGTGGAAGCTGGTGCGCCCGAACTGGGCGATCCGCGAATGGGACGCGGCGCTGTCGCGCTTCGACGATGCGCAGCGCAAGCTTGCCGTGGAAGTGGCGCGCGACAACGGCTGGTTCGACCGCGCGGTGTTTTCGCTGCAGAAAACCCCGGACGAGCAACGCCTGTACGAATTGCGCTTCCCGCTGCACCATGCCGACAGCATCCGCCGCGAAGCGACAAGGAATGCGATCGACCCGGCCTGGGTCGCCGCCGAAATCCGCGCCGAAAGCATCTTCGACCCGAATGCGCGTTCCCCGGCCGACGCACGCGGCTTGATGCAGGTGCTGCCTTCGACCGGCGCCGGCGTGGCCAAACGCATCGGCCTGCCGTGGAACGGCGGCAACGACCTGTACGATCCGGACACCAACATCGCCATCGGCAGCGCCTATTTGCGGCAGATGCTGGACAAGTACGGCGCGACGTACCAGGCGATCGCCGCCTACAACGCCGGCCCCGCGCCGCTCGCGCGCTGGCTGTCGCAACGCCCCGGTCATGACCCGGACGTGTGGATCGAGACGATCAGCTACAAGGAAACCCGCGAATACGTCGCCCGCGTGCTGGCCTTCAGTGTGCTGTACGACTGGCGCATGAACGGCGACGCGCTGCCGGTAAGCGAACGCCTGATGGGCCGCGGCGGCGGCAGGCGCAAGGCGTTCACCTGCCCCGCTTCGTAGGAACCACTGCCTGCAGAATCAGCGAATCACCGGCACCGGTGCCGTCCCATGGGTCAGCACCCGTTGCGTCTGGCTGCCCGGCAGCACGCGGCCCATGCCGCGGCGCCGGAAATGGCGTCTTCGCGGCGGAAACCACCGATAATCGCCGGCCTGCGCGGCCTCTCGCCCGCGCCGTTCGCAAGGAATCCCATGCTGCGCTGGTTCGAAACCCGCGTGGACCCGTACCCGTCCGCGCCGCCTGCCCAACCGCCGAAATCGCTGTACGCCTTCTGCCGCCACTACACCCGCGGGCTGGAGCCGTGGCTGGCGCTGATGGCGCTGACCACGGCCGCCATCGCCATCCTCGAAGTGAAGCTGTACGCATGGACGGGTCAACTGGTCGATCAACTCGGCATGTACACGCCCGGCGCGTTCCTCGCCGCAAACGGCACGCACCTGATGACCATGGCCGTCGTCGTGCTGCTGCTGATGCCGGCGCTGACGCTGTTCAACTCGCTGATCGTGCACCAGACGCTGATGGGCAACTTCCCGATGCGCATTCGCTGGCAGGTACATCGTTACCTGCTGCGCCAATCGATGAGCTACTTCCAGGACGAGTTCGCCGGTCGCATCGCGACCAAGCTGATGCAGACCTCGCTGGCGGTGCGCGAGACCGTGATCAAGCTGCTGGACGTGCTGAACTACGTGGTCGTCTATCTGGGCGGCACCCTGGTCGTGGCCGTGTCGCAGGACTGGCGCTTCATGCTGCCGTTCGCCGTCTGGCTGCTGCTGTATGCCGCGCTGCTGTGGTACGCGATCCCGCGCCTGAACAAGGTCGCGCAGGCGCAGTCGGACGCGCGCTCGACCATGACCGGCCGCATCGTTGACAGCTACACCAACATCGCCACGGTCAAGCTGTTCTCGCACTCCGCGCGCGAGGAGGCCTACGGCCGCGAAGCGATGGACGGCTTCCTGCGAACCGTGCACCGGCAGATGCGCCTGGTCACGTTGGTCAACACCAGCAACATCGTGCTGAACATGGGGCTGCTGTTCGCGGTCGCCGCGCTCGGCATCTGGTTGTGGCGGCACGGCGCGGTCAGCGCCGGCGCGATCGCGGTCGCGGTCGCCTTCGTGCTGCGGCTGATGGGCATGTCGCAATGGGTGATGTGGGAAATGAGCGCGCTGTTCGAGAACATCGGCACCGTGCAGGACGGCATCGGCTCGATCGCATTGCCGCCCACGGTTGACGACAAGCCCGGCGCACCGGCGCTTTCGGCGAGCCGTGGCGACATCGCCTTCGATGGCGTCGGCTTCCACTACGGCAAGGCCGGCGGCGTGATCGATCATCTCGACCTGCACATTGCACCGTGCGAAAAAGTCGGCCTGATCGGCCGCAGCGGCGCGGGAAAATCCACGCTGGTGAATCTGCTGCTGCGCTTCCACGACGTGGAAAGCGGCCATATCCGCATCGACGGCAACGACCTGCGCGAGATCACCCAGGATTCATTGCGCGCCAACATCGGCATGGTCACGCAGGATACCTCGCTGTTGCACCGGAGCGTGCGCGAAAACCTGTTGTACGGCCGCCCCGACGCCACCGAAACGGAAATGATCGCCGCCGCGAAACTCGCCAGCGCGCACAAGTTCATCGAACAGCTCATCGATGCCAAGGGCCGCACCGGCTACGACGCGCAAGTCGGCGAACGCGGCGTGAAACTGTCCGGCGGCCAACGCCAGCGCATCGCCATCGCCCGCGTGCTGCTGAAGAACGCGCCGATCCTGGTGCTGGACGAAGCCACTTCCGCACTGGATTCGGAAGTCGAAGCGGCGATACAGGAAAACTTCGCCACGCTGATGCAAGGCAAGACCGTGATCGCCATTGCCCACCGGCTATCGACGATCGCGGCAATGGACCGCCTGATCGTGATGGACAAGGGCCGCATCGTCGAACAAGGCACCCACGCGCAACTGCTGGCGCTGGATGGACTGTACGCGCAATTGTGGAAACGCCAGAGCGGCGGCTTCCTGCACGAAGCCGGCTGAAAGCGCTCACCCCCTGTCGAGGAGCGGGAGGAGCGTCACGCCGGGACGAGGTTGGCGTAAGCGAGAACCAGCCACTTGCTGCCTTCCCCGGCGAAATGCACCTGCACGCGCGCGTGCGCGCCACTGCCTTCGTAGCCGGTGACGACGCCGTCGCCGAACTTGGGGTGGTTGACGTTGCTGCCGAGCTTGATCGCGGGTTGTTCCAGTTGCGCGTGCCCGAAATGCTGCTGCGGTTGCGCGCGGCTTCCATCGGGCATGTAACCCCGCGCGACCTGCACGCGCGGCCGTACTTCGTTGAGCAGGTGATGCGGAATCTCGCGCAGGAAGCGCGACGGGATGCCGTACATGTCCTGCCCGTGCAGGCGGCGCGCTTCGGCGTAGGTCAGCACCAGCTTCTGTCGCGCGCGGGTGATGCCGACGTAGGCCAGGCGGCGTTCTTCTTCGAGGCGGCCCGATTCTTCCAGCGAGCGGTTGCCGGGGAACAGGCCCTCTTCCAGCCCGACCAGGAAAACCAGCGGGAATTCCAGCCCTTTGGCCGAATGCAGGGTCATCAACTGCATGCCGTCCTCGTCGGCTTGCGCCTGGCCCTCGCCGGCTTCCAGCGCGGCGTAGGAAAGGAATTCGACCAGTTCGCTGCCACGCGTTTCCGCGTCGATTTCATCGTCCAGCGGCAATTCGCGGCGAGTGAAGCGTGAAGCCACGGACAGCAATTCATCGAGGTTCTCGATGCGCGATTCCGAGTCCAGCCGGCCCTTGCTGTCCCGTGCGTGAAAATCGCGCAGGCCGCCACGCGCCAGCACGTGGTCGATCTTGTCCTTCAGGTCGAAGTCGCGGACCTCCTCGTCGAGCGTGTCGATCAGCGTCAGGAATCCGCCCAGCGCATTGCGCGCGCGCGCCGCCAAGTCGCTGTTCGTCGCCAGCGTTTTTGCCGCATTCCACAAGTTCAGCGATTGCGCACGCGCCAGCTTGCGTACTTCGTCCAGCGTGCGTTCGCCGATGCCTCGCGCGGGAGTATTCACCGCCCTTTCAAAAGCGGCGTCATCCGCGCGCGATGCAATCAAGCGCAGATAGGCCAGCGTGTCCTTGATTTCGGCGCGCTCGAAGAAGCGCATGCCGCCATACACGCGGTACGGCACCTGTTCGGCCAGCAGGCATTCTTCCAGCGCGCGGCTTTGCGCGTTGCTGCGATAGAGCACGGCAAGGTCGCGGTAACTGCCGCCGTCGCGCACCCACTGGCGCGCGCGTTCGACCACGTAGCGCGCTTCATCCATTTCGTTGTACGCGGCGTACAGGTCGATCGGTTCGCCATCGCCGCCATCGGTCCACAACTGCTTGCCGATGCGCGCCGGATTGTGTGCGATCACCGCGTTGGCCGCGTTCAGGATGTTGGCGCTGGAGCGGTAGTTCTGTTCCAGCCGAATCGTCTGCGCAGCGGGAAAATCGCGCAGGAACTGCTGCATGTTCTCGACCTTCGCGCCACGCCAGCCGTAGATGCTCTGGTCGTCGTCGCCGACCACGAACACGTGGCCACTGTCACCGGCCAGCACGCGCACGAAGGCGTACTGGATGGAATTGGTGTCCTGGAATTCATCGACCAGGATTTCGCGGAAGCGCGCGCGGTAATGCGCCAGCAACGCCGAGTTGTCGCGCAGCAGCTCGTGCGCGCGCAGCAGGATTTCGGCGAAATCCACCAGACCGGCACGGTCGCAGCGTTCCTGGTACAGCGCGTAGCAGCGCAGCATCGCGCTGGCCCATTCGTCGTGCTTTTCCGGCTGGATGTGCTGCGGGCGGCGGCCTTCGTCCTTCTGGGCGTTTATCCACCACGCGATCTGCCGCGGCGGGAAGCGGCCTTCGTCCAGTTCCAGTTGTTGTGCCACGCGCTTGACCAGACGCTGCTGGTCGTCGCTGTCCAGCACCTGGAAGCCTTCCGGCAATTTCGCCTCGTTGAAATGCAAACGCAGCAGGCGATGCGCCAACCCGTGGAAGGTGCCGACCCACAGGCCGCGCACGCCGTTGCGCAATTGCGCATCGAGGCGGTGGCGCATTTCGCCGGCGGCCTTGTTGGTGAAGGTCACCGCGAAGATGCCGTGCACCGGCACGCCGTGCACTTCGTTGAGCCAGGCGATGCGATGGGTCAGCACGCGGGTCTTGCCGGAGCCGGCGCCGGCAAGCACCAGATAATGGCCGGGCGGCGCGGAAACGGCCTCGCGCTGGGCCGGGTTCAGCCCGTCGAGCAAGTGGGATACGTCCATCGCGCGAATTTTAGCAGGCCAGTTCGTGCAGGCCTTGCGCATCCAGTTCAACGCGACGGGTCAGGTCGATGGCATCGAGGAAGGCCACGTCATGGCTGACCACGACCAAGGCGCCCTGGTACGCGCGCAGCGCCTGTTCCAGTTGCGCCACCGTCGCCAGGTCCAGGTTGTTGCTCGGCTCGTCGAGCAGCAACAGGCGCGGCGGCGGTTCGGCATGCAGCACGCAGGCAAGGGTCGCGCGCAGGCGTTCGCCGCCGGACAGCGCGGCCACGGGCAATTGCATGCGTTCGCCGCGAAAGCCCAGCCGCGCCAGCAGATGGGAACGCTCCGCTGCCGGCATGTGCGGCGCGTGCCGGGCGAAGTTGTCGGCCACCGACGATTCCGGCGCCAGCAAATCCAGCTGCTGCGACAAGAACGCCACGCGCCCCGACCCGCGCCGGATGCCGCCGGATTGCGGCGTGCGCTCGCCGGCCAGTATCTGCAGCAGGCTGGTTTTGCCACTGCCATTGGCGCCAAGCAAACCGATGCGCTCCGGTCCGCGAAGGGTCAGGGATACGCCGCCGGGCCAGAGTTCGCACCCGGCGTGTTGCACGTGCAGGTTTTCGCCATGGAACAGCAGGCCATCCTGCGCCACGCGCGTGGCCGGCAGCGACAAATCCCAGGCTTCGGCATCGTCCAGGGTTGCGGCGGCTTCCTTCAGTTGCGCGCGCACGTTGGCCAGGCGCTCGGCATGCATGCCTTCGGCCTTGCCGGTGGAAACCTGCGCGTTGCTGGCGCGCAAACCGGCAACGATGCGCGGCAGGCCGGCATCGGCGAGATTGCGCACGGCATTGGAGGCGCGACGGTCGGCGCGTTCCCGCGCTTGCTGCTGGTCGCGCTGCTCGCGCTTGGCTTCGCTGCGCAGGTTGCGCAGGCGTTGTTCGTTGGCGGTGCGTTCGGCTTCGACGGCAGCGCGATACAAGGAAAATCCACCGCCGTATATGCGCAATCGCGACGGTTCCAGTTCGCAAACCTGCTCCATGCCTTCGAGCAATTCGCGGTCGTGGCTGGCGATGAGCAGGCAGCCGCGCCATTGCGCCAGCATCTCGCGCAGGCGTTGGCGGGCGTGGCGGTCGAGCTGGTTGCTCGGCTCGTCCAGCAGCAGCACGCCCGGGTGGCGCAGCAGTTGTGCGGCCAGCGCCAACAGCATCGCCTCGCCGCCGCTGAAGCTGGACAGCGGGCGATGCAGGTCGATGTCGCCCAGCCCCAACCGCCCCAGCATGGCGCGCGTGCGTTCGCGCACATCCCAATCGCCATCGAGCAGGTCGAAATGCGCGGCGTCGGCCTTGCCGGCGTGAACCGCATCCAGCGCATCGAGCCTGGTCGCGATGCCGAGCACGTCGGCAACGCTGGCATGCCCGTCAAACGCCACATGCTGCGGCAGGTAGCCGAGCGAACCGTGGATTTCGATGCTGCCGGACTGCGGCGGCAACTGCCCGGCCAGCAGTTTCAGCATGGTGCTCTTGCCGGCCCCGTTCGGCGCGACCAGGCCGCTGCGCGCCGCGCCGAGGGCGAAGGACAGGCCGGACAGCACGGGCGTGCCGTCGGGCCATGAAAACGAAAGATCGTGAACGCGGATGCGCGGATCGGACACGGGATTCTCCAACGTCGGTGCGCCGACCATCGCGATCGGCGCAAGCGGAACCGGCACGGCGCGCGCGACTTGCGCGCAACCGTGTCGGGACGAAAGGGGAATCGCGTCTATCACATGTCCGTGGGGTTCTCCGTATGCCGTCAGTGCTTCTTCGCCGGCGATTCCATGATCCGGTCGGCCCAGGCGATGCCGATGGCGGAGAAGATGAACACGCAGTGGATGATGGTCTGCCACATCACGCCGGTCTCGGTGTACTTCACGTCCGGCATGCCGAGGCTGCCGACTTCGATGAAGGTCTTGAGCAGGTGGATGGACGAGATGCCGATGATGCTCAGCGCCAGCTTCACCTTCAGCACGCTGGCGTTGACGTGGCTGAGCCACTCGGGCTGGTCGGGGTGGCCTTCCAGATTGAGGCGCGAGACGAAGGTTTCGTAGCCGCCCACGATCACCATCACCAGCAGGTTGGAGATCATCACCACGTCGATCAGGCCCAGCACGCCGAGCATGACCAGTTGCTCGGTCAGTTCGGTGGCGTGGCTGACCAGGTGCCACAGCTCCTTGAAGAACAGCACCACATAGACGCCCTGCGCGACGATCAGGCCCAGGTACAGCGGCAGTTGCAGCCAGCGCGAAGCGAAGATCAGTGCCGGCAGCGGACGCAGGCTGACCGGGATGGGAGCGTTTGGGGTGTCGGACATGGGGAGGCATCGGAATGGATCGGATCGCGTCCATTTTAACCTGCCCGCGCCACCGGACCGGCTGTTGCGCCGCAAAGCCCGTCGTCGCTGCAAGCCATTGCCGCCATCCGGCCCGCGCCAGGCCTTCTCCCCGCGCGGGGAGAAGGCGGGTGCCGCGTCGCCTTACCTCGCGTTGTAGCGCAGGCTCAGGCCGTATTCGCGACCCGGCTGGTTGTACCAGGCGACGGTTTCGTATGCGCGGTCGAACACGTTGGCCGCGCGTGCCTGCACGGTCCACTCGTTGTCGATTGCGTATTCCAGGCGCAGATCGACCGTGCCGTAACCGGGCAGGCGCACGGTGTTGGCGGCATCGTCGTAGCGTTCGCCGTAGCCGGCCACGGTGATGCCGGTGCGCAGTGCGCCGAAGGCACGGTCCACGTCGATGCGACCGCTGCTGCGGGCGCGTCGCGCCAGCAGGTTGTCGTGCAGGTAACTGCCGGCCGTGTCGTTGCGCGGGTCGGTGAAGCCGGCCTGCGCGGCGATCTCCCAGCCGCCCAGCGAGACGTCGCCGGCCAGTTCCGCGCCGCGGATGCGCGCGCGGTCCACGTTGACCAGGTTGTAGCCGCTGTCGTAGCCGATCAGGTCTTCGATGCGGGTTTCATACACGTCCAGACGCCAGTGCCAGTCGTCGCCGGTCCAGGCCAGGCCCAGGTTGGCGCTGCGGGATTTTTCCGGCTGCAAATCCGGGTTGCCGTAACCGGGGTAGTACAGGTCGTTGAAGGTCGGCGCCTTGAAGCCGGTGCCGGCAGTGGCGCTCAAGCGAAAGCCGCGGCCGAAGGCGAAGCCGTAGCCGAGGGTGCCGGTGGCGTGGTTGCCGAATTGCTCGTTGTCGTCGTTGCGCGCGCTGGCCTGCAACGAATGCGCGCCGAAATGCCCCTGGTATTCGGCGAACACGCCGGTGTTGCTGCGCGCATCGACGTCATAGGCGGTGGTGCTGGTCACCTGGTCGTTCTGCCAGTCGCCGCCGACGCTGAACAACTGGTCCCGGCCGAAACCGAAATCGCCCTGCACGCCGGCCGTATCGCGGCGCGTGTCGAACACGCCGGTGGCGACGCGCGCAGCGCCGGTCGTGGTATCGGCGAAGTAGTTGTCGGACTTGTCGCTGGCGCGGCCGATCTGCGCGTTCAATGCGATGCGCTCGGACGGCTTCCACGCCAGCTCGCCGCCGAACACCTGCTGGCTGTTCCACGCCTGGTTGCCGCCGTAGAGGCTGCCGTCGTATTCGTTGTAGGCATCGGCATTCAGCGCGTGCGCTTCGACTTGCAGCGCATCGGTCAAGGCGTAGCCGCCGCGCAGGCTGACCGAGGTATTGCGGTAGCCGTCCTTGTCCGGCTCGTCGGCGTAGCAGCCCGCGCCCCACGGATAGGCGGTGTTGCCGGCGGTGCCGCGACAAGCATTGATGCCATCGGTGCGCTGGTGCGCGCCCTGCACCGCAAACCAGCCGCGCTGGCCGCGCACGCCGAATCCGCCGCCGGCCTGGCGCAAGCCATTGCTGCCAACGCCCACGTTGAAGTTGCGGCTGAGGCCGTCGCCGCCGCGCCGGGTGAAGACCTGGATCACGCCGCCGACCGCTTCGGAGCCGTACAGGCTGGAATGCGGGCCGCGCACGATCTCGATGCGCTCGATCTGCTCCAGCGGCAAGTCCTGCAGCGCCGCCGCGCCATTGGTCGCCGCGCCGATGCGCACGCCATCGACCAGCACCAGCACGTGACCGGAATTGGTGCCGCGCAGGAACAGCGAACTGAGCTTGCCCGCACCGCCCTGGTTGGCGATGTCGATGCCGGCGCGGCCACGCAGCAGATCCATCAGCGACGACGCCTGGCTGCGGTCGATCTGTTCGCGGTCGATCACCTGCACCGGCGACAGGCTGTTGGCGACGGCGACTTCGGTGCGGGTGCCGGTGACGACGACTTGATCGAGATCGGTGGCCGGCGTGTCGGCGAGTGCAGGCAGCGCCAACGCGGTGGAAAGCGCCAAGGCAGACGCGGTGGAAAGGCGGTATTGCATGTTCTGGTTTCTCCGTTGCGCGCAACCCGCACGCAAAGACGTGGGTGGAAGGCCGCGAACGGAGGGGACATCTCAACAAGGACGCCAATCAAGGACGTCGCTGAATGACGCGCGAGGACGCGCCGCAGACGCGGAGCGTCGCCGCAATGCCCGCCGCATCGCTGCCGATGTGCTGCGGGGCCGGTCTCCGGACTTGCGAGCGAACCGGACAGGTTCGGCCATCGCGCCTTCCCATGTCCGAACAGACACAGTGGCGGATGCGTGGCTTGACTCGCTTACCGTTGCGGGGGCAGTGCCGGAATCGCCATCAAGGGCCCACCGGCTTCCCGTTTCAACCCGCAAGCGGATGTCGCCGGCGGGTCACCTCGAAGCGCGCATAGTCTATCGGATCGGCAATGGCCGCGCCCAATGCGCGTGGCTCGCGCGGAGGGTTTCGCGGATTTTCCCGTATTCGGCCGAGCCGGGCTGCGCGTCGAATGTCTTGGCCACGCCGCGCCAACCCCCGGCGCGGTCGCGCGACCAGGCGCGCACCACTTCGCGGCAGGGCTTGCCGGTGGCCTTGGCCAATGCGCAGGCGAAATACAGGTCGCCGGCATGCCAGCCGGGTTGTTTCAGCAGGGCTTGCGCGTAATCGCGCGCAACGTCCAGGTAGCGCGAAACCTCATCGACAAGGCTGTCTGGATAGCGCGCGGCATAATCGTTGATGCCGGCCAGTGCGCGGTCGATCCACTCGTCGCCGGTGCGCGGCGCATAGACCGCGGGTTGTCCGGTTGCTGCTGCCGTGGCTGCCGGCGCTGGCTGCGCCTGCAAGGGCAGAACCGCCAGCAGCAGGGCCAGCAGCATGAGTCGATGGCGGCAAAGGTTCGGCATGCGGCGATTGTGCCGCACATCGCGCGCTCCCGCGTCCCCGCGGAAGCGCGCGCCGTCTTTCTTTCCCCCGTCCGAGCGACGTTGATGCGGTTACTGCGCAGGCTGCGGCTGCGTGTTGTAGTTCTTGGCGACGAAGCTTTTGTATTCCTCGACGGTCAGCTTGCCGTCGGCATCGGCGTCGGCCTGGTCGAAGACCTGCGCCAGGCCCGGGTTGGCGGCCGATTCCTGCTTGTCGATAGCGCCGTCCTTGTCGGTGTCAACGTCTTCCCAGCCTTGCTTGGGCGTGCTGCTGGCGGCCTGCGACGTTTGCGTGGCGGCCGGTTGCGACGGATCCTGCGCTTGCGGTGCATCCTGCGTCGGCGCGGCGGTGGTCGCATCCTGGGCAAAGGCCATCGGCGCGGCGGCGGCAACGCCCAGCGCGATCAGCAGGGCGAATGATTGGCGGTGCATGCGTCGGTTGTCGGTCATGAGCTGGCTCCCTTTCGGTGATCTGTATCGAATGGCCGGAAAAGCGCGGGATTTGCGCTATCCGGTGTGCGCCAAAACGGCACGGAACCACCTTGCCGGGATCGAACTGAATCGTTTTTGCCACGCGACCTGAACGTGCACGCGCGCTTAACCACGGCCACGGCGCGTGCGGCTAGTCACTCGTCAAGCTGACGTGAGCGCGGCGTGCAATGCGAATAAACGGCGCAAGCCGGCGGTTAGAGCGTGTCATGTACTTTTGCGTGCATTCAAGTAGAACAGGTACCAGGCGTCGATGCCGGCGGCGATCACGGTGACACTGGCGCAGGCCCAGCCGATCGCATGCTATTGGCCGAACATGCTATTCGCCGAACATGTAGCCGACGCCACGCACCGAGCGCAACGGCAGGGTTTCGCCGGTGGCTTCCTGGCATTTGCGGCGCAGGCGATGGATCAGCATCTCCAGCCGGTGCGGGTCGAATTCGCCGATGTCGCCGGTCAGGGCGGAAATCAGCGTATCGCGGCCGATCGGCTGGCTCGGCCGTGCCGCCAGCACGCCCATAACCTGGCGCTCGGCCTGGTTCAGCACGAACGAAACGCCCGCAGGCGAGGTCATGCGCCAGCCGTGGCGCTCCAGCGACCAACCGCTTGCCTGCATCGCATCGCCGTCGCGATCAGACAGGCGCCGCGACACGTTGCGCAGGGTTTCGGCCACCACGTCCATGTCCAGCGGCTTCACCAGGTAGGCATCCACGCCGGCGCGCAAGCCCTGCATGCGCTCGGCGCTGCTGCCGCGCCCGGTGTACATCACCACGCCCGGCGGCGGCGACAGGCCGTGCAGGTGCCGCGCGATCTCCACGCCGTCATCGTCCGGCAGACCGGCGTCCAGCAGGACCAGCTTGAACGGCGAGCTGGCCCACAGGCGATAAAGCTGCAAGGCGCTGCCCAATCCGGTCACGTCGAAACCGGCCGCGCGCAAGGCCGGCAGCATGATTTCCTCGCGCAATTCCTCGTCGTCCTCGACGACGGCAAGACGGATCGCGGGCGGCAGCGGGACTGTTGCGTGGGCAATCATGCTGGAGAAGGCGCAAAGGTCGAGGCCTGCCCACTATAAGCGAGACAAGCGAGCAAGCCCGACCGTCGCCGCGACCCGCGGCGATCTTCGCGCGCATCACGCCTGCGCAGCCCCCCGGCCCCCGGTGGCATCACGCAGCCACAAGGGTGACGTAGGCGCCGGTGCCCATGATCTGGAAGGTGTCGTTGTCAACGCGCCGCACCGGCGTGCCGTCCTCCAGCTTGTAAACGATCATCGCTTCATTGGCAGCGGTTTCGATGGGCTGCAGCATCTCGATGACCCGGCATTGGTTGCCGGCTTGATCCTGTGCCTGGAATACCTGGCTCATGGCACACCTCCGGTGGCTTGGGATGTGCCGCGAGCTTGCGCTTTGCGAAAGAATGACGGTGTTGGCGAAACGGAAAAGTGGCGTTAAGCGAAACAAGGGTGAAGGTTTTTCACGGCCTGCCGGCCGGGCGAAGGGCCAGTCGGGACCGTGAGCCGCATGGATGCGGCGATCGAGCCCCCAAGGATGGGTTCACGGCGTGTCCCGACTGGCCTTTCGCCCGGCCGGCAGGCCGTGAAAAACCGCAGAAACACCACGAAGCACCTAGAATGACGCCCGGGCAACCCGCAAACACCACCATGACCGCAAACAGCGCACGCGGCCAGCGCGCCTGGGCCGCGCAGGCCATCGCCCGGATCGAGGCGGACTTCAACCGCTCCGCCGACACCCACCTGATCCCGCTGGCGCTGCCCGGTTTTCCCGGCATCGACGTGTATCTGAAGGACGAATCCAGCCACCCCACCGGCAGCCTCAAGCACCGGCTGGCGCGCTCGCTGTTTTTGTATGCGCTGGCCAACGGCTGGCTGCGCGAAGGCGCGCCGGTGATCGAGGCGTCGAGTGGCTCGACCGCCGTGTCCGAAGCGTATTTCGCGCGTTTGCTGGGTCTGCCCTTCGTCGCGGTGATGCCGCGCGCGACCTCGCCGGAAAAGATCGCCGCGATCGAATTCCAGGGCGGCCGCTGCCACCTGATCGAAAGCGCCTGCGGCCTCAACGCCGAATCGCTGCGGCTGGCGCGCGAGACCGGCGGCCACTTCATGGACCAGTTCACCTATGCCGAACGCGCCACCGACTGGCGCGCCAACAACAACATCGCCGAATCGATCTTCCGGCAGATGGAACGGGAACCCCATCCGATCCCGGCATGGATCGTGTGCAGCCCCGGCACCGGCGGCACCGGCGCCACGCTGGGCCGCTACGTGCGCTATCGCCGCCACGACACCCGAATCCTGTGCGCGGATCCGGAAATCTCGGTGTTCTTCGACTACTACCGCGACACCCTGGACGGCCACGGCGATGCCTCGCTGTCGATCCCCAACGGCTCGCGCATCGAAGGCATCGGCCGCCCGCGGGTGGAACCCAGCTTCGTGCCCGGCTGCATCGACGCGATGCTCAAGGTGCCCGACGATCTCTCGCTGGCGGCGATGCGCTGGATCAGCGCCGCGCTGGGCCGCCGCGTCGGCGGCAGCACCGGCACCAACTTCGTCGGCGTGCTGGCCGCCGCGCAACGCCTGCGCGAGGCGGGCCGTGGCGGTTCCATCGTCAGCATCCTGTGCGACAGCGGCGAACGCTACGCGCACAGCTACTACAACCGCGACTGGTATCTGCAGCGGCGCATCAACATGGTCGAACCGGATGCGGCGATCGCGGCGGCGGTCAATGGCGGCGGTTTGCCGGAACTGGACTGCGCGGTGCGGCCGGATTGAGCTTGTGCCCGTCATGACCGGACATGCGTCCGTTGAAAACCCCACGCGGGCGGGAATGACGAGCAAAGGCCATTGCGCTCCTGCCGGATTACGGCAGACAGGCCCTACCCCGCCTTCCCCACCGGCAGCCGCACGTCCATCAACCCCGGATCGTCCGGGTCGGGCTTGATGTCGAAACCCAGTTGCCGGCACATCGCCAGCATGCCGCGGTTCTCGCGCAGCACCTGGCCATCGACTTCGCGCAGGCCCAGCCAGCCGGCGTATTCGATCATGATGGTCATCAGCCGCCAGCCGATGCCTTGGCCCTTCAGGTCGCTGCGCACGAGTATTCCGTATTCGCCCTTCTCGTAATTGGCGTCGGCCATCAGCCGCACCGCGCCGAGCATGTCGCCGTTGGCATCCAGTGCGACCAGTGCGATCGAGCGCGCGTAGTCCAGCTGCGTCAGCCGGGCGATGAATTCGTGGCTGAAATGCTTGACCGACTGGAAGAAACGCAGGCGCAGGTCCTCGTCGCTGACGTGGGTGAAGAATTCGCGGAACAGCGCGTCGTCCTCCGGCCGCACCGGGCGCACGAACATGCGCTCGCCGTCGTCGAGTTCGACGTGGCGCTCCCATTCCTGCGGATACGGGAAGATGGCGAAGCGCGGGTGGCCGCGGCCCTTGTGCAGCGGCGGCATGCTTTCGACGATGGCGCGCACGTCCACCGCGACCACGCCGTCGGGATCGGCCAGCAGCGGGTTCAGGCTCAATTGCCTTATCTCGGGCAGGTCGGCGGCCAATTGCGCCAGCTTGACCAGCACCAGCGCGATGTCGCGCTGGTCAACCGCCGCCATGCCGCGATAGGCATGCAACCGGCGCGAAATCCGGGTGCGGCCGATCAGTTCGTGCGCCAGCCGCAAATCCAGCGGCGGCAATGCCACCGCCAGGTCATCGACCACGCGCACCGCGGTGCCGCCACGGCCGAACACGATCACCGGGCCGAACAGCGGATCGTCGGCAATCGCGGCGATCAGTTCGCGCGCTTCGGGGCGCTGCTCCATCGCCTGCACCACCACACCGTCGATGCGTGCGTCGGGGCGTTTTTCGCGGGCGTTGCGCAACGCCTCGTCGGCGGCTTCGCGCACGGCCTGCGCGCTTTCCAGATCCAGACGCACGCCGTTGACCGACGCCTTGTGGGCGATGTCGGCGGAGTGCACTTTTACCGCAACGGTTTTTCCCGCCGCCAGCAAGGGTTCGGCCAGGCATGCGGCACTGTCGGCATCGGCGGCCAATTGCAGCGGCGTGACCGGGATGTCGTAGGCGGCGAGCAGGCGCAGCGTCGCTTCCGCGCTCAATTGCCCGCCGCCGCCGGCCAGCGCCTCGCGGACGATGGCGCGCGCGGCTTCGACGTCGGGCGCGAAGCCCTGCGGCAGGCTGGGCGGGGTTTCCATCAGCGCGGTCTGCGCTTCGCGGTAGCGCACCAGGTGCATGAAGCCGTGGATGGCGTCGCTCTCGCTGGCATAGCTGGGCACGTGTGCGGCGTTGAGCGCGGCGTGGGTTTGTTCGTCCTGGCCCAGCCACACCGCGAACACGGGCTTGTTCCCGGATTTTTTCGCCAGCACGCCGGCCAGCCCTTGCGCGGCTTCGGCCGAGGAGGTGAACGCGGTCGGCACGTTGATGACCATCAGCGCGTCGTTCCTGTCGTCGGCCAGCAGGGCTTCGATGGCGTGGGCGTAGCGTTCGCCGTCGGCGTCAACCACGATGTCGATGGGGTTTTCGCGCGACCAGCCATCGGGCAGCAGCTTGTCCAGCCTTTCCACCGTGTGCGCCGACAATTCCGCCGCGGTGCCGCCGAGGCGCTGCAACTGATCCAGCGCCAGCGCGCCGACGCCGCCGCCGTTGCCGAGGATGGCCAGCCGCCGGCCCGGAAACGTGTGCAGCCGGCCCAGGGTTTCGGCGGCGGCGAACAGTTCGTCCAGCGTGTCCACCTGCAACAGGCCGGCGCGACGGAACGCGGCGGCATACACGGCGTCGGGCGGCGACAGGGCGCGCATGCCGACTTCCTCGAAGCTGGGCGGCGGCCCGCGCCGGTTTGGTTTCACCACCACGACGGGTTTGGCGCGCGCGGCGGCGCGCGCGGCGGACATGAACTTGCGCGCATCGCGGATGCGCTCGACGTACAACAGGATCGCGCGGGTGCGATGGTCGGTGGCGAAGTGGTCCAGCAGGTCGGCGAAATCGACATCGAGCGCATCGCCCAGCGCGACCACGGCGGAAAACCCGACGTCGCGGGTGGCGCTCCATTCGACCAGCGCGGCGGCGATCGCGCTGGACTGCGACACCAGCGCCAGATCGCCCGGTGGCGGCGTGCGCACGGCGATGCTGGCGTTGAGGTTGAAGTGTGGCGCGATCACGCCCAGGCAATGCGGGCCGAGGATGCGCATGCCGTGTTCGCGCGCGGCTGTTTCCATCTTCGCGGCCAGCTTCGCATCGTTGATCGCGGTCAGCACCACCGCCGCACCCGCGCCGTGCGCGGCGGCTTCGGCCACCACCTTCGGCACGATGGCGGCCGGCGTGGTCACCACCACCAGGTCCGGCGTCCACGGCAGGCTGCCGATGCGGGCGACGGTGGCGATGCCGTCGATTTCCCTGTAATTCGGACTTATCCAGCCCAGCTTGCCGGCAAACCCGGACAAGCGCAGGTTGCGCACCACCGCACGTCCGGCCGAACGCGCGCGCGGACTGCCGCCGACGATCGCCACCGACTGCGGCTGGAAAACCGATTTGAGGCGGTAGGTGCTCATGCGCGGAATGGTAAGCGCAAGCGTGCGTGAGCGGGTTGGGCAGGCTTCATCGACACTGCATCGCGGCGGTACCGGGATTGCGCTGCGCTTCAACAGTATCTACGGCACTGCTTCGTCGTATGCTTGCTCATGGATTCGTCCTCGCTGCCGGGGGCATAAAGATGCCACCGTGGCGCCTCGGCGAGGGCGAGTCCATCCAATTACCGGGCTTGTTCCACAATTGCTGCTTGCAACGGAAATTTCCATGAAATTCGCCATAGGCATGCCGCCGCAAGCCCCTTGTGCTCTGAACGAACCGAAGAAGCTTGTCCATAGCTATAAGGTATTGAGTTTGCAATCTGCCGCACTTGGCGGGTTGATATTGGTGCCGTTGTTCGCGTGGCTACTGTGGGAAGCGACCGGCATCAATCCCGTGAAGGCGTGGTTTGACGTGCCCCCATACCAGTTTCTTGGCACGATATTCGGGCTGATTGTCATCCATGAATTGGCGCATTTGCTGACTTTCCCGCAGCTTGGGCTCGGCTCGAGATCCTACCTTGGCTTCTTGCCAAGCTACATGATCCCCTATGCCAGCCATCAGGGACCAGTGAGACGCTGGCATCACGTTTTCACTGCAATAACCCCGTTCGTACTCATTTCAATCGTACCGACCATCCTGGCTTTCTTTCATCCGACTTCATTACCTGGAATGCTTATTGGCTTCATCTTGCTTAATGCATTCGGATCCGGCGGCGACCTTATCATCGCGACTCGTGCGCTTTGGTGGACGCAGCCAGGTGATTACGTGCAGGGCGAATGGTATGGGCAATGCGTTGTGTCGCCAGAGAACGAAGAAACGATCTGATTACACATAAGCCAGCGAGGCAGGGCGGGTCTTGACCCGCCAAGATTTGCGCGCGATGTATGTGGCGGGTTGAAACCCGCCCTACGACTCTATTGAGCCTTCCCGCGCAACCTCTCCAACACGCCTTCCAGCGAATCCAGGTCGCTGTAGTGGATCACCAGCTTGCCCTTGCCGCTCCTGGCGTGGTCGATGACGACCTTGGCGCCCAGCGATTCGGACAGTTCGGTTTCCAGACTGGCGATGTCGGCCTGCGGCGCGGGCTTGCCGGACCTGGCCTTCTTGCCGTTGGTCGGCACCTTGCCGGCGGCAAACTGCTGGGCGCGGTGTTCGACTTCGCGCACGCTCCAGCCTTGTTCGGCAGCCTCGAAGGCCAGCTTGCTGGCCAGTTCCGGCGACAGCGTCAACAGGGCGCGGGCGTGGCCCATTTCCAGCCGGCGCGCTTCGAGCAGGGCGCGGATCGCCGGCGGCAGGTCGAGCAGGCGCAGCAGGTTGGAGACCGCCGCGCGCGAGCGGCCGACGGCTTCGGCGGCTTCGGCGTGGGTGAGCGAAAACTCGTCGATCAGGCGTTGCAGGGATTGCGCCTCTTCCAGCGGGTTCAGGTCCTCGCGCTGGATGTTCTCGATCAGCGCCATGGCAATCACGGTGCGGTCGTCGAGTTCGCGCACCACCACCGGCACTTCGCTCAGGCCGGCTTGTTGCGAGGCGCGCCAGCGGCGTTCGCCGGCGACGATCTCGAACCTGTCGGCGGACAGTTCGCGGACCACGATCGGCTGGATCACGCCCTGCGCCTTGATCGAATCGGCCAGTTCGCCCAGCTTGGCCGCGTCCATCGCCAGGCGCGGCTGGTACTTGCCCGGCTGCAAGCGGTCCACCGGCAGGGTGCGCAGGGCCTCGCCCGGTTGCGCCTGCGGCGGCGGAGTGGCGGCGGCCTTGGGGCCGAGCAGGGCTTCCAGGCCGCGGCCGAGGCCGCGCTTGCGGGCGGGTTGCTTGGGGGCGGTCATCAGCGGTTCTCCATGTATGGCCGGCCGCGTTCCTTGTTGCGGCGGAGGATTTCGCCGGCCAGGCCCAGGTAGGCCACGCCGCCGCGGCTGGCGCGGTCGTAGCCGACGATGCTCTGGCCATGGCTGGGCGCTTCGGCCAGGCGCACGTTGCGCGGGACGATGGTACGGAACACCTTGTCACCGAAATGTTGCGTGAGTTCCGCCGACACCGCGTTGGCCAGGTTGTTGCGCACGTCGAACATGGTGCGCAGCACGCCTTCGAGTTCCAGGTCCGGGTTCAGGCGGTCGCGGATGGCGTCGATGGTCTCGACCAGGGCGCTGAGGCCTTCCAGCGCGTAGTACTCGCATTGCATCGGCACCAGCACGCCGTCGGCGGCGGTCAGCGCGTTGAGGGTGAGCAGCGACAGCGCCGGCGGGCAGTCGATGATGATGAAGTCGTAGTCGTTGCGCAGCGGCTGCAGCGCATTCTTCAGGCGCGATTCGCGGCCGTCGGCATCCATCAACTGGATCTCGGCGGCGGTCAGGTCGATGTTGCCGGGCAGCAGGTCGAAGTCTTCCGGCGTGCGCACGATGGCGGTTTTCGCATCGGTTTCGCCCAGCAGCACGTCGCAGGTGGAGGCTTCCAGCTCGCGCTTGTCCACGCCGCTGCCCATGGTGGCATTGCCCTGCGCGTCCAGATCGACCAGCAGCACGCGCTGCGGCGCGCGCGCCAGCGCGGCGGCAAGGTTCACGGACGTGGTGGTCTTGCCGACGCCGCCTTTCTGGTTGGCGACGGCGATGATGCGGGCCATGCGGGTGCCTTGGAACCGGGTGGGAGGGGGATTATGCGGGAAGGCGGCAGCGGATTCAGGCCGCGCGCGGGAACCGGTCGCGTTCGACGACGACCAGATGCCGTTCCGCGTCCAGCCCCGGCACGGCCAGCGGGTGCACGGCCTGCAGCGCCCAGCCTTGGGGCAGGGCGGCGATCTCGTCGTGCGGCGCCACGCCCTTCATCGCCAGCAGGCGGCCGCCGGGTTTGAGCAGGTGGCCGCCGACTTCGATGATGCCGGCCAGGGTGGCCAGCGCGCGCGCGCTCAGCAGATCGTAGCCGGCCCCGCCGTGATGGGCATCGACGCCCAGCGCCTCGGCGCGCGATTCGGCCACGCGCGCGTTGGTCAGGCCGAGGCGGCGCACCGCTTCGCGCAGGAAGCGCGCCTTCTTGCCGTTGCTTTCGACCAGGGTGACGTGCAGGCCGGGTTTGGCGATGGCCAGCGGGATGCCGGGCAGGCCGGGGCCGGTGCCGAGGTCGGCCAGCGTTCCTTGTTCGGCAAAGGCGTGCATCGCCAGCGAATCGAGCAGGTGCATCGTGACCATCTGCCGCCGGTCGCGGATCGCGGTCAGGTTGTAGGTGGCGTTCCACTTCGCCAGCAGGGCCAGATAGTCGAGCAGGCGCGGCGTCAGCGCGTCGGCATCCAGGCCGAGGGCGATGAGGCCTTGGTGGAGTTGTTCGCGCAGGTCGGCCGGGCAATCGGAGGCGTTGTTCACGCGGGCATTATCGCCGAGGTTTTCAGGCGGCGCGCCACGCCATCGCTGCGCGATAGCCGGGCAACGGCTCCCATTCGCACAAGGCCCAGTCCTGCACGGGGCCGAGCGCGGGATGGGTGCCGACCAGTCGCAGTTCGGTATCGCCGGAAGCGACCGGAACCTCGGCAAATACCGGCTTTTCCAGCCCCAGCGCGATGCCGCCGCCATGCGCCTTCAGCACCGCTTCCTTGGCGCACCACAGGCGCACGAAGGCCAGTTCGCGCGCGCCGTCGCGTTGCGCGCGCAGCCACGCGGTCTCGTCGGGGTGGAAGTAGCGCTGCGCCAGTTCCAGCGCGCGCGGGCGCGGGCGCAGGCGTTCGATGTCCACGCCCAGCGTCACCGCCTCGCCCAGCGCCAGCAGCAGCGCATCGCCGCTGTGGCTCCAGCCCAGGTCGTAGCCTTGCAGCGGCGCGTGCAGGCGTGGGCGGCCGCGTTCGTCGCGTTGCAGCGGCAGGGCCTCGGGCGGCAGGCCCAGCGCATCGGCCAGCAATGGGCGTACGGCCGTCTCGCCGCGCGTGCCGTGTCGGTGCGGGAGCAGCCAGGTGCGTGGCGCGGGAATGGGCGAATCGGGCATGGACGACATTCTAGGCGTCGCGGCGATGTTCACGCCGGCTTACGGGCAGTGCGCGCCCAATCGGCGCACGCCGCGTGGCGGCATCCCTCCACTCGCCAGAAGGAGAAACCACATGGGTTTGATCATCCAGTTGATCGTCGGCGGCATTGCCGGCTGGCTTGCCAGCCTGCTCATGAAGCGCGACGCCTCGCAAGGCATCCTCCTCAACGTGATCGTCGGCATCATCGGCGGTTTCATCGGCGGCTGGCTGCTGCCGCTGGTGGGGCTGAGTCTCAGTGGTTGGGTCGGTTACCTGATCACCGCGTTGATCGGCGCGGTGGTGCTGCTGTTGATCGTCAACCTGTTCACGCGCGGCAAGGCGCGTTGATCGTCTTTCGCTGCGGCCGCGTGCGCTGAACCCGTTCGGACTTGAGACGCACCCAAGGTTCGTGGCGAACAAAGGCCCGGTCTCCGGGCCTTTGTCTTGGGCGGCGAAAACCTCTCAATCCCCCAACACCACATAGGCCGGCGCATGATCACTGGGCCGCTCCCAGGTGCGCGGCGCCTTGTCGATGCCCGCTTCCACCGCATGGCCGCGCAAGGCATCGGACACCAGGGTCAGGTCGATGCGCAGGCCCAGGTTGCGGCGCAGCCCGCCCATCCGGTAATCCCACCAGCTGAACACCCCGGCTTCGTCGTTGTGCAGGCGGAACGCATCGTGCAGGCCCAGCGCCTGCAGGCGCTTCAGCGCATTGCGCTCCGCCGTGGAAGTGAGGATATGCTCGTCGTTCCACGCCTTCGCATCGAACACGTCGCGGTCATCCGGCGCGATGTTGAAATCGCCCATCACCACCAGTTTTTCGTGCCGCTGCAACTCATCGGCCAGCCAACCATGCACGGCATCGAGCCAGCGCAGTTTGTAATCGTATTTCTCGGTGCCGACATCCTGCCCGTTGACCACGTACAGGTTGACGATGCGCACGCCTTCGACCGTCGCCGCAATCGCGCGCTTCTGTTCGTCGTCGAAACCGGGAATGCCGACCTGCACCTCGTCGATGCTTTTCTCGCGCGCCAGGATCGCCACGCCGTTGTAGGTCTTCTGCCCGGCGAACACGCTGCGGTAGCCCAGGCCGGCCAGCGCCGAGTCGGGGAACTTGTGGTCCTCCATCTTGGTTTCCTGCAGGCCGACCACGTCCGGCGCGAAGGATTTCAACCACGCTTCCAGATGCGGCAGGCGCACGTTGAGGGAGTTGACGTTCCAGGTCGCGATTCTCATGCGGCGATGGTACATGCTGCGATGGGGATGGAATCACCGCACGATCAAATCGATCAGCCATTTCGCCCGCGCATACGGCGGGCGCAGTCTGTCGCCGCCGGTGAATCTGGCCTGGCGCAGGATCGGCACTTGCTTGGTCATCGCGTCGAAGCCGGCGCGGCCGTGGTAGGCGCCCATGCCGCTGGGGCCGATGCCGCCGAAGGGCAGGTTGCTGATGGCGAAGTGGAACAGGGTGTCGTTGATGCTGACGCCGCCGGCCACGGTCTGGTGCAGGATTTTCTCGATGGCATCTGGGTTGTTGGAGAACGGGTACAGCGCCAGCGGGCGGTCGTGGGCGTTGATGAAGGCGATGGCTTCATCCAGTGAATCGACACTCTTGATCGGCAGCAAGGGGCCGAAGATTTCTTCCTGCATGATCCTGGCGTCGTCGCCCGGTTCCAGCACCACGGTCGGCGGCAGCAGGCGTTCGGCCGGTTTGGCTTCGCCGCCCAAGGTGATGACTTCCAGCCCACGTGTGTGGGCGTCGTCCAGATAGCCTTGCAGTCGGGCGTATTGGTTGTCGTTGACGACGCGGGTGTAGTCGGCCGCGTCGCTGAAATCGCCGTAGCGCGATTCGACCTGTGCGCGCAGGGCGGCGACCAGCGCGTCGCGGCGGCGGCGGCCCACCAGCACGTAGTCCGGCGCGATGCAGGTCTGGCCGCCGTTGAACCATTTGCCGGTGGCGATGCGGGCGGCGGCTTGTTCGATCGGGTAATCGTCGGCGATGACGACGGGCGACTTTCCGCCCAGCTCCAGCGTGAGCGGGGTCAGGTGTTGCGCGGCGGCGGCCATCACCTTGCGGCCCAGTGCGGTGGAGCCGGTGAACACCAGATGGTCGAACGGCAGCGCCGAGAACGCCGCGCCGATTTCCGGCCCGCCGGTGGCCACGGCCACGCGGTCTTCGGGGAAGACTTCGGCCAGCAATTCGCGCAGGAAGGCGCTGCTGCGCGGGGTGTGTTCGGAGGGTTTCAGATAGACGTGGTTGCCGGCGGCGATTGCAGTCGCCAGCGGCACCAGCGCCAGGTTGATCGGGTAATTCCACGGCGAGATGACGCCTGCCACGCCCACCGGCACCGGACGGATTTCGGCGCGCGCCGGCAGGAAGCGCCAGCCCACGCCGACGCGCCTGGGCTTCATCCAGCCGCGCAGATGCCTGCGCAGGTGGTCGATCTCGTTGAGTGCGGTCATGCCGTCGGCGATCAGGGTTTCATGCGGCGAACGATGGCCGAAGTCGGCGGACACCACGGCGGTCATTTCCGGCAGCCGCCGTTTCAGCGCGGCGCGCAGGCGTTGCAGGTCGTCGATGCGCTGCGCGCAATCGGGTTTGGCGGCTTGCCACGCGGCGCGCAGGCGGTCGAGGGTGGGGCGCAATTCGAGCGCGTTTGTATTGAAGCTGGGGGCGATATCGGCGGTCATGTCCATGAAAAGCAGTCTAGTCCTGTACGATGCGGCTTTCTCCCTTGCCTTGCGATGCAGCCACGGAATGACCTGCCTGCGCCCCTATCTTGACCGCTTTCCCACCCTCGGCGAACGGGTCTATGTCGATCCGGCCGCGACCGTGATCGGCGACGTGGCGCTGGCCGACGACGTCTCGGTCTGGCCCGGCACGGTGATCCGCGGCGACGTCAATTTCGTGCGCATCGGCGCGCGCAGCAACGTGCAGGACGGCACGGTGATCCATGTCAGCCACCACAGCCCGTACAACAGCGCGGGCTTCCCGACGATCATCGGCGAGGACGTGACCATCGGCCACGGCGCCATCGTCCATGCCTGCACGATCGAAGACGCCTGCCTGATCGGCATGGGCGCGACCATCCTCGATGGCGCGGTGGTGAAGAAGCATGGTTTCGTCGGCGCAGGCGCCGTGGTCGGCCCGGGCAAGACCGTCGGCGAAGGCGAATTGTGGCTGGGCAATCCGGCGCGGCCGGCGCGCAAGCTGTCTGCGCGGGAAATCGAAAGCCTGCTGTATTCGGCGCGGCATTACGTCAAGGTGAAAGACCAGTACCTGGGCGCGGCTTGATGCTGGATACCTACCGCGAAGTCGTCACCCCGGAAGGCGTGGCCCTGCATCTGCCGGCCGCCGGCCCGGTGCCGCGCGCCTTGGCGTGGGTCATCGACCTGGGCTTGCGCGTGGCCTTGCTGATCATCGCGTCGATCGTGCTGGGCCTGCTGGGCCGCGCCGGGCACGGCGTGTATTTCATCGTGCTGTTCCTGATCCACTGGGCTTATCCGATCCTGCTGGAAACGCTGTGGAACGGGCAGACCGTCGGCAAGAAGGCGCTGTCATTGCGGGTGGTGTCAGCCAGCGGCGCGCCGGTCGGCTGGCTGGCGGCGATCGTGCGCAATCTGTTGCGGGTGGTGGACATGCTGCCGTTCGGCTACATGGCCGGTTTGTTGTCGAGCCTGACCGATGCGCATGGGCGGCGGCTGGGCGATCTGGTTGCGGGCACGCTGGTCGTGCATGACGAACGTCGGCGCGAGCATGTTGCCGCGCCGTTCAATGCGGTGTTGATGCCGCCGGCCGGTTTGCGCCCGGCGGAGCAGGCGGCGATCGTCGCCTTCGGCGAGCGTGCGCCGAAGTTGAACCCGGCGCGGCAGGTGGAACTGGCCGATATCGTCCAGCCGTTGACCGGAGCGCGCGGGCAGGCGGGGGTGTTGCGCCTGTATGGCATGGCCAACGGGTTGCTGGGTCGGCGATGAGGCAGGAGCAATTCGTTGCCCGGCATCAGGCCGAATGGCAGGCGTTCGAACATTGGTTGCAGGTGCGCGGCGAGGTGCGCACGCCGCGCGAGGCGCATCGGGACAATGCCGAACTGGCCGACGAGGACATGCCGCAGCGTTATCGGCGCATCTGCCAGCAGTTGGCGCTGGCGCGGCGGCGCGGTTACAGCCCGGTGGTGACCGAGCGTTTGCAGTTGTTGATGCAGCGCGGGCACAACCTGTTGTACCGCACGCCGCCGCCGCGCTGGTGGCGGGCGGTGGAATTCCTGCTGGCCGAGTTTCCGCGACTGGTGCGCAGCGAAGCGGCGTGCATGTGGGTGGCGCTGGCCTTGTTCGCGGTGCCGCTGCTGACGTGGCTCGCCTTGCTGCAGTGGAAGCCGGAACTGATCCACGCGCTGATGAGCCCGCAGCAGATCGCGCAACTGGAAAGCATGTACGACCCGGCCAATCCGGCGCACAAGCTGGGCCGCGACAGCGGCAGCGACTGGTACATGTTCGGCGTCTATGTCATGAACAACATCAGCATCGGCCTGCGCACCTTTGCCAGCGGTTTGCTGGCGGGTGTCGGCACGATTCTCGTGCTGTTGTTCAACGGTACCCAGATCGGCGCGGCGTTCGGACATTTGCAGCGGATCGGGTCGGGCGATGCGTTGTGGCGCTTCGCCTGCGGCCACGGTGCGTTCGAGCTGACCGCGATCGTGCTGGCCGGTGGCGCGGGTTTGCGCCTGGGCATGGGCCTGATTGCGCCGGGCCGCCTGCGCCGCGTCGATGCGTTGGTCGAAGGCGGCAAGAAGGGCGCGAAGCTGTGCCTGGGGGTGGTGGTGATGTTGTTGGTCGCGGCCTTCATCGAAGCGTTCTGGTCGTCGATCGGCTCGATCCCGGCGGCGGTGAAATATGCCGTGGCCGCGGTGCTGTGGACGCTGGTGCTGGCGTGGTTGTTCCTTGGCGGGCGCAGTCACGGCGCGCAATCACCGGATCTGTCCGATGCGCCTTGACCAACTCACCGTCAACCTGCGCACACGCACGTCGTGGGAAGCGATGGAACTGGGCAACGCGCTGGTGCGCCAGCACGCCGCCTCCGTGTGGAAGCCGTGGCTACTGGTCACCTTGCCGCTGTTCGTCGTGGTCAATGCGCTGGCGTGGGCGTTCGACCTGTTCACGCTGGCGGCGTTGTTGCTGTGGTGGTTGAAGCCGGCGTTCGACCGCATCCCGTTGTACGTGCTGTCGCGCGCGGTGTTCGGGCAAACGCCGGGCATGCGCGAAACCCTCGCCGCGCAAGGGCGCTGGGGCTGGAAACCGATGCTGCATTACCTGACCTGGCGCAGGCTGGGGCCGGCACGATCGCTGTACCTGCCCATCGACCTGCTGGAAGGCGCGGGCAAGGGCCAGCAGCGCGAACGCCGGCGCGCACTGGGCGGTGCGGTCCATGGGCAGGCCGGCTTGTTGACCCTGGTGTGCGTGCATTTCGAATCCGTGCTGGCGTTCGGCAGCATCGCGGCGGTGTTGATGTTCATCCCGCCGGAAAACCTGCCGGAAACCCTCCGCAGCGGCGGCATGGAAATGCTGCGCGACACGCCGGCGTGGGCATTGTTGGCATGGAATTTCTTCTGCTGGCTGGCAATGACGGTGATCGAACCGTTCTACGTCGGCGCGGGCCTTGGCCTGTACTTGAACCGGCGCACGCAGATCGAAGCCTGGGACGTGGAAATCGCCTTTCGTCGCTTGCGCGAACGCCTGCGCCATGCGTCCGCGCCCTTGCTGCTGGCGTTGGCGGTGTTGTTTTCGCCCGCAGCCTCGCGCGCGCAGGAGCGCGACATGCCGCGCGATGCCGTGCCGGCGCAAACGCGGCAACCCGACGATGCCGTCGAAGCGGACAGCAACGCATCCGCGCCGCCGACCCTGCCGCAGGTGTTCGACAAACAGCATGTCGATGATCGTCGCTTCCGCGAAGCGGTGGGTCGCGCCTATGCCGATCCGGTCTTCGGCGGCAGCCACAAGGTCAAGCAATGGCAGAAGCGCAACCGGGCCGATCCGCGGCCGCAGCCGCAGGGGCCGCTTCCGCAATGGTTGGGCGCGTTCGGCAAGATATTCGCCCTCGTCGGCGAATGGGGTTTGTGGATACTGCTGGGCGTGCTGGTGCTGGTGCTGCTGATCACGCTGCCGCGCTGGCTGCCATGGATGCGCGGCCGCCTGCGCAAGCCGGAAACGGCGCCGACGCAAGTGCGGACCGAAACCCTGCAACCGCCGGATCTGCTGCCGCCGGACATCGCCGCCGCCGCGCGCCAACTGTGGCGCGAAGGCAAGCCGCGCCACGCGCTGGCCCTGCTGTACCGCGCCAGCGTCGAAGGCATGTCCGCGCACGCGCAGGTCGCCTTGCCGCCGGGCGCGACCGAGGCGCAATGCCTGCGCGCTGCGCGCCGCTTGCAAGATGCCAACGAGCGCGAGTTGTTCGCGCGCATGGTGCAGGTGTGGCAATACGCCGCCTATGCGCAGCACCTGCCGGAAGAAAATCAGTTCGAGGATTTGCTCGGCCAGTTGCAGCAACGCTACGGGTGGGCCGCATGAACGCCGCGCGCAACGCCAACCGCCGCCGGGAATGGAATGCCGCGCGCATCGGCGTGCCGGCCTTGGTGGTCGTGGTCGTCGTCGTCGTGGCGGCGGCGTGGTTCCTGCACAACTACCACCGCGTGGAAAAGGACGTGCCGCTGCCGCCGCGCGGCGAGGCGCTGTACAACCCGCTGTACGCGCTGCGCAAATCGCTGGAAGCCGACGGCCTGCGCGTGGATGCGCGGCAACGGCTGGATCTGTCCGCGCATGCGCTGGGTCGGCGCGACACGCTGCTGCTGTTCAACGACCCGCGCGCGTTGTCGCCGCCGGACGTGCGGCGCGTGCTGGATTGGGTCGAAGGCGGCGGCCATCTGATCGTGCGCACGCCGGCCGAATACGATTGGGACAGCAAGCTGCCGGCCGTGTTGTTCGATGAAATCGGCCTGCAACTGCGCAACGGCGACGGAGACCGGCGCGAATGCGTGCAACTGCTCGTCGAAGGCGAAGACCCGCACGTGGAATTCTGCAACGGCCGCCGCTTCGATTTCATCGACGTGGTGCCGCAGCTGTCGTGGGGCGATTTGAAGAACGGCCAGGCATATGCGCGGCTGGCGCATGGCGAGGGCCGCATCGACGTGCTGGCCGACATGGATTTCCTGAGCAATGGCCGCGACGGCATGGGCGGTCTTTTCGGCGGCTTCGGCCCGGCCGACGGCGGCTTGCGCGACGTGCCGCACCGCGCGCTGGCGCGACAGGTGCTGGCGCCGAACTACGGCCACGGCACGATGCACCTGGTCTATGCCGCGCAGATGCCGTCGCTGTGGCGCTGGCTGCTGGCGCGCGGCTGGGTGGTGTGGGTGCCGCTGGCGTTGGCGTTGCTGGCGTGGCTGTGGCTGCGTGCGCGCCGCTTCGGCCCGTTGCGGCCTGCGCCGGTGCTGGAACGGCGCTCGCTGCTGGAACACGTGCGCGCCAGCGGCGACCTGCTGTTCCGCCATGGTCGCGGCGCGGTGCTGTATGCCGCCGTGCGCCAGGCGTTTCTTTCGCGCCTGCGCCGCCGCGACCCGGTCGCCGCCGCGCTGACCGGCGAGCCGCAGATCGCCGCATTGGCCGAACGCTTCAAACTGCCCGCCGACGTGCTGCGCAAGGCGCTGCAAGTGCCCGCTTCGCACGACAAGGCCGCGTTCCGCGACCGCATTTCCACCTTGATCG
This sequence comes from Pseudoxanthomonas sp., assembly GCA_047607085.1. Taxonomy (GTDB): domain Bacteria; phylum Pseudomonadota; class Gammaproteobacteria; order Xanthomonadales; family Xanthomonadaceae; genus Pseudoxanthomonas_A. Next base: position 14,766 of record JASGDT010000047.1, on the reverse strand, counting down.
ACTTGAGAAACCGACCATGAGCGAATCCGACATCACCGCAACGACGACGGCCATGATTGCGGGCGACGCCCTCGGCGAGCGCGTCGCCGCCATCCGCGAGCAAGTCGCGAAAGCCTTCATCGGCCAGCCCGACGTGCTCGACCAGATCCTGATCGCACTGCTGGCCGGCGGCCACGTATTGCTGGAAGGCGTGCCCGGCCTGGGCAAGACCCTGCTGGTGCGCGCACTGGCGCAGGCGCTGGACCTGCAGCATTCGCGCGTGCAGTTCACCCCCGACCTGATGCCCGGCGACATCAGCGGCCACGCCGTTTACGATCCGAAGACCGAGAGCTTCAAGATCCGTCGCGGCCCGGTGTTCGCCAATCTGCTGCTGGCCGACGAGATCAATCGCGCACCGGCCAAGACCCAGTCGGCGCTGCTGGAGGCGATGCAGGAAGGACAGGTGACCATCGAAGGCAAATCCTTCGCCCTGCCGCCGCCGTTCATGGCCCTGGCCACGCAGAACCCGGTCGAACAGGAAGGCACGTACCCCTTGCCGGAAGCGCAACTGGATCGCTTCCTGCTGAAGGTGCTGATCGGCTACCCCACGCTGGAAGACGAGAAGCGCATGGTTGACGCCATCACCACCGGCCGCAGCGCCGCCGACTTCGACCTGTCGCAGATCGCGCGCGTGGCCAGCGCGGCCGACTTGCTGGCGATGCAGCGCGGCGTGGCTGCGACCGTGGTCGATGAGCAGGTGATCGACTACGCGGTACGCATTGTCGCCGCCACCCGCAAGTGGCCCGGCATCGCCCTGGGCGCCGGCCCGCGCGGCAGCATCGCGCTGGTGCGCGCCGCGCGCGCGCAGGCGGTGCTGAGTGGCCGCGATTTCGTCGTCCCCGACGACGTGCGCGAAATCGCCAAGCCCGCCCTGCGCCACCGCATCAACTTGTCGCCGGAATTGCAGATCGAAGGCCAATCGCCCGACGATGCGCTGCACGCGCTGCTGGCCAAGGTGGAGGCGCCGCGGAAGTGATTCCCGCCGCGCCGCTGCTCGTCCTGCTGGTCGCCTGGAGCCTGTGCGGCCTCGCCGTGCTGCTGCTCGGCGTGCCGATGCCGGCGTGGTGGGCCAGCGGCGCAGTGCTGGCCTTGCTGGCGGCGTTCGATGCGTGGCGACTGCACAAGCGCGAAACTCCGCTGGCCGTGCGCGACCTGCCCGAGGCCCTGCCGGTCGGCGTGCAACGCGAAGTCGTCCTGCGCATCGAAACCCTGGCCCGGGCGCAGCGGCTGGAAGTGTTCGACCTGCACCCCGGCGGCTGGCATTCCGAAGGCCTGCCGCAAAAACTCAAGCTGCCGCCGCTGACCACCGCCAGTTTCGCGTATCGACTTCGCCCGGGCGAACGTGGGGATGCGCAATTCGATGGCGTGCAATTGCGCCTGGCTTCACCGCTGCGCCTGTGGAAGCAGTCGCGCATCGCCGACGCACCGCAGCGCGTGCGCGTGTTCCCCAATTTCGCGCCACTGACCCGCTTCGCGCTGTTCAGCGCCGAACAGGCCTCGCGACTGGTCGGCGCGCACATCAAGCGCCGCCGCGGCGAAGGCACCGACTTCCACCAGATGCGCGAGTACCGCACCGGCGACAGCCTGCGCCAGCTCGACTGGAAGGCCACCGCGCGCATGCGCAAGCTGATCTCGCGCGAATACCAGGACGAAAAGAACCAGCAGGTCATGCTGCTGCTGGACACCGGCCGGCGCATGCTGGCGCGCGAGGGCGAACTGTCGCACTTCGACCACGCGCTCAATGCCGCGCTGGTGGTGTCGTACCTGGCCTTGCGCCAGGGCGATGCGGTCGGCCTGTACGCCAGCGGCGATGCCGCCCGCTGGGTCGCACCGCAACGCGGCATGGGCGCGATCGATACCTTGCTGCGCGCCAGCTACGACCTGCAGGCGCAACCGGTCGCCACCGACTATCTGGCCGCCGCCACCGAATTGAGCCTGCGCCAGCGCCGTCGTGCATTGGTGATGCTGGCCACCAACGTGCGCGACGAAGACATCGAAGACCTGCTGGCGGCCGTGCGCCTGTTGCAGAAGCGCCATCTGGTCTGCGTGGCCAGCCTGCGCGAAACCGCCATCGACGCTGCGCTGTCGCAACCGGTGCACGACCTGCCCGCTGCCATCCGCGCCGGCGCGGTGGCGCGCTACCTGGAACAGCGCACTGCCGCCCACGACGCCCTGCGCAGCCACCGGGTGATGGTGCTCGACACCACTTGTGAAGACCTGCCCGCCGCCTTGGTGGAACGTTACCTGACGGTCAAGCGCGACCGCTTGTTGTAGGACGCGCCGCAAGGCGTGCGACTTCAGGATTCGGTCGGCGCATTCTGCTGCTGCGCGGCCAGGAACGCGCGCAGCGAAGCCGGCTTCACCGGCTTGGTCAACAGGCGATAACCGCGTGTGCGCGCTTCGCGCTTGAGCTCGTCGCGGCCGTCTGCCGTGAGCAACGCGCCGGCCACCGGGCCGGGGCTGGCGGCGCGCAGCGCGTCCAGCGTGTCCAGTCCGTCCAGGCGGTCGTGCAGGTGGTAATCGACCAGCATCACCGCCGGCGCCTGCTGCATCTTCTGCACGGCTTCATCGACCGTGCTCGCAGTCAGGATGTCGGCTTTCCAGCGGCCCAGCAGGGCGCGCATGCCGTCGAGAATTTCCTTGTCGTTATCGACACACAGCACGCGCAGGCCCTGCAGCGAATCGCCCGCCAGCGCTTCCAGCCGCCGCGTCGGCGCGGCCCGCGGCGCCAGCGCCGCCGCACGCGGCACGGCGATCGAGAACATGCTGCCGCGATCGACCACGCTGCGCGCGTTCAGTTCGTGGCCGAGCAGGCGCGAGATGCGCTGGCAGATAGACAGGCCCAGGCCCAGGCCCTGCTCGCCCCAGTCGAACGGCTGCTGGAAGCGGTGGAATTCGTCGAAGATCTGCCGCATGTGCTGCCCGGGGATGCCCGGCCCGCTGTCCCAGACCTGCAATTCCACCTGCTCGCCGCGCGCGCGCAGGCCCAGCACGATGCGGCCGTGGCGGGTGTAGCGCAGCGCATTGGCGATGAAGTTCTGCAATACCCGGCGCAGCAGGCGGCGGTCGCTGCGCACCGGCACGGCGCGCGCGTGCACGCGCAGGTCCAGGCCACGACCGGCGGCGATGGGCGCGTATTGCGCGGCCAGTTCACGCAGCAGTTCGCCGGCGTCGAAGTCGGACACCTGCACGTGCAGGCCGCCGGCATCCAGCCGCGACACGTCGAGCAGGCCGTCAAGCAATTCCTCGGCGGCGCGCAGCGCGGCGTCGATGCGTTCGGCCAGGTGGCGTTGTTCGCCGGGTTCGTCGCTTTCGCGCAGGGCGCTGGTGAACAAGCGCGCGGCATTGAGCGGTTGCAGCACGTCGTGGCCGATCGCGGCCAGGAAGCGGGTCTTCGACTGCTGCGCCGCCTCGGCCTCGCGGCTGCGCTCGGTCACGCGCATTTCCAGGGTTTCGTTGGCTTCGCGCAGCGCCTGTTCGGCGTGCTTGAAATCGGTGACGTCGTTGTAGCTGGTGACGTAGCCGCCGCCGGGCAGCGCTTGCCCGCGCATTTCGATCACGCGGCCGTCGCTGCGTACGCGCTCGAACACGTAGGCCGCGCCGGCGCGCATGTAGCCGATGCGCTTGTCGATCTGTTCCTCGATGCCGCCTTCGCCCAGCTCGCCGCGCTCGGCGTTCCAGCGGATCAGGTCGGCGACCGGGCGGCCGACGTAGAGCATGCCGACCGGATAGCCGAACATCTGCTGGTAGCGGCGATTCCATGCAATCAACCGCATGTCGGCATCGACCACGCTGACCCCGGCGGAAATGTTTTCCAGCGTGGTCGAAAGGATCTCGCGATTGAAGCGCAGCTCCTGCCCGGCCTCGTCCAGCACCGCGACCACCTCGGCCAGCTCCATGCCCGAGCCGCGCAGCACGCTGGTCAGCACCAGCCGCGCCGACGCGGCGCCGATCGCGGCCGCGAGCAGGCGTTCGGTGAACTGCACCCAGGCGCGGTCGGCCGGCGCGTCGGCCTTCAGCTCGCGCGACATCGACGCCGCCTGTTCGGCGAAGGCGCGGCGCGCGTGGCGCTCGCCGACCACGCGCTCGGCCAGCGACAGCAGGTCGGACACGCGCACGCTGCCGGGCCATTCGCTGGGCACCAGCGCCTGCCGCTGCGCGTACGGGTCCAGGAACGGGGCGATGCGCAGGCGCTCGTCCACGCCCGGCCGCCAGCGCGCCGACACCAGCATCATCGTGCCGGCGTTGAGCAGCAGCGACCAGAACGTGCCGTGGGTCAGCGCATCCCAGCCGCTGAGGTTGAACAACTGCTGCGGGCGCAGCCAATGCACGCCGAACGGGCCGGTCTGCAGCCATTCCGGCCCCAGCCAGCCGCTGGCCGACAGCGACGGCAGCAGCAAGGTATAGATCCACACCGCAAAGCCGACCGCCATGCCGATCTCGACGCCGCGGCGGCTCGCCCCGCGCCAGTACAGCCCCCCGAGCAGGCCCGGCGCGAACTGCGCCACCGCGGCGAACGCGATCAGGCCGTACGACGCCAGCGAACTCTCATGGCCGCTGCTGTACCGGTAATACGAATAGGCGCCCAGCGCCAGCACGCCAATGGCGACGCGGCGGATCCACAGCACCCGCGTGGCCATGTCGGCGGTCGCCAGCGCCTCGCCGCGGCGCAGCAGCAGCGGCATCACCAGGTCGTTGCTGACCATCGTCGCCAGTGCGGTACTGGCGACGATGACCATGCCGGTGGCGGCGGAAAAACCGCCGACGTAGGCAACCAGCGCCAGCGCATTGCTGCCGGAGGCCATCGGCAGCGCCAGCACGAAGCTGTCGCTGGCGACCCGGCTGTCGCCGCCGAACATGGCGACGCCGGCGCCGGCGATCGGCACCACCATCGCCGAGATCAACAGCAGGTAGCCACCGAACAGCCAGCGCGCGCGGCGGATGTCGCCGACTTCGCCGCATTCGACCACCGCCACATGGAACTGCCGCGGCAGGCAGACGATGGCGAGGAAGCCCAGCAACGTCTGGGTGACGAAGCCGACCGGCGGCGCGTTCTGGAACAGCGTGCGCGCCGCCGCGTTGACCTGCACGCTGCCGCCCAGCCACAGCCACGCGAACACGCCGATGGCGACCATCGCCACCAGCTTGACCACCGACTCCAGCGCGATCGCCAGCATCATGCCGTGGTGGTGCTCGGTGGCATCGACCTGGCGGGTGCCGAACAAGGCCGCGAACAAGGCCATCAGCAGCGCGACGTACAGCGCCGGATCGGTGAAGAAGCCGGTTTCGCCATTCTGCCCGGTCAGCACGCCCAGGCTCAGCGCCACCGCCTTGTATTGCAGCGCCAGGTACGGCACCACGCCGATCAGCGCGATCACCGTGACCAGCGCGGCCAGCCGCCGCGAACGGCCATAGCGCGCGGAGATGAAGTCGGCGATGGAGACGGTGTTCTGGCTGCGCGCGATCAGCGCCAGCCGCTCGATGATGCGCCAGCCGAACAGCAGCAGCAGCAGCGGACCCAGGTAGATCGGCAGGTAGCCGACGCCGTTGCGCACCGCGCTGCCGACCGCCCCGTAGAAGGTCCACGAACTGCAGTACACCGCCAGCGCCAGCGAATACACCAGCGGCCGCAGCCACGGTCGGTCGGGATACAGCGGGCGGCGATCGCCCCACCACGCCACCGTGAACAGCAGCACGGCGTAGCCGATCGACACCAGCAGCAGCACCCAGTTCGACAAGCACTCCCTCCCGCGCGGCAACCGGCTGGATTCTACGCGGTGGCGGACGCGCGGGAAGTCGCTCCCGCGACATGCTGCCAGTGGAAGCAGAAACCGCTGCTGCTGCCTCTTCGCAGGCGGCGAAGCAGCCGACTTGCCCGTGGGTGGTTACAAGAGCAGTTCCCCGGCAATGGCTTCGGCCTGCACCCGCAACTCCGGCACGGCGATGCTTTCCCACAGCGTGCCGATGCGCAGGCTGCCCAGCGCGAACAGGCGCGGCTGCGCGCGGCCGCCGGCGTCGAGCACGCGGCCGTCGGGCGCGGTGTCGATGCCGATGCCGTGCGGGCCGGGCCGGGCCAGACCACGGCCGAGCAGGCCGTCGAGCAACGGGTTGCGCATGGCCTGCGCGCGCAGCTCCACGCCGGTGGCGTTGACCACCGCATCGACGTCGAATTCGCGCAGGCGGCCGTCGTGCCGCTGCCAGCCCAGGCGCACGCAATTGCCCTGCGCGATCGCGTGGCGCAAGCGGCCGCGGTGCACGCGCAGGCGGCCGTCGGCGCGCAGCGCCTCGATGCACGCGTGCACCTGCGGCGCGACGCGGTGGCGGTGCACGTCCCAGTAGCGCGCCGCGTGACGCAGGAAGCGGCGCTGGTCGGCCGCCGACAGCGATTGCCACAGGGCCGGCCCGTGCGGGCGCAGCCGTTCCATCACCGCCTGCCACGGCAGCCCGGCCGCGGCCGCTGCGCGCATGTGCCCGCGCAACGCGCGCACGCGCTGGCGCAGCGTCTGCGCCAGCAGCGGCGGCACGTCGAATTCGGCGACCCGGTGCGAAGCGGTGTGCGGCAGCGGCAGGATCGCGTGGCGCGACAGCACGTGCAGCGCGCCGCGGTGGCCGTTGCCGGACAGGCTCAGCAGCGCATCGGCCATGCTCAGGCCGGAACCGACGATGCAGACGTCGGCGTCGCGGTCGATGCGCTTCACCGCATCGTAGTCCCACGCGGCCAGCAGCTTCGCCGCGGGCAGCGAATTCGCGCCGCGCGCCGGCAGCGGCCGTGCGCGGTTGCCGATGGCGACGACGACGCCGTGCGCATGCAGCGGCGCGCCGTTCGCCAGCGCGAGCCGCGCCGGACCGTTGCCTGGCTCGAAGTCCAGTTCAACGACGCGATCGCGGACGACGCGCAGCGTCGCGGGGCTGGCCTGCCGCGCTTCGTCGAGCCGCACGCGCAGGTATTCGGCGTAGCGGCGGCGCTCGGCGTAACGCTGGCCCGACGCGGTACGGTCGCTGCCGATGCCGACGTAGTCGAGGAAGTCGTCGGGCGCGTCGGCGAACGCGCTCATCCGCCGCACCGGCACGTTGAGCACGTGTTCGCGATGGCGCGTGGCATAGGCCACGCCTTCGGCGAGGTTCGCCGCCGGTTCGATCAGCGCGATGCGCTTCGGCGCCGTCGCCAGCCGCAGCGCATGGATCGCGGCCAGCACGCCGCCCGCGCCGCCGCCGACGATGGCGATGTCGAAAACCGCGTCGTCCGATCCGTTCGTCATCGCCGCATTGTAGGGGCAAAGCCATCTCTCCCCGCCCCCACCTGCGCGGGGCAGGCTCTTATCACGAAGGGAGAGGGATGGGCGATCACATCAGGAAATCCATCAGCCGCGCGAATCCCTCGCGGCTGCGCCGCCATGCCGGGCGTTTCTTCCACTCCTGCGCCAGGACGAAATCCGAATCGGCCAGGTACGACGCTTCGATTTCGCGCATCCGCGCGACCACGCCGCGGTCGTAGCAGAGCAGGCCGATCTCCGCGTTCAGCGCGAACGAGCGGATGTCCAGGTTGATCGAGCCGACCAGCGCCATGCCGTCGTCCACGCTCAGGTGCTTGGCGTGCAGGAAATGCGGGCGGTACAGCGCAATCCTGACCCCGCTGGCCAGCAGCTCCCCGTAGTAGGACTCCTGCGCCCACGACGTCAGCCGCTGGTTGTTGGTGGCCGACAGGATCAGTTGCACGTCCACGCCCGACAGCGCGGCGATGCGCAGCGCGCTGAGGGTCGCGTCGTCGGGCACGAAGTACGGCGTGACCAGCACCAGCCGGCGCTTGGCCAGGTGGATCAGCGCGTTGACCGTGTCGCGCGCGTTCGCGAACGGATAGGCCGGGCCGCTGGGCAGCAGCTGCGCGGCGACGTCGGCGTGCTGTACCGGCGCGGTCGGCGCGACCTGCAGGCGTTCGCCGGTCTCGATGAACCAGTCGCTGGCGAACACCGCTTCCAGGTGCGCGACCGCCGGCCCGTGCACGCGCGCGACCAGCTCGCGGTTGGGGAAACCGCGCACGAATTCCGCCGCGGCCAGGTTCTGCGAGCCGACGTGGGCGGCGGCGTTGTCGATCACCGCGATCTTGCGGTGGTTGCGCAGGTCCATGCGCCCGCTGCGGCGCCAGCGCAGGCCGCCGGGCAGCAGTTCGTGCACCTGCACCCCCGCCTTGCGCAGTTCGGCGGCGTAGCGGCGCAGTCCGCGACGGGCGCCGGTGGCATCCAGCAGCAGCCGGCACTCGACCCCGCGCGCGGCGGCGCGTTTCAGCGCGGCGGCCACGGCGTCGCCGACCCGGTCGTCGAACATCAGGTAATAGAGCAGGTGCACGCGCTGCGCCGCGCGGTCGATGTCCCCGATCAGCGCGCGCAGCGAGGCATCGTAGTCGTCGAGCAGTTCGACCGCATTGCCGTGGGTCGGCATGAAGTCGCCCAGCCGTTCCAGCAGCGGCGCCATCTCGCTGTCGGCACCGTCGCCGACCGGCGTCCAGCGCAGGTGTTTCAACGGCGCCTGCTGCTCGCGGATCACCTGCGAGGCCAGCGCCTGCCGGCGCACGCGTTCGCGCGACAGCCACGGATGGCCCAGAAACAGGTACAGCGGCAAGCCCAGCAGCGGCACGAAGGCGACCAGCAGCAGCCAGCTCCGCGCCGCCGCCGGCGTGGTCCGCGACGGGATCCACCACAGCGCGGCGAAGCGGATCGTCCAGTCGAGGGCCAGCAGCGCGGCGCCGACCGACCAGTGCAGATCCATCAGGCGGTGGAAGTCGGGATGGGCATGGCGGCGATTGTGCCGGGAAACGGGCAAAAGAAAACCCGCCATGGGGCGGGTTGTCTTCGCTGCCCGTGGAGCCCCCGCCTTCGCGGGGGTGGCGCAGCGGCAAAGGCGTTCGCTTCGCGAACGCGCCATTGCGTCACTTGATCTTGGCTTCCTTGTAGATCACGTGCTTGCGCACCACCGGGTCGTACTTCTTCATTTCCATCTTGCCGGGGGTGTTCTTCTTGTTCTTGTCGGTGGTGTAGAAGTGGCCGGTATCGGCCGTGGACACCAGCTTGATCTTGTCGCGCTTGCCTGCCATGTCCGTTCTCCTTTAGATCTTTTCGCCGCGGGCGCGCAGATCGGCCAGAACGGCGTCAATGCCCACCTTGTCGATGGTGCGCAGCGCGTGCGCGGAAACCTTCAGCTTGACCCAGCGGTTTTCGCTGGCGACCCAGAAGCGGCGTTCATGCAGGTTGGGCAGGAAGCGGCGGCGGGTGTGGTTGTTGGCGTGGGAGACGTTGTTACCCGTCACCGTACGCTTGCCGGAAACTTGGCATACGCGAGACATCGTTGTGCACCTTATCGTTGATTTTGGGTTTCCCGTAGCCCGGGAAACTTCGGCCTCGACTTGCGGCTGACTCACCCGGACCAAGCCGGGGCGGACGCAGCGAGCCGCACATTATGCACGCATTTTCCTTGCGGGACAAGCACTTGGCTTCTGGCCCGCCATCCCGCACCGACAGGAAATCCGGGTCATGGCGCGGCCTTGGCCGCCGCGACGTATCCCCGCACCTGCGCCTCCAGCACCGGCAGCGGCACCGAGCCCTGCTTGAGGATGGCGTCGTGGAAGGCCTTGACGTCGAATTTCGGCCCCAGCTCGCGCTCGGCCTCGGCGCGCAGGCGGACGATGGCAATTTCGCCCAATTTGTACGAAAGCGACTGTCCCGGCCACGAGATGTAGCGATCGACCTCGGTGGTGACCTCGTGTTCGGACAGCGCGGTGCGCTCGCGCAGGTAGGCCAGCGCCTGCTCGCGGGTCCAGCCGAAGTGGTGCACGCCGGTGTCGATGACCAGCCGGCAGGCGCGCCACATTTCGTAGGTCAGGCGGCCGAAGTGTTCGTAGGGCGTCTGGTAGATGCCCATTTCCTCGCCCAGTTTTTCCGAATACAGGCCCCAGCCCTCGCCGTAGGCGGAAATGTAGTTGTCGCGGCGGAACGCCGGCTGGTCGCCCTGCTCCTCGGCCAGCGCGCCCTGCAGCGAATGGCCGGGCGAGGACTCGTGCAGGGTCAGCGCCGGCAGGTTGTACAGCGGGCGCGAGGGCAGGTCGTAGGTGTTGAGCCAGTAGGTATCGACACCGCCACGGCCGGCGGTCCAGAACGGGGCGATGTCGGCCGGCACTTCGACAATGGTGAAGCGCCGGCGCGGCAGGGTACCGATCAGCTTGCCGACCTCGCCGTCGGTGCGCTTGGCGATCCACGCGGCGCGGTCCAGCAGTTCCTGCGGGGTCTTCGCGTAGAACTGCGGGTCGCTGCGCAGGAATTGCAGGAAGTCGGCAAAGCGGGTCTGCGGGCTGCGCCCGGCAAAACCGACCTGGTCGATGATCGCGGTCATCTGCTGCTGGATGCGCGCCACCTCGGCCAGTCCGATGTCGTGGATTTCCTGCGGCGACAGATCCAGCGTGGTGTATTCGCGGATCTGCTGCCGATAGTAGGCCGCGCCGTCCGGCATCGCCTCGGCAGCCAGCGTGGTGCGCGCCTGCGGCATGTATTCGCTGCGGAAGAATTGCAGCAGCCTGGCGTAGGCGGGGATCACCGATTGCGCGATCGCGGCTTTCGCCTCGGCGCGCAGTTTTTCCTGCTCGTCGGCGGGGATGCGGTTCGGCAATTGCCTGAACGGCGCGTAGAACGAAGCCAGCTGCGGATCCTTCAATTCGGCGATGGCCGCGATGGAAACGTCGCGACCGGCCAGCACCGCGCGCGGCACGCTGAAGCCGCGCGCCAGCCCGCTGCGCATGTTGTCGATCTGCTGGCCGAAGTAACGCGGTACATCCACCAGCCGCGCGATGTAGGCGCGGGCGGCCCTGGCATCGTCGAAACGCTTCTGCGCCATGAAGCCCAGGTTCGACCAGAACGAAGAGTCCGCGTTGAACGGCATCTCGTAGGCGCGCAGGCGCACGCTGGCGGCCAGGTCTTCGACCTGCGGCCGATACACGGCCAGGTTGATGCGGTTTTCCGCCGACAGCCCGCCTTCATCCAGCTTGTCCAGCTGCGCCAGCACCGCCTCCCACTTCGCCAGCCGCGCGGCCTGCGCTTGTGCACCGACATCGGGCAGGCGGCTGTTGCCGCCGGTGTTGTCGCTGTCCTCGTCAACGCCACCGGTTTCGGCCACGCGCCAAGTGTATTCGGCTTCGTAGATGGCCTTGAAGGCACGGTCGGAGGCGGATTCATCGGCCTGCGCCAGTGGCACGGCGGCCAGCAGGAGGGCCGACAGGAACAGCGGTCGAGTCATGGCGGTGGGCATGGACGGCGAAAGGGGCATCATCGCATTTTCCGGTCGTGCCGGTCGTGACCGGCAAAAACGACACCCCTTGGATTTCCCGCCTCCAGCCGTCATCCTGATTCGGACGATCCAACGCAGAATCCCCATGACCAATCCGCTGCTCGATTTCTCCGGCCTGCCGCGTTTCGACGAAATCCGGCCCGAGCACATCGCCCCGGCAATCGAACAATTGATCGCCGATGCCGAAGCGGCTGTGAAAGCCGCCGAAACCATCGCCCCGGTCACTTGGGAAAACTTCGTCGTGCCCATCGACGACGCCACCGAAAAACTGTGGCGCGCCTGGGGCGTGGTCGGCCATTTGCAGGCGGTGATCAACACGCCGGAGCTGCGCGCCGCCTACAACGACAACCTGCCCAGGGTGACCCGCTTCGGCACCGCGCTGAGCCAGAACCTGGCGCTGTTTGGCCAATACAAGGCATTGTCCGAAACGCCGGATTTCGCCAATGCCGGCGACGCGCGGCGCAAGGCCGTCGAAAACGAACTGCGCAATTTCCGCCTCGGCGGCGCGGAGCTGCCGGATGACAAGAAGGCGCGCTTCGCGCAGGTGCAGGAAGAACTGGCCGCATTGTCGTCGAAGTTTTCCGAAAACCTGCTCGACGCCACCGATGCGTGGTCGCTGATCGTCGATGACGAAACGCGTTTGGCCGGTTTGCCGGCCGAAGCCATCGCCGCCGCCCGCACCGCCGCCGAAAAAGACAACAAGCGAGGCTGGAAATTCACCTTGCAGGCGCCCAGCTACCTGCCGCTGCTGGCCCACGCCGACGACCGCGCGCTGCGCGAGCAGGTCTATCGCGCCTACGCGGTGCGCGCTTCGGACCAGGGCGACGACCCGGCGCTGGACAACGGCGAAGTCATCAAGAAGATCCTGACGCTGCGCGCGGAGCTGGCCACGCTGCTCGGTTTTGCCGACTACGCCGCGTATTCGCTGGAAACCAGGATGGCAAGGGACGCAGACGAAGCATTGGCCTTCCTGCGCGACCTCGGTGTACGCGCCAAGCCCTATGCGCAACGCGACCGCGCCGAGCTGGAAACCTTCGCCCGCGAACATCTCGGCCTGCAAACGCTGGAGGCGTGGGACGTGTCGTATGCCAGCGAAAAACTCAAGCAGGCGCGTTACCGCTTTTCCGAGCAGGAAGTGAAGCCGTACTTCACCGAACCGAAGGTGCTGGCCGGCTTGTTCGGCGTCATCGAAACCTTGTACGGCGTGAAAGTCGAAGCCGACACCGCGCCGGTCTGGCACGAGGATGTGCGCTTCTTCCGCATCGTCAACCGCGACGGCTCGCTGGTCGGGCAGTTCTATCTGGACCTGTGCGCGCGCGAAGGCAAGCGCGGCGGCGCGTGGATGAACGACTGCCGCAACCGCCGCGACAAACCCGCGGGCACACAGACGCCACTGGTGTATCTGGTGTGCAATTTCGGCAAGGGCGGCGATGGCAAGCCGGCCACGCTCCGCCACACCGATGTGATCACCCTGTTCCATGAAATGGGCCACGGCCTGCACCAGTTGCTGACCGAAGTCGGCGAACTGCCGGTGGCCGGCATCAACGGCGTCGAATGGGACGCGGTGGAATTGCCGAGCCAGTTCATGGAGAACTTCTGCTGGGAGTGGCAGCGCGTGCAGGCGATGACCGCGCACGTCGAAACCGGCGAGCCGCTGCCGCGCGAACTGTTCGACAAGATGGTCGCGGCGAAAAATTTCCTGGGCGGCATGCAGACCGTGCGACAACTGGAATTCGGCCTGTTCGACATGCTGCTGCACACGCGCTTCGACCCGGCGCACGATGACGTGATGGCCCTGTTGCAGGACGTGCGCAGCGAGGTGGCCGTGAATGTCCCGCCGGCGTGGGCGCGTTTCCCGCACCAGTTCGGCCACATCTTTTCCGGTGGTTACGCGGCCGGCTATTACAGCTACAAATGGGCCGAAGTATTGAGCGCCGATGCCTACGCCGCGTTCGAGGAAGCACCGGAAAAGATCGCCGAAACCGGTGCGCGCTTCCGCTTCGAGGTGCTGGCGCGGGGCGGCAGCCGCAGCGCGGCCGACAACTTCCGCGCCTTCCGTGGGCGCGCGCCGAAGATCGATGCATTGTTGCGTCACGGCGGCATGGCAGGTTGAAACGATGAACGCTCAAGATCCGGCCGTACTGGTCGCCGGCTCGGCCAATCTCGATTTCGTGGTGAGCGCCGCGCACGTGCCGGCGCCAGGCGAAACCGTGCTGGGCCGCGAGTTCGCCACCTTCCCTGGCGGCAAGGGCGCCAACCAGGCGGTGGCGTGTTCGCGCGCCGGCGGCGCGAAGACGCGCATGTTGCTGGCGCTGGGCGACGATGATGCCGCCAGGGCGATGCAAGCCTCGCTGCGCGATGCCGGCGTGCAATTGCACATCGTGCGCAGCGAGCGGCCCACCGGTGCGGCCTTCATCTGCGTGGCCGACAGCGCCGAGAACGCGATCACCGTCGCGCCCGGCGCCAACATGGCCCTGCTGCCGCAACACCTGCCGTCGCTGGATGGCGTCGGCTGGCTGCTGCTGCAACTGGAAACGCCGCTACCCACCGTGCTCGGCTGCGCGCAACAGGCGCATGCGGCCGGCGTGCGCGTGGCCTTGAACGCCGCACCGGCGCAGTCGCTGCCGGCGGAATTGCTGGATGCGCTGGACCTGCTGATCGTCAACGAAGGCGAACTGGATGCCATCGTCGGTGCGGATGGCGATGTCGCGGAAAAGCTCTCGCGCCTGCGCGTGCCGGGCGTGGTGGTGACGCTGGGTTCGCGCGGCTGCATCGCGCGGCAGGACGGCGAAATCATCGAGCTGCCGTCGTTCGCGGTCGAAGCGCTGGACACCACGGCTGCCGGCGACACCTTCTGCGGCGTGCTGGTTGCAGCGCTGAATCGTCAGGCCGCCATGCAGGCCGCCTTGCGCGAAGCCTGCGCCGCCGCCGCGCTGGCCTGCACGCGCCTGGGCGCGCAGGCCAGCATTCCGCAACGCGAAGAAGTGGAACAGTTGCTGCACGAGCGCTGGTGATCGCCTGCGCTCCCGCAGGCAAGACGGACGATGGCTGAAACGCATGCCGAAGAACCCGCGTGGTTGCCAGCGCGGGTTCTTCGTTGCTGCCGTTCGCGGACCGTGGCCCGCCGCGCCATCAACCCGGCCTGAAGTTGATCGTGCGACGGGTGGTGGTCGGCGTGGCGATGGGCGCGAACTTCCAACGACGCACCGCGTTGATCGCCTCGCGGTCGAACACGCGCACCGGGGTGGCGCGCACCACGCGTGCGCCACTGACCGAGCCATCGGTGTTGACGGTGAATTCCATCAACACTTCACCCGCGGTGCCGGCGCGCAGGGCCTCCGGCGGGTAGCGAGGCGGTGGCGCGCTGATCAGGCTCAGCGTGGACGCGGCAGGTGCGGC
>JASGDT010000046.1:0-11428 GCA_047607085.1 Pseudoxanthomonas sp. | reverse complement strand
TGGATGCCATGCCGTTCAAGCGCAAGAGCGTTTCGGTGCACTGGGAAATGATGTTCACCCGCTCCCTGTTCGCCACCGCCGACATGGCCCGCCAGGGCGAGTTGCTCGACGAAGTGGCGAAGCTGCTGGAATCCGGCCGGTTGCGCAGCACCCAGGCCGAACACTTCGGCACGATCAACGCCGCCAACCTCAAGCGCGCGCATGCCCTGATCGAATCCGGGCGTGCCCGGGGCAAGGTCGTGCTGGAAGGCTTCGGCGCCTAGACCAGTCCTTCCGGCAATTGCATGGTGATGCAGTGCAGGCTGCCGTTCTGCCGGATCAGCGGGCGGCACGGCACGGGCACGACTTCGCGGCCCGGATAGGCGGCGGCGATGACCTCGGCGGCCTTCGCGTCGGCCTCGTCGTCGTAGGCCGGCACCAGCACCGCGCCGTTGACGATCAGATAGTTGGCGTAGGAAGCGGCCAGCCGCCGCCCCCCGTCGACGATCGGTTTGGCCCATGGCAGCGGGAACAGGCGATAGGGCCTGCCGTCCATGGTGCGCAGCGCGGCGATCTGGCCGGCCATCGCCTGCAGTTCGGCATGGTGCGAATCTCCCGGGTCGTCGCAGGCCTGGAACACGATGGCGTCGCCGGGCGCGAAACGTGCCAGGGTGTCGATGTGGGCATCGGTGTCGTCGCCCTCCAGGTAGCCGTGGTCGAGCCACAGCACGCGATCCTGCGCCAGCCAGCCGCACAGGGCGCGCTGCAGGCGCTCGCGGGTCTCGTTGGGGTGGCGTTCGTGCAGGCAGCGCCAGGTGGTCAGCAGGGTGCCGTCGCCGTCGGTTTCGATGGCGCCGCCCTCCAGTGCAAAGTCGATGTTCTGCACGAAGTAGTTGCGGAACAGGTTCATGCCCGACAACTCGCCGCACAGGCGGTCGTCGCGACTGGCTTCGAACTTGCCGCCCCAGCCGGTGAAGCGGAAGTCCAGCAGCTTGAACGCGCTGTTGTGAAGCGGGCCATTGTTGCGCAGCGTGACCGGGCCGGAATCGCGCAGCCAGGTGTCGTCGTATTCGACGTTGGAGACGAAGCGCACGCGCGACATGTCGATCCGCGCGGATCGCAAACGTGCCGCCGCGTAGGTTTCCAGATCGTCGTCGGTCACGCAGACGATCGCGGTCTGGAAACGGGTGATCGCCGCGACCAGGGCGACGTAGGTTTCCTCGACTTCGCCCAGCCGGGCGGCCCAGTCGGTGTTCTCGTTGGGCCACGCGATCAGGATGGCGGATTGGGGCTCCCATTCCGCGGGGAAACGAAAGGCGGTGGTCATGACGTATTGCGGCGGCGACGTGGGGCCGCAGAGTTTACGGCATGCCGCCGGCTTGACGACTCAGCGGATCGGCGGCTTCGGCCCGATCTCTTCGGCGCTGGCCCGGTTGGCGACCACGTCGATCACCCGGCTCTTTTCGAAATAGACGGTGAAGTCCGGATAGACCCAGCGGTTGATGGTCGGCCATTGCTTCTTCTGGCCGCCTTCCGGGTTCAGTTTCTGCACCGGTTCGCCGAAGCGCGCGAGCACCTGCTGGGTGGTCTGGCCGCGCGCCGGCACGGCAGCAACGGGCTTGTTGACGCGTTCGATCAGCAAGGTGTCGGCGTGGGCCGCGCCGGCCAAGGCAAAGCCAAGCAGAGCGGCAAGGGGCAGGGCATGGGCACGGAGGGTCATGACGGGGCTCCCGGAAAAGAGCGGTCTTTATACCGCACAACCGGCCCGCGCCGACGGCACGGCGCCTCATTCCGTCCGCATCGGGCTGTCCGCCGGGGAATCGACGGGCCCGAACAAGAATTGTCAGCGGTGTCATCGACGTGCGTTTCCTCGACGATGCTCGCAGTTGCGGCTTGCGCGCGCGGTATCAGTTCTGAGGTGCCTTTCCCGCCTGGAGGGTGCCGCCTTGCATGGCGGACGACAAAAAACCGCCTTGCGGCGGTTTTTTGTCGATGCGTGTCGTTCTGGCGAATCGGCGCTGGCACGCCTTGGACGTGCTCAGTTGTTTCAGCGCTGGCGCGCCTTGAAACGCGGATTCGACTTGCAGATCACGAAGACCTTGCCGCGGCGGCGCACGACCTTGCAGTCGCGGTGGCGGGCCTTCGCCGACTTCAGGGAGGACAGGACCTTCATGATGAAACCTCGGCAAAATTGCGTTGTTGGGTGGATGCGGGAATGCGAAGCCGGCTATTCTAGCGGGTCTTTCCCCGCCAAATCAAGCATTTGCGCGGGCGAAGTTCGCCGAAGCAGGCGTTTGGGCGATAATCTGCGCTCCCCACCGTACAAGGCCGCCTGGCGATGACCGAACCCGCGCCCGTCCTCACCATCGATGGACCCTCCGGCGCCGGCAAGGGCACGGTCAGCCGCCTCGCCGCTTCGTGGCTGGGCTGGCATTACCTGGATTCGGGCGCGCTGTACCGGGCGGTCGGGGTGGCTGCCAGTTGGGCGCATATCGACCTGTCGGACGCATCGGCCCTGGTCCGCTGCACCTTCGATACCCGGGTCAATTTCGTCGAGAACGCGGCCGGCGAGCTGCGCGTGCAGGTCAATGGCGTCGATGCCACCGACGAACTGCGCCTGGAAACCACCGGCACCGTGGCCTCGGCCATTGCCGCCATTCCGGAGGTGCGGGCGGCACTGAAGGAGCGCCAGCGGGCTTTCCGCCGGTTGCCGGGGCTGGTCGCCGACGGCCGCGACATGGGCACGGTGATCTTCCCGGACGCCCCGTACAAGGTGTTCCTGACCGCCAGCGCCGACGAAAGGGCGCAAAGGCGCTATAAGCAGTTGAAAGAAAAAGGGGTTTCTGTCAATATCGAAGACCTGCTGCGCGAGATCCTCGCCCGTGACGCCCGTGATGCCCAACGCACGGTGGCGCCGTTGAAGCCGGCCGAAGACGCCGTCCTCATCGACACCACCGGCATCGGCATCGACGAAGTCGTCGCCCGTGTCCTTGCCGTCGTGAAGCCGTAAGCCGCGTCTGATTGCGGTTGTCCCGGCTTCCCTTGGCGGCATCACGAATGACGGCGCCACGACAGGGCGCGGAAGCGTGCGGCAGGCCAGTCCCGGCGGGAACGATTCCCGGCGGCTTTCCAACTTCGACATCCAGGCCGGCAGGCAATCCCGCCGAGGGCCACAACGGGTGGACGGTTTTTCCGCGCAGCAAGCTGCGGCACCGTCTGTTTCATCAACCGAGTAAACAAGCAATGACCGAATCTTTTGCAGAACTGTTTGAACAGAGCCAGACCCAGCTTGCCAAGCTGAAGAACGGCGCCATCATCACCGGCACCGTGATCGACGTGCGCAACGACGTCGTCGTGATCAACACCGGCCTGAAGTCCGAAGGCATCGTGCCGATCGAACAGTTCCGTAACGACGCCGGCGAAATCGACGTGGGCATCGGCGACACCGTGAAGGTGGCGCTGGAATCCGTCGAGAATGGTTTCGGCGAAACCGTCGTCTCCCGCGACAAAGCCAAGCGCGCGATGGTGTGGGACGAACTGGAAGAAGCCCTGGAAGCCAACGCGACCATCACCGGCCGCATCAGCGGCAAGGTCAAGGGTGGCTTCACCGTTGACATCAAGGACGTGCGTGCGTTCCTGCCCGGTTCGCTGGTCGATGTGCGCCCGGTGCGCGATCCCGGTTACCTGGAAGGCAAGGAGCTGGAATTCAAGCTCATCAAGCTGGATCGCAAGCGCAACAACGTCGTTGTCTCGCGCCGCGCCGTGGTCGAATCCGAGCATTCGGAAGAGCGCGAGCAGCTGATCGAGAAGTTGCAGGAAGGCGCCGTGATGAAGGGTGTGGTCAAGAACCTGACCGATTATGGCGCGTTCGTGGACCTCGGCGGGATCGACGGCCTGCTGCACATCACCGACATGGCGTGGAAGCGCGTGCGCCATCCGTCCGAAGTGGTCGAAGTCGGCCAGGAGCTGGACGTGCGCGTGCTGAAGTACGACCGCGAGCGCAACCGCGTTTCGCTGGGCCTGAAGCAGATGGGCGAGGATCCGTGGGACAACATCGCCCGCCGTTACCCGGCCAACAGCCGCGTGTTCGGCAAGGTGTCCAACGTCACCGACTACGGCGCGTTCGTCGAGATCGAACCGGGCGTCGAAGGCCTTGTCCACGTCTCCGAAATGGACTGGACCAACAAGAACGTCAACCCGGCCAAGATCGTGCAGGTCGGCGACGAAGTCGAAGTGATGGTGCTGGACGTTGACGAAGAACGCCGCCGCATCTCGCTCGGCATGAAGCAGGTCGCCGCCAATCCGTGGGAAACCTTCGCCGCCACCCACAAGAAGGGCGACAAGGTCTCCGGCCAGATCAAGTCGATCACCGATTTCGGCATCTTCATCGGCCTGGACGGCGGCATCGACGGCCTGATCCACCTCAGCGACATCTCGTGGAATTCCACCGGCGAAGACCTGGCCCGCAACTTCAAGAAGGGCGACACGCTGGATGCCGTGGTGCTGGCCGTTGACCCGGAACGCGAGCGCATCAGCCTGGGCGTGAAGCAGATGGAACAGGATCCGTTCGGCCAGTACATGGCCGCACATCCGAAGGGTTCCAAGGTCGAAGGCACGGTCAAGGAAGTTGACGCCAAGGGTGCGGTCATCGAACTGGCCGACGGCATCGAAGGCTATGTGTCGGCGCGCGACATCAGCCACGAGCGCATCGACGACGCTTCGCAGCACCTGAAGGTCGGCGACAGGATCGAAGCCAAGTTCGTCGGCATGGACCGCAAGGGCCGCAGCCTGCAACTGTCGATCAAGGCCAAGGACGAAGCCGAAACCGCCGAAGCGCTGGCCGAATACAACAAGGTCGCCGCCGAAGCCGCCACCGGCACCACCAGCCTGGGTGCGCTTCTGCGCGCGCAACTGGACGGCAACAAGTCCGAGTAACGGCAAGCCCAAGACTGCCGCGCCGGCCCGTGATAGCGGGCCGGCGCAGGCGGGCTATCGCCCCGACGACGCGAACGATGACCAAATCCGAACTCATCGAAATCCTGACCCGACGCCAGCCGCACCTGAAGCCGGACGACGTCGATCTGGCGGTGAAATCGCTGCTGGAAATGATGGGCGCGGCCTTGTCCCAGGACGAGCGCATCGAGATTCGCGGATTCGGCAGTTTTTCGCTGCATTACCGCCCGCCGCGCATGGGCCGCAACCCCAAGACCGGCGATTCGGTGGCGTTGCCGGCCAAGCACGTGCCGCATTTCAAGCCGGGCAAGGAATTGCGCGAACGGGTCAGCAGCGTGGTTCCGATCGAGGAATCGGTCGGCGAATGAGGTTTTCCAACCCCTCCCGCGTGGAGGGGTTCTTGTTTGCGGCATGTCGATTGCCACGCTCTCGGCTAAGCTTAAGCTAGCGCACAACGCACAACGCACAAGGAGTCCGCCATGAACATCGTCCGCTTGGTCATTGCCTTGCTGATACTGGGTTACGGTTTGTTGATCGGCGTGCTGAACACGGACGGCATCACGCTGCATCTGCTGTTCGCGCAGATCAGCACCACGTCGGGCGTGGGCATCATCCTGTCGCTGTTGCTGGGCGTGGTGGTCGGCGCGTTGATCGTGCTGGCACTGGCGGTTTGGCCGCTGTACAACAAGCTGCGTCAGGCGAGCCGGCAGATTGCGGCTTCCGGGTCCCCCTCCAGCGCGGGCAACTGACGGACGGCCAGCCTGATGGAATTTCTCAACGAGTGGTTCTGGTTTTTCCTGTTCCTGCCGCTGGCGGCGCTGGGCGGTTGGGTGATCGGCCGGCGTGGCGGCCAGCATCATGGCGATACCCAGGTCAGCAAGCTGTCCAGCACCTATTTCCGTGGCCTCAACTACTTGTTGAACGAGCAGCCGGACAAGGCGATCGAACTGTTCCTGCACATCGCCGAGCTGGACAAGGAAACTTTCGAGACCCAGGTCGCGCTGGGCCACCTGTTCCGCCGCCGCGGCGAAGTCGATCGCGCCATCCGCCTGCACCAGGGGCTGGTCGAACGCCGCGACCTGGGCGATGCGCAAAAGGTGCAGGCGCTGCTGGCGCTGGGCGAGGACTACATGAAGTCCGGCCTGCTGGACCGCGCCGAAACCGTGTTCACCGACTTGGCGCGCATCGACCAGCGCGCGCCGCAGGCGCTCAAGCACCTGATCGGCATCTACCAGGCCGAACGCGACTGGCAGAAGGCCATCGACAACGCGACCCGCTACGAAGAGGTCACCGGCGAGCCGATGGGCAAGCTGGTATCGCAGTTCCATTGCGAGTTGGCTGAACGCCACCGCACCGGGAATGACATTGCCGCCGCGCGCAGCGAGGTCGCCAAGGCCTACCAGGCCGACCCGACCAACGTGCGCGCGGGCATCCTGGCCGGGCGCATCGAAACCGATGCCGGCCATGCCGAGGAGGCCATCCGCGCCTTCGAGCGCGCGGCGCGCCACGACCCGGAATACCTGCCGGAAATCCTGCCCGGCCTGCAGGCCAGCTACGACAAGGTCGGCGACCTGTCCGGTGCGCGTGCCTTCCTGTCGGAAATGTGCGAGCACTATCGCGGCATCGCCCCGGTGCTGGCGCTGACCCGCCTGGTCGAGCGCCAGGATGGCGTGGCGGCGGCACGCGCTTATCTTGCGCGGCAGTTGAAGGATCGTCCCTCGGTGCGTGGCGAGGCGGCGTTGATCGACCTGACCCTGGCCGAGGGCGCCGACCCGGCGGCGACCTTGGGCGACCTGAAGCACATCACCGACCAGTTATTGGTGCGCAATCCGAGCTACCGCTGCACGCGCTGCGGCTTTGGCGCACGCACCCACCACTGGCAATGCCCCAGTTGCAAGGAGTGGGGTACGGTGAAGCCGTTGCTGAATTACGCAGTCGTCTGATGATTGCAGGCTGGGCCGGATGGTTGCTGCTGCATTTCGCGGTCGCCGTTCTGGCGACGGCCGGCGCGCGCCGCTATGCCTTGCATCGGCGCATGCTGGATCAGCCGGGGCAGCGCCGCAGCCATGTCGTGGCCACGCCACGCGGCGGCGGCATCGCGATAGTGATCGCGATGCTGCTGGGCGGCGCCTGGCTGCTGCATGCGCATCCGGCGCAGCGGGGGCAGCTGGCGGCCTTCATCGTCGGGTTGGTGCTGGTGGCCGGGATCGGCTGGTGGGACGACCACCGCCCGCTGTCGCCGTGGTCGCGGCTGGCGGTGCAGGCGGTGGCGGCCGGCTTGCTGGCCGGCGCGGTCGGGATGGGCGGCGGGGAAGTCTGGCAGGTGGCGGCGGCCTTCCTGCTGGCGATGTTCCTGGTCAACGCCTGGAACTTCATGGACGGAATCAACGGCCTGGCCGCCAGCCAGGCGCTGATCGCCGCCGCCAGCCTGGCCTTGGTGCTGCCGTCGCCGTGGAACTGGCTGGCGGCCGGACTGGCGGCAGCCTGCGCGGGTTTCCTGCCTTTCAACTTCCCCAGGGCACGGATTTTCCTGGGCGACGTTGGCAGCGGCAGCCTGGGTTACGCGCTGGCCGCGTTGCTGGCCGCGATGCCGCCGGCCGAACCGGTGACATGGGGATGGGCCTTGCTGCCGGTTTCCGCCTTCGCCATAGACGCAGGCTTCACATTGTCATGGCGCATTCTGACGGGCAAGCGCTGGTGGGCGCCACATGTGGAGCACGTCTATCAACGCGGAGCGAAAAGATACGGCCATTCCACAGTCACATGGGCTTATGCCTTGTTCAGCGTCGTGGCATCCGGGCTGATGGTGTATGGCTTACGATTCAACGTGTTCGCAACACTGGCGCTGGTCGCGGGCTGGTATGCGATGACTGCACTGGCTTGGGTGTGGGGCCATGGAATGATGCGCGGAGATCGCGAAAGGGAATGAGGCGGTGATGACATCGTGGCGCACCCACATGGCGGCCTGGCTGCCCCGGTTGGCAGTCGTGACGCACGATTTGGGCATGGTGTGGCTGTGCTGGCAGATCCTGCATCAGTGGCGCTATGCGATCTCGCAACTGCCGATGGCCGCCTACCCGTTGTGGTCGGTCGAGATGCTGATCGTGCTGATCGCGCAGGGTACGGTGTTCTGGTGGGTAGGCCTGTACCGCGGGCTGTGGCGTTTTGCCAGCGTTCCCGATCTGTGGAACATCTTCAAGGCCAGCGTGCTGGGGCTGCTGGCCATCGTGCTGGGGTTGGCGTTGTACAACCGCCTGGGCTCGCTGCCGCGCACGGTGCTGGTGCTGTATCCGTTTGCCCTGACAGGCCTGCTGGGGCTGCCGCGTCTGCTGTATCGAGCGATCAAGGACAGCCTGCATGCGCGCGCCAGCGCGGCCACCAGCACGCGCGTGTTGATCCTGGGGGCCGGCAGTGCCGCCGAAGCCCTGCTGCGCGACATGCGCCGCAGCCATGCCTATCACCCGGTGGGCCTGCTGGATGATGCGTCCAAGTTGCAGGGCACCCAGTTGCATGGCGTGCCGGTGCTGGGCCGGCTGAAGGATGCGGCGGTCATTGCTCGCGAAACGGCGGCCGGTCTGCTGGTGATCGCGATCCCGAGCCTGGACGCGGCGGACATGCAGCGGGTGGTCGCGGCCTGCGAAAGCACCGGCTTGCCGTTCCGCATGGTGCCCCGCTTGACCGACGTGCTGGAAGGTCGCTCGCTGCCCGGCGAACTGAAGGAAGTCGCCATCGACGACCTGCTCGGGCGCAAGCCCGTGACGCCGGACTGGAAGCTGATCCGCGGCTGGCTGGGGGGGCGTACCGTGCTGGTGACCGGTGCCGGCGGCTCGATCGGTTCCGAACTCTGCCGCCAGTGCGCGCGCCATGGCGTGCAGCGCATCGCCCTGCTGGAGATCGACGAACTCGCCCTGATCACCGTGCACGCCGACCTGCGCCGCGCCTTCCCCGATCTGGAAATCCTGCCCCTGCTGGGCAACTGCGGCGACCCGGCGACGGTCGCGCACGCATTGCGCCGCGCCGGTCCCGACGCGGTCTTCCACGCCGCCGCCTACAAGCAGGTACCGCTGCTGGAACAGCAACTGCGCGAAGGCGTGCGCAACAACGTGCTGGCGACCCATACCCTGGCCAAGGCCTGCCATGCCGCCGGCGTGGGTACTTTCGTGTTCATCTCCACCGACAAGGCGGTGGACCCGGCCAATGTGCTGGGCGCAACCAAGCGCCTGGCCGAAATGCTTTGCCAGCGCCTGGACGACCGCCGCTCCACCCGTTTCGTCACCGTGCGCTTCGGCAATGTGCTCGATTCGGCCGGCAGCGTGGTGCCGCTGTTCCGGGAACAGATCCGCCTCGGCGGGCCGGTCACCGTGACCGACCCGGAGGTCACCCGCTATTTCATGACCATCCCCGAGGCCTGCCAGTTGATCGTGCAGGCGGCCGCCAGCGCCGCGCATGCCTCCATCTACACGCTGGACATGGGCGAACCGGTGCCGATCCGGCTATTGGCGGAGCAGATGATCCGGCTGGCCGGCAAGGAGCCGGGCAAGGACATCGCCATCACCTACACCGGTCTGCGCCCCGGCGAGAAGCTGCACGAAACCCTGTTCCACGCCGACGAGGACTATCGCCCGACCTCGCATTCCAAGATCCTGCAGGCGCACGCCCGCGAGATCCATTCGGAATTGCTCGACCGCTCGCTGGAGCAATTGCGCATTGCGGTCGCGAACTACGACGAGGAGGCGATCCCGCGCGCGCTGAGCGCCGCGATCCCGGAGTTCGACCCGATCGGCATGCAGGACGGCCGGGTTGCGACCGTCGTGCCATTTCCCAGGCGAGAAGCCAGAAGGAACCCATGACGAAGCGCGTGCGCAAGGCCGTCTTCCCCGTCGCCGGACTGGGCACGCGCTTCCTGCCGGCGACCAAGACCGTGCCCAAGGAAATGCTGCCGATCATCGACCGGCCGCTGATCCAGTACGCCGTCGATGAGGCGATCGAAGCCGGTTGCGACACCCTGGTCTTCGTCACCAATCGCTACAAGCACGCGGTAGCCGACTACTTCGACAAGGCCTACGAGTTGGAACAGAAGCTGGAGAAGGCAGGCAAGCGCGAACAACTCGACCTGGTCCGCGACGTGCTGCCGCCGGGCGTGCGCGCGGTGTTCGTCACCCAGGCCGAGGCATTGGGTCTGGGTCATGCCGTGCTGTGCGCCAAGCCCATCGTCGGCGACGAACCTTTCGCCGTGTTGCTGCCGGACGACCTGATCTGGAACCGCGGCCCCGGGGCGTTGAAGCAGATGGCCGACCTGGCCGGATCCACCGGCGGCAGCGTGATCGCGGTCGAGGACGTGCCCGCCGAGCAGACCGGCAGCTACGGCATCGTCGCCACCGAGGCATTCTCCGGCCGCCATGGCCGCATCCGCGAGATCGTCGAGAAGCCGAAGCCGGAAGTGGCCCCCAGCACGCTGGCCGTCGTCGGCCGCTACGTGCTGGACGCGCGCATTTTCGACCTGCTGGAAAGCACCACGCCGGGCGCGGGCGGTGAAATCCAGTTGACCGACGCGATCGCGCGGCTGCTGCCGGAAAAGACCGTCGATGCCTACCGCTTCCAGGGCACGCGCTTCGACTGCGGCACCCACATCGGCCTGATCGAAGCGACCATCCGTTACGCGCTGGACCACGAGAAGCTCAGCGACGCGGCCCGCCAGATGATGCAGAGCGCACTGGACGAACTGGGCGTGGTCGATTCGCGCTAAGCCTGTGCCTTGCTGCAGGTCCGTCAGCCCATGGGGTTGGCTGGCGTCTCCCAATTCCGCCACCTGGACGTTCCGGAAGGGAACTCGCCCCAGGTTGCCGCTGCATAACACGATGTTATGGGGGTGCCGCCTGTATTCATTGGATGGATGCGCCGCCGCTCCGGTAACGTGACGGCCAGCTTTCTGTCGATTGGCCGGGTGCCGTGCGCAATTCGTTTGCACGTAGCGTGTTCATCCCTGGTGCGGATGCGAGGCCGCGCCGTGTGGCGCGTTCGTCGCGGTGTGCCGCCGGATGGGTGCGTGCCGCTTCTCCCCGCGTGTTTGCCGGGGTACTGGCGCTGCTGGCCTTGACGCCTTCCCTCGCGTTTTCCCGGGAACGGCCGGTCGCCGCCCTGATGCCCTATCCGTTGTCCACGCAGCTGGACGAGGGCAGCCTGCGCTTCAATGGCGGTTTCGCGTTGCAGTGGCGCTCGCCGCCGGATGCGTTCCTGGCGGCCGGCGTGGATCGCTTCCTGGCCGATGCGCGCGGTCTGACCGGCCTGGAAGCGCGCGCGGCCGGGGGCGTGGTTGCGCTGCGCATCGAATGCTGCGACAGGCCGGCGGTCTTCGATGACCTGGGCCAGGTGGCCGATGAGTCCTACCGGCTGCGGGTCGATGCGGACGGTGTCGTGCTGACCGCTTCCACCTCGATGGGCGTGCTGCGCGGGCTGGCGACGCTGCGCCAGCTGATCTCGCTGGACGCGCAGGGCG
>JASGDT010000045.1:0-106102 GCA_047607085.1 Pseudoxanthomonas sp. | reverse complement strand
GTGCGGCAGGTTCATGCCGCAATTCTACGCCGCCGGCGCAAACGGAAAGACCCGCCAAGGCGGGTCTTTTCGCGTTTCGATTTGGCAGCCCGTGAAGGATTCGAACCTCCGAATGCCTGAGTCAGAGTCAGGTGCCTTACCGCTTGGCGAACGGGCTATGTGACGGATTGTAGCGCCAGCCGAAGGGGCTGGCACATGATCCCGATTAACGCTTCGAGAACTGGGTGGCGCGGCGTGCCTTGTGCAGGCCGACCTTCTTGCGCTCGACTTCGCGGGCGTCGCGGGTGACGAAACCGGCCTTGCGCAGTTCCGGCTTCAGGGTCTCGTCGTATTCGACCAGCGCGCGGGCGATGCCCAGGCGGATGGCACCGGCCTGGCCGGTGGTGCCGCCGCCGCTGGCGGTAACGACGATGTCGAAGCTTTCGGTGTTGTTGGTCAGCTCCAGCGGCTGGCGCACGATCATGCGCGCGGTTTCACGGCCGAAGAACTCGTCCAGCGGACGGTCGTTGACGGTGATCTTGCCGGTGCCCTTGCGCAGGAACACGCGGGCGGTGGAGGACTTGCGACGGCCGGTGCCGTAATTCTGAGTGGTTGCCATGACTTAGATATCCAGGACTTGCGGCTGCTGGGCGGCGTGCGGGTGCTCGGCACCCTTGTAAACCTTGAGCTTGCGGTACATGGCGCGGCCCAGCGGGCCCTTCGGCAGCATGCCCTTGACGGCGATCTCGATGACGCGCTCCGGGTGGCGCTCCAGCGCCTGGGCCAGGGTTTCGGTCTTGAGGTTGCCGATGTAGCCGGTGAAGCGGTGATACTGCTTGTCGGCCAGCTTGTTGCCGGTGACGGCGATCTTTTCGGCGTTGACGACGACCAGATAGTCGCCCGTGTCAACGTGCGGGGTGAAGACGGGCTTGTGCTTGCCACGCAGGCGGCGGGCGAGCTCGGAACTCAGGCGGCCCAGCGTCTTGCCGGTGGCGTCAACGAGATACCAGTCGCGCTGGACGGTCTCGTTTTTTGCGATGAAAGTGGTCATGTCGAACTCGTGATTCCGTGGGTGTCTGGTCGGGCGGATTCCGGCAAAGGCTGCCGGAACTTTGCCTCGCGTTGTGCGGTACGGCGGGAAAAAGAAGCGGGATTGTAGCCGCCTGCCAACCTTGGCGCAAGTCGGCTGACATCCGGTCCGAGAGATGGCGAGAATGGGCGCATTGCCCCACGGAGAACCGGATCATGGCCTTCGCCCGCCACGCCACCCCGCTGGATCACCTGCTGGCCGAGGGCCAGCGCGCGCTGGAAACCGTGTTCGGCCGCCCGTCAGCCGAGCGCCCCAACCCGGCCGGCGCCACCCCGGACGTGGAACTGGACGCCGCCGAACGCCGCCACGCCGCCGGGCTGATGCGGATCAACCACGTCGGCGAGATCTGCGCGCAGGGCCTGTACTTCGGTCAGGCCGCCGTGGCGCGCGAGCCGGCCACGCGCGAACACCTGCTGCACGCGGCGCAGGAGGAAACCGACCACCTGGCCTGGTGCGCCGACCGGCTGGCCGAACTGGGCAGCCGCCCCAGCCTGTTCAACCCGTTGTGGTACGCCGGCAGCTACGCGCTGGGCGCGCTGGCCGGCCTGCGCGGCGACGGCTGGAACCTGGGGTTCGTGGTCGAAACCGAACGCCAGGTCGAGGCGCATCTGGACGAACACCTGGAAACCCTGCCGCCGGCCGACCTGCGCAGCCGCGAAATCCTGAAGGTGATGAAGGCCGACGAAGCCCGCCACGCCGACAACGCCGAACAGGCCGGCGCGAAGGCGTTGCCGCAGCCGATCCCCACGCTGATGGCGGGTGCGTCGAAGTTGATGAAGCTGGTGGCGTACCGGGTGTAAGGCCGGGATTCGGGGATTCGTTGAAAGCACGAAGGGCCGCGATCCGCGGCCCTTTGCTGTTGCGAATCCCGAATGTCGGCTTTCAACCCGGTCATCCCGGCTCAATCCGCCAGGTTGCGCCCGTGGTACAGCTCCTCGATCTCGCGGCGCAGGCGGGTTTCCACCTTCATGCGCTCCTTGAACGACAGGTTGCGGGCCTTTTCCTCGAACAGGTAGGTGTCCAGGTCGAAGTCCTTCAGGTGCATCTTGGTGTGGAACAGGTTTTCCTGATAGACGTTGACGTCGAGCATCTCGTAGCGGGTCTTGATGTTCTTCGCCAGATAGTCCTGGATCGAATTGATCTTGTGGTCGATGTAGTGCTTGGTGCCCTTCACGTCGCGGGTGAAGCCGCGCACGCGGTAGTCCATGATCACGATGTCCGACTCGAAGCTCTCGATCAGGTAGTTCAGCGCCTTCAGCGGCGAAATCACGCCGCAGGTGGCCACGTCGATGTCGGCGCGAAAGGTGGCGATGCCGTTTTCCGGATGGGTTTCCGGGTAGGTGTGCACGGTGATGTGGCTCTTGTCCATGTGCGCCACCACCGCCTCGGAAATGATCTCCTTGCCGGCCTGCTTCTTGTCGATCACCGGCTCTTCGGAAATCAGGATGGTCACCGACGCGCCTTGCGGGTCGTAGTCCTGGCGGGCGATGTTGAGGATGTTGGCGCCGATGATCTCGGCCACGTCCGTCAGGATCTGGGTCAGGCGGTCGGCGTTGTATTCCTCGTCGATGTAGGCGATGTAGCGCTGCCGCTCCTCCTCGGACTGGGCGTAGCAGACGTCGTAGATGTTGAAGCTCAGGGCCTTGGTCAGGTTGTTGAAACCCTGCAGGCGCAGGCGCGGCAGCGGCTTTACCACGGCGGTGTTCCCTCTGGGGGCAACGGATGAGGGGCGCGATTATGCGGCAAACGGGGCGACAGGGATATGACGGCGGCGGGCGCGGGCAGCCAACCGGCCAATTGTGATTTGGATTGAATTGACGTTAACTACGGAAATCCTCACCCGGTTGGCCGAATCCCGCATCGCCATGACCACACGCCCCGTCGCCGTACTGCAACCGCATGCCACCACCTCACTCCTGTTGCCCGACCGCAGCACCATCGATCGCTTCCTGGCCCACAGCCACCGCCGCCGCTACCCGGCCCGCGCCGACGTGTTTCGCCCCGGCGACCCGGCCAGCACCCTGTACTACGTGATCAATGGTTCGATCAGCATCATCACCGAGGAGTCCGACGACCGCGAATTGGTGCTGGGCTACTTCGGTGCGGGCGAATTCGTCGGCGAAATGGGCCTGTTCGTCGAATCGGACAAACGCGAGGTGATCCTGCGCACCCGCACCCAATGCGAACTGGCCGAAGTCGGCTACGACCGCATCCAGCAGTTGTTCGCCGGCCCGCTGGCGGCGGACGCACCGAAGCTGCTGTACGCGATCGGCGCGCAACTGTCGCGGCGCCTGCTGGACACCAGCCGCAAGGCCAGCCGCCTGGCCTTCCTCGACGTCACCGACCGCATCGTCCGCACCCTGTTCGACCTGACCCGCGAACCGGAAGCGATGAGCCACCCGCAAGGCACCCAGTTGCGCGTGTCGCGGCAGGAACTGGCGCGCCTGGTCGGCTGTTCGCGCGAGATGGCCGGCCGCGTCCTGAAGAAATTGCAGGCCGACGGCAAGCTGCACGCACGCGGCAAGACGCTGGTGCTCTACGGAACGCGCTGAATGACGCCTGCCCACGACGGAGACATGGACATGGAATGCCCGAAATGCCGGCACGCGATGGAAAAACTGTCGCAGCCGGAAGCCGATGCGCATCGCTGCACGCACTGCGGCGGCTTGTGGTTCGGCATGCGCGCATTCGAATTGCTGAAGGAACGCGCCGAGGCCATCGACACCGGCGACGCGGCGCAGGGCGAAGCCTGCAACCGGATCGACCGCAACCTGCATTGTCCGGCCTGCGAAGCCGGCCGTTTGCTGATCCGCATGGTCGATGCGAAGCAGCCGCACATCTGGTTCGAAAGCTGCCAGAACTGCTTTGGCCGCTTCTACGACGCCGGCGAGTTCCGCGATTTCGCCGAGTACGGCTGGCGCGATTTCATCCGCGACCTCAACGTGGTGGAGCGCCCGTAGGCGCGGCTTCCCCGCCGCGATCGGCGCAACCCCAATTGAGGATCGGCGTACCCGCCGGCAGCACGCGCCGGAACATCTCCACGCGGTTGCGCTTCGGGTTCACCACCACCGGTTTTTTCGCCGCCTGCAGCAGCGGCAAATCCGCGCTGGAATCCGAATACGCCACGTCGATGTCGCCATAACCGCGCTCGCGCAGCATGCGCACCTTCTCTTCGCTGTGGCAGTGGCGCACCCCCATCATCGCGCCGAAGCGCGGGCCGATCAGAGAACCGATCACCGGCACGTCATGGTGTGCGACGAAACCCAGCATCGCCCGCGCCAGTTCCGGCGGCGCGCCGGTAGCGACGACCACGCGGTCGCCGTCGGCACGATGCCTGGCGAAAACTTCCAAAGCCGGCGGCAACAAGCGCGCGCGGATTTCGTCCTCGTGCTCACGCACGTAGCGGTCGATCCAGCGATCGAATTCGCGCGCACGATGCAGGCCGAAAGTCGCAATCCAGACATAGCCGGAAATGCCGCGCCGGCGCGTGCGCAGCCACGCCACCATCGGCCCCAGCAATGGCGTGGCCAGCAGCGCGGCCAGCACGCGCAAGGGATTGCGCCGCAGCAACCACGCAAACAAATGACTGCCGGAATCGCCGTCGTACAGCGTGTGGTCGAAGTCGAACACCACCAGGGGCGCGTCGTCGTGCGGCACGGGGAACGTATCGGTCATGACGCATCAAAGAACAGACTGCGCAACGCCTCGCCCGGCTCGTCGGCGCGCATGAAGGCCTCGCCCACCAGGAAGGCATGCACGCCGTTGTCGCGCATCAACTTGACGTCGGCCGGACTCAGGATGCCACTCTCCGTGACCAGCAGGCGATCCTTCGGCACCGCATCCTTCATCGACAGGGTGGCGTCCAGCGAAACGTCGAAGGTGCGCAGGTTGCGGTTGTTGATGCCCAGCAGCGGCGCGGGCACCTGCAAGGCGCGCTCCAGTTCGTCGATGTCGTGCACTTCGACCAGCACGTCCATGCCCTGCCCCATCGCCGTGTCGGCCAGTTCGGCCAACTGGAAATCGTCCAGCGCGGCGGCGATCAGCAAGATGCAGTCCGCGCCCAGCGCGCGCGCCTCATGCACCTGGTACGGGTCGATGACGAAATCCTTGCGGATCACCGGCAGCGTGCAGGCTTCGCGCGCCGCGACGAGATACTCGTCCGCGCCCTGGAAGAAATCCACGTCGGTCAGCACCGACAGGCACGACGCGCCGCCGAATTCGTAACTGACCGCGATCTCCGCCGGGCGGAAATCCGCGCGAATCACGCCCCTGGACGGACTGGCCTTCTTCACCTCGGCGATCACCGCCGGGTCGCCGTGGGCGATCGCGGCGCGCAGCGCAGCGGCGAAGCCGCGCGGCGGCGAAGCGTCCTTTGCCCGCGCCTTGAGTTCGTCCAGCGAAACGCGGGCGCTGCGCTCGGCGATTTCCTCGCGCTTGCGGGCGATGATGGTGTCGAGGATGTCGCTCATGCCGCCCCCGCCAACGCACGGGTCGTGGCCACGAATTCATGCAGTTTCTGCAGCGCCTTGCCGCTGGCGATGGCGTCGCGCGCGCGCTCGATGCCGTCGGCCACGCTGTCGGCGACACCGGCCACGTAAAGCGCCGCACCGGCGTTGAGCAGCACGATGTCGCGCGCCGGGCCGGGATGGTTGTCCAGCACCTGCAGCAGGATGGCCTTCGATTCAGCCGCGTCGGCCACGCGCAGGTTGCGGCTGTGCGACATGGCGATGCCGAAATCTTCCGGATGCAGTTCGTATTCGCGCACCTGCCCGTCGCGCAATTCGCCGACCATCGTCGCCGCGCCCAGCGAGAGTTCGTCCATGCCGTCGCGGCCCCATACCACCAAAGCGCGCTCGGCACCGAGTTCGCGCAGCACGCGCGCCTGGATGCCGACCAGATCGGGGTGGAACACGCCCATCAGGATGCTTGGCGCACCCGCCGGATTGGTCAGCGGGCCGAGGATGTTGAAGATGGTGCGCACGCCCATCTCGCGCCGCACCGGCGCGACCGCCTTCATCGCCGGGTGGTGGATCGGCGCGAACATGAAGCCGATGCCGGTTTGCGCGATGGATTGCGCCACCTGTTGCGGTTGCAGTTCGATGTTCGCGCCGAGGGCTTCCAGCGCATCGGCACTGCCGGACTTGGACGACACGCTGCGGTTGCCGTGCTTGGCCACGCGCGCGCCAGCGGCGGCTGCGACGAAGATCGAACAGGTGGAAATGTTGAAGGTATGCGAACCATCGCCGCCGGTACCGACGATGTCAACCAGATGCGTGCGGTCATCCACCTCGACCAGATGCGACAACTCGCGCATCACCGTGGCCGCGCCGGCGATCTCGCCGACGGTTTCCTTCTTGACCCGCAGGCCGGTGAGGATGGCAGCAGTCATCGTCGGCGAGATTTCGCCGCGCATGATCTGGCGCATCAGGTCGATCATCTCGTCGCGGAAGATCTCGCGATGCTCGATGGTGCGCTGCAGGGCTTCTTGGGGAGTAATGGACATCAGGAAATCACCAGATAATCACTGCCAAAAACGACATCCGCATGCGCGCCTTCAGCCAGATGCAAATGCCGACCTTCCACCGACACCGGCAAGCAGGCATCGACTTCGTACAAGGCGTCCTTGTGCGGCAGCATCCAGTCCGCGCCGGCCAGTGCCTTGCCCTTGGCCTTCGCCTCGGCCACGTCATGCGCGACCACCAGCACATACTTGTGCGCCTCGCCGAATTCGCCTTGCACGTAGCCGCCCAGATTGACGAAGAACAGCTTCGGTCCATCAGCCGGTGGCGGCGCATCGGCAAAACGCACCTGCCAACCTTCCACGC
The DNA here is from genome assembly GCA_047607085.1 of Pseudoxanthomonas sp. Lineage (GTDB taxonomy): Bacteria > Pseudomonadota > Gammaproteobacteria > Xanthomonadales > Xanthomonadaceae > Pseudoxanthomonas_A. The sequence goes on along the minus strand of JASGDT010000045.1, from coordinate 99,208 downwards.
CATCGACCTTCATCCACGAATCCACGTGCAAGCCGCGCGCCTCGCCGAACCACTGTGCGCGCAACTGCGGATACGTCGATGCCAGCGTATCGCCGATGGCGAAGGCCACGTCATGCAGCTCGACCTTTGCCTTCGGGTGCGTACCGCCCAGCATCACTACAAACAGCTTCTCGCCCACCTCAACGCTCCAGGAAATTCTTCAGCAGCGCGTGGCCGTGTTCGGTCAGGATGGATTCGGGATGGAACTGCACGCCTTCGACCGGAAATTCGCGATGGCGCAGGCCCATGATTTCCTCGAAGGAACCATCCTCGTTCTCGGTCCATGCGGTGATTTCCAGCACGTCGGGCAACGAGGACTTTTCCACCACCAGCGAGTGGTAGCGGGTGGCCTCGTAAGCATCCGGCAAACCGGCGAACACGCCCTTGCCCTCATGGCGGATAGGCGAGGTCTTGCCGTGCATGATCTTGCCGGCGCGGATCACCTTGCCGCCGTAGGCCTGGCCGATGCTCTGGTGGCCCAGGCACACGCCCAGGATCGGCGTGGTCGGCCCGAGCCTCTCTATCACCTCCAGCGACACGCCAGCCTCGTTCGGCGTGCACGGCCCCGGTGAGACGACGACGCGCTCGGGCGCGAGCTTCTCGATTTCATCGACGCTCATGGCGTCGTTGCGCGCCACCCGCACCTCCGCACCCAGCGCCTGCAGGTACTGGACCAGGTTCCAGGTGAAGCTGTCGTAGTTGTCGATCATCAGGATGGCCATGGTCGCAGGCCTACCGGTTCGCAACGGTTTCGGCCGCATGCGCACCACCGTGCACAGGGCCGCACCGCCTGTCGCGGCGGGGGGAATAAACGGGGGACGCGGGCATCGGGACAATCTCCTGGAGTTCGGGAGCCGCCGTGCCGGGGAGGCCATCTGCTTGACCTTGCCTGCCGATCCGGCGGCAAGGCGCGGCGCGAAGCCGCAGGCATGCCGCTTCCTAGGGGAAGCGCCACCACTGAGCGGAATTGGATTTCGCGGAACGCATCACTTGATCCACCGTGGCTGTTCGGAGCCTGCCGGCGATTGTAGCGGTGCGGAATCCGGCCTGTCGACCTGCCCGGCGAATCTCCGGGACGCGGCCGCGCGCCGGACCGTTGCCTTACCAACAATCCCCGGCATCGGCGGCGGTGCCGCTGATGCTGCGTTCGCCGGTCTGGTCGATGCTCAACGTGCCGCACTTGGTGTCCGCGCTGGCCTGCGCGCCCTGCGGGGTCGCGCTGATCTCGAAGCTGCTGGCGTCGGGTTCGCCGACGAAGGCCAGCACGTAGAAGTCCGACACCGTGTCGCATTGCGCCGGTTCCGGCGCATCGGCGTAGGTCATGTTGGTGGTGTAGTAGCGCTCCATGAACTGCGCGCGCTCCTGCAGGCAGCCGGCGGCGGCGGCACGCCGGCTCTTGACCACCGCGAACGAATAGCTGGCATAGGCAATCGTGGCCAGGATCGCAACGATCGCCACGACGATCATCAGCTCGATCAGGGTGAAACCGGCGCCGCGGCGCGGTCGGCGTGAACGTTTCATCAGTCCTCCTTGCGGATTTCGCGCCAGGAAACGCGGCTGCCGGTGATCGACGCGGTGGTGACGCTGGTCAGGGTGCCGCTGGAATCGCTGGTCACCAGCTTGCCGTTCAGCAGCGCCGCCAGGCTGGCCATGCCGCTGCTGACCGAGACGCCGCCGACCGCAGTGCCGGCGGTAGTGGTGTCGTCGCTGGTGTCGCCATCGCTGTCCAGGTCGAAGTAGGATTCGGCGCTGCTGGTGCCGGTGAACATGTCCAGCGCGTAGATCCAGCTGGTGCCGCTGGAGCTGCAACCGGTGCTGACGCTGGGGATGACCGTGCTGAAGATCAGGTAGCTGCCATAGGATTGCGGCGTGGTGATGACGCGCTCGCCCTCGGCCGTGCCGCCATCGACCACCAGATTGATGTACCAGCCCTCGGTATCGGTATCCAGTGCGTCGTTGTCCTCGAACGAGCGCACCGTCTCGCCGGTCGAACTGCTGGTGGTCTCGTACATCTTGCGGGCGGTCAGGTCGCTGGGGGTCAGCGTGATGCTGGTGGTGGAACTGGTCGAGTCGATGAAACCGTACATGGTCTGCACCGAGGTGTCGGTGATGTCGGAGGTCTGCAGGTACTTGCCGGTGCCGAAGAACACCCAGGTGTCGCCGGTGCTGGAATTCTCGGCCAGCATCACGCCACTGGTGACCGGCTGGGCGGTGGTGCTGCCGTAGGTGGCGGTAAACACCGGCTTGGAGCCGTTGGACAGCGCCCAGCTGCTGGTCGAGGTCGCGGACAGGTCGAACTTCCAGATGTGGCCCTGCAAGTCGGCGGCATAGACGTAATCGACCGTGCCGCTGCTGTCGTCGTCCCAGCCGGTCGGCGCGTTCAGGCCGTTGGTGGTGGTGTAGGTGGTGCCGGTGCCGCAATAGTCGTCATCGGCGCTGATCTGCTTGATCAGCGCGCCGGTGGTCACGTTGTAGATCAGCAGCACCGGGCAGCCATTGCTGCTGTTGATGCCGTTGCCGGTCACCAGCGCGGTCACGCCGTTGTTGAGCTTGGCGATGAACGGCTGGCCCAGGATCTTGCCCATGTTGCCGGCGGTGCCGGTGGTCTCGGTGACTTCCCACAGCACGTCGTCTTCATCGAAACTGGTCGGACTGGTCACGTCCAGCGCGTACAGGCCCTTGCCGCCGCGGCCCAGCGCACCGACCAGGATGTTCTTGCTGCTGGTCTGCGAAGTGGTGGAGACGGTGATCGGACCATCGACGAAATATTTGTGCGAATAACTGGTGCTGGCCAGCGAAGCCAGGTCATCGCCAACCACCGATGCCGGGATGTAGGCGAACAGTTCCGCGCCCGTCGCAGCGTTGAAGGCATGCAGCATGCCGTCGTTGGCACCGGCGTAAACGGTGTTGGTGGCGCTGACGTAGGTCGGCGAGGAATCGACGATGTCGCCGAGCAGGGTGGTGCGGTTGCGCAAGGTGCCGTCCTGCAGCAGCTCGTTGTCCTGTACGCCGCGCAGATAGTCGGTGACATCGGAACCGCCCAGCGTGGTCTGCTGCGCCGTGGTCGGGAAGGTGGCGCCGGCGCTGCCGTTCCAGGTGTAAATGCCGCGGTTGGCGATGGTGGTGGCGGTGGCGGGGTAGCCGTACTGGTCTTCCAGAGTGGTGGCCGTCGTCCACAGCGGGCTGCTGCAACTGCTGTCGGTGGCCGCGCAGGCATAGAGCTGGCCGGTCCAGACATTGGAGACGTAGTTGGAGGCGAACAGGTAGTTGCCGCTGCTGACGCTGGTGTTCTTGGTGGTGACGCTGGAGAACGAGCCGATGCGCGCGGTCACCGACGCCAGCGCATTGGTCAGGCCGGTGGCGAACGAATCCGGATCGTTGGCGGCGACATAGGTGCCGTGGCCGTTGACCGCTGCATGCAGCAGGTCGTCGATGGTGGTGGTGCTGTTGCTGGTCGGTGTCGGCCAGCCGGTGACGGTGCTGGTGCCAGAGGTGTAGGTGGCGTAGCCCTGGTTCAGGACCTCATAGACGCTGTCCTCGTTGACCGTGCCGCTCAGGCCCAGGCCGATGGTGAAGGTGACCATGTGCTGCCAGAACGCCAGGTCCGGCGTGCTGTTGCTGGACAGCGTGCTGCTGGTCGGCACGTTGTTGGCCAGGTCGGTGCGCAGGTCGTTCTTCCAGTAGTAGTTGGCCACGTCGGCCAGCGTTGAAGTGCTGTCCGAGGCCAGCCCACCCTTGTACGGATCCGCTGCCGTGTAACCCAGCTTCGTGCCGCTGGAACTGGTCCAGGTGGTGCCATCGGCATTGTCGGAGTTGCCGATCGTCGAGTTGCTGTAGCTGTCGTTCCAGAAGCCGTCGGTGGTCAGGATGCTGAAGTTCTGCCGGCAGGCGTATTGCTCGCTGCTGCTTTCCGGACCATAGGCGCCGGTCGAATCCGAACTGCTGAAATAGACGCCGGCATTCGCCAATGCCGTGCGCAACGGCGTGCTGTTGGCGGCTACCGTGGCGAACAATCGGTTGTACCACTGGGTGCGGTTGTTGTAGGCGTAGCTATTGCTGGTGGTGCTGCTGTCGGAGAACACGCCGTTGTTGTAAGTGACCGGGATCGGCACGTCCTGGGTCGGCAGGTTGTAGGTGCTGGAATAGCTGGTCTTGCAGGTGCCGGTGCTGCTGTTGCTGTAACTGGCGCTGCCGCCGCAGACGCCCTTGCTGTTGATCGTGCGGAAGCCGACACGCACCGAATCGTCCAGTTCGGCGAAGGCGGCGCTGGCGCCGGCCTTGGCCGCCTTGATGCGGGTCCGGTAGTAGGAATACCAGGTGGCGTAGTTGACCAGTTCGGCGGCTTCGGTGCGACCGGTCGGCGTGGTCTCGGTGCAGTTGCGCCAGCCATAGGTGGTGGAGCCGGTGGTGGTGTCGCAGCCGCCGGCGGAATAGCTGTAAGCGAGGGTCACGCCGCTGACAGTCGTACTGTTGTTGGTGTTCCCGGTTCCTTGGTTGTTGTTGGAACTGGGAACGTAGATGTTGACGTAATAGACCGTGCCGGAGGTCGTGGTGCTGACCGTGCAGCTCTTGCTGGCGCTGGTCGTGGTGGTGACGCTGCAGGCTGCGCTGCTGTTGTTGGTGCTGCTGACCGCCGAGCCTGCCTTGACGTACAGGTAGTAACTGCTGCTGGCGCCGCTGGAACTGAACGTGACCGAAGTAACGCCGTCCGGCACCGTAAAGGTATAGGCGGTGGAGAACTTGCCGCTGCTGGCCGAAACGCTGCTCTGGATGGTGCCGCTGGTGGAACTCGTATTGCTCGACGTGTAAGTGGTGTATTCGCTGCGCCAGACCGTGCCGTCGGTCAGGATCTGGTAGCGGTAGTAATTGGTCGCCAGGCTCAGATAGCTGTTGGCGGTCTGGCTGGTGTCCTTGGGCACATAGAAAGTCCTGACGCTGCTGGCCAGATTGGTGGTGGTACTGGTGGTGGTGACAGCGCCGCTGCCGGCCGGGCCGGTGCCGCTGTAGGGCACGAACATCGTGTCCGCATAGGCAGCACCGTAAGTGGTGCCGCCGGTCATCCGGTTGGTGGTGGTGCTGTCCGAGGTCGGCAGCGTCCACGGATAGTAGGTGGTGGCCGGGTTGTAGTAGAGCGTGTTGCGCGGGTAGGCGCTGCAGGCCAGGTAGCCGATGGCGGTCGAGTTGGTGTAGTTGGTGGCGGTCGAGTTGTTGCCACCTGTGGTGGCGCAATCAATCGTGTTGGTGCTGGCCGTGCTGCCGGTGACGACCGTGGGCACGTCGTCGGGCATGTAGTCGCTTTCCATCGAACCCGAATCGTCGAGCACGAACAGCACGTTCGGGGCGATGGTCGAGTCGGTGATCAGCGGGCTGTCGGGGATGTCCAGGCCGGCCGTGCTGGTATCGGCCACCACCGGCCCGACCAGCACCGCCAGCAATGCCAGCAATGCCAGGGCCGCAATGGCGTAACCGCCATGGCGCAAGGACAGGGACTTGCCCTGGAGCATTGAATTCCACCTTTTCATTGCGCCACCAGATAGTTGCTTTGCAGGATGACCGACGCGCGCGCATCGCCCTTGCTGCGCGCGGTCACCCGGTAGCGCAGCATCGAGCAGTTGGGATCGCCCGAGGAAGGCGTGGCTTTCGAAGTCGCGCAGTCCGGCCCGTAGGCGCCGTCGCCCATGTATTCGATGAAGTACTGGGTGGTGACGGCATCGTCGTGGTTGCCGGTGCCGTCGCTGGTCTGCCAGCCGGCAAAACTGTCGTCGAGCCAGCGGTCGGCGTCCCCGGCCACGGGCGTGGCGCAGATGCCGGCGCTGCAACCGCTGTCGGGCACGGTGATGCTGCCGGCTTCGATCAGCGCCTCGGCCTGGCGCAGCGCCGATTCGGCGGCCTGGAACTGATAGGTGCGGTCGAGCAGGTTGCCGCTCATCCGCTCCTCCAGGGTGGTGTTGCGCAACACCGCCAGGCCGAGCAGGGTCATCGCCAGCAGCAGCAGCAGCGCCACCAGCAGCGAGACCCCGTGTTGGCTGGCGCGGCGGCCAGAAGGTCGATTCGCGTTCATGCGTTGCGGTTCCTCAATTCGACCACGTGCGTCAGCGTGCGTTGCAGCACCTTGCCGTCGGTGCCGACCTTGTCGGGGCTGTCCACGGTCAGTTCGATCCGCACCGCGGTCACCGCCGACCAATCGCTGACCGAATCGGCCTCGACATAGCCGCTGGCACCATCGACCAGATAGGTGAAGGCCAGGCCCGACACGTCGGATGCCACTTCTTCCTGTTGCTCCGCGCCGGCATAGACCCGGCTGCGGTACAGCGAAGTGCCGCCATTGGCGTTGTAGGCCAGATACCAGCGCACCGGGTTGAAGCGGGACAGTACGGCGTTGGCGTCGTAGCTGATCGTGGTCGGATGGCCGATGGCGGTGCCGTTGACCGAGGTGGCGTTGAACACCGCCGAGTAGTTGGTGTCGCAGACCAGCAGTACATCGCTGGCCACCAGACCGTGGTCGGAGGCATTGACGGTGAATACACTGCCGCTGTCGCTGGCGACCGATGCCGCCGCGTCGCCGCCGGAAAACATCTGCAACGCATCGCTGCCGGCCAGGCGCTCGCCCTGACTACTGCCAAACGCCGGGCCGCCGCTGGCGAAGGAGGTGTCGCCGGCATAGCCCTGCAGCGCGCCGGACCAGCTGCTGATCGCCCCCCACCATTCGCCGGTGCCGCTGGTCAGCGCATTGTAGAAGCTGCCGGAATTGCAGGCATTGCCGCCGGCCACGCGCAGGTCGCGCGCCATCAGTTCGAATGCGGTACGCAGGTTTTCCTGCACCCGCGACAGGCCCTCGGTGGCGCGGGCCGTCTGCTGGTTGGACAGGAAGATGCCGATCACCGCGGCGGTGACCAGCAGACCCAGCACCAGACCGACCATCAGCTCGACCAGACTGAAGCCATGCATGCGGTTTGCCCGGGCCAAGCGCCTCATAGTCGCGCCTCCACGCTGACCTTGTAGGTGGAAGCGCCGCTGGCGACGCCGTCTTCGCTGGCGTCGCTGGCACGGCTGTCGTCCCAGTCCACCGTCGCCGTGCATACGTCGGAGCTGCACGAGATCGTGCCGCAGGCCGCGCTGCCGAGGGTGTCGTGCAGGGATTGGATCCACTCGCTGATGTCGCTGGTCGCCAGCGTAGTGCCCGTCGTCGGCACCGTGCAGGTCCGGCTGAGCGCGTAACCGCTGGCCAGCGCCACCGCGCGATTGGCGCGCATCGCGTCGAAAATGGCATGTATCTGCGTCGCCGCCTGGCTGCGTTGCAGCGCGCTTTGGCTGTTGCGCAGCGCGGTGGCCTGCATCGCGGCGATCCCGAGCAGGCCGATGCCGGTCACCAGCACGGCGATCAGCACCTCGATCAGCAGTTCGCCGGCCTGCAGGCGTTTTCCGCCGCCGCGCGTGCGCGGCGCAAGCTTATTCGTCTTCATCGTCGGGCACATTGCAGCTGGCGTCGGTGTCTTCGGCGGTCGTGTTGATGCGGCTGCCGGCGGCAATGCCGACCCGGCGCTGGTTCTGTTGCGGCGAATCGGTCGCCATGCACACGCCGATGGCGGCGGCCAACAGCGCACCGCTGGCGTCGCGCGCCAGGCCATCGGCAGAAAACACGATCTGGTTGTCGTTATCGCTGATCCGCGCGCTGGGCAGCACCTGCACGCGCGCGTCCACGCGATGCACGCGCAGCACCTCGCTGGTCGAAACCAGTCGCACCAGCCAGTACGGCCAGTCCTCGACGGCGGTATCGCAATTGCTGCCGTCGCTGCTGGCGCACACGGCGACGCGGGCGTTGCGGCGCACCGCCTCCGAACGCGCCACCTGCAGCGCGGCGATCAGTTCGTTGGCCTGGCCGGTCAGGCGGTTGCCGTTGATCAGCGCGGTGAAGCTGGGCACGGCCATCGCGACCATGATCGCCAGCACGGCGATCGCCACCATCAACTCGATCAATGTGAACCCTGGTGCCGCACGCTGTCGGTACTCCACCCTTGCCGCCATCTATTGCCTCCGGTATCCGTTGCTGGACGCATGGGTCGGGTCCATCCCCGTCCGCCTGTTTCCACCATTGCCCACTGAGCGAAAACGCTACCGATGGCTCGTGTCGAAGGTTTGCCAGTTTTTTGCATGCTTGACACACATGCCGGACCGCCACGACCCGTTCCCCGCCCGCGCCGGCCGACCACCAGGCAGAGTTGTGGTGAAAGCCACGCTTTTTATTGGCGAAAAGTCTCCGTTCCGGCATTCGATCGGCCGAAAGGCAAACTGTGTCCGCACGGGTACGCTTGGCGTGCGGAGCGACGAACTGTCGTTATTCAGCGACGAATGGGAACCGCAGCCCGTGCTCGGGAAACCGGGAAGGCCCCAAAAAACCGCCACGGGGCGGGAACACGATGCACTCGGGCGCGGAATTCGCGATGCCGCCCACGCCCGGCGTTCAGGGAAGGTCTGAATAAAGCGAATCAGTCCGCAAAGAGCGCCAAGAACGCAAAAGAAAAGTTTTGGATTTCAGGGTTTAGGTGCGCGGCCGGGAGCATACGCAGCACCGCTTCCAGAACATCAGTCAATGTTGGAAACGACTGTATCCGCAACGGCTGCATCACAACCCCTTCGCCGCTTCCGCCACCGCGCGGAACAGCGCGCGGCCCTTGTTCATCGTTTCCTTCCACTCCATATCCGGGTCGGAGTCATAGACCACGCCGCCGCCGGCTTGCACGTAGAGGTGACCATCCTGGATGACGGCGGTGCGGATGGCGATGGCGGTGTCGGCGTCGCCGTGCCAGCCGAGGTAGCCGACCGCGCCGGAATAGACGTTGCGCTTGACCGGTTCCAGTTCGCGGATCACTTCCAGCGCGCGGATCTTCGGCGCGCCGCTGACGGTGCCGGCGGGGAAGGTGGCGCGCAGCACGTCCATGTAGCCCAGGCCCGGTTTCAGCTTGCCGGTGACTTCGCTGACGATATGCATGACGTGGCTGTAGCGTTCGATCACGAAGGACTCCGCCACGCATACGCTGCCGGCTTCGGCCACGCGGCCCACGTCGTTGCGGCCCAGGTCGATCAGCATCACGTGTTCGGCGCGTTCCTTCGGATCGGCCAATAGTTCGGCTTCCAGCGCCTTGTCTTCCGCTTCGGTGTGGCCGCGGCGGCGGGTGCCGGCGATGGGGCGAACAGTGACTTCTCCATCACGCAGGCGGGCGAGGATTTCCGGCGACGAACCGACCACCTGGGTACCGCCGGTGTCGATGAAATACATGTACGGCGACGGGTTGAGCGCACGCAAGGCGCGATACACGTCGATCGGCCGCGCGCGGAACGGCACGCGCAGGCGTTGCGAGGGCACCACCTGGAAAATGTCGCCGGCGCGCACGTATTCCTGCGCCTTGCGCACCACGTCGTGGTACTGCTCGCGGGTGAAGGACGAACGGAAATCGGTTTCGTCCAGCGCATCGGACACCTGCGCGCGCGGGTAGCCGACGCCGGCCTGCTGGATGCGGTGCGCCAGTTCGTCGAGGCGGCGGCTGGCCTTCGCCCACGCCTGCGGTTCGGCCGGGTTTGCATGCACGATCAGGTACAGGCGGCCCTTGAGGTTGTCGAACACCGCCACTTCCTCGGCCAGCATCAGCAGGATGTCAGGCGTGCCGAGTTCGTCGGGAATGTCGGTGCGCGCCAGTCGCGGCTCGATGTATTCGATGCACTCGAAACCGAACCAGCCGACCAGCCCGCCGCTGAAACCCGGCAGGCCGTCGAGCTGCGGCACCGCGTATTGCGTGCGCAGGCGTTCGACTTCGGCCAGCGGGTCGGCGACCTCGCGGGTTTCGATGACTTCGCCGTATTCCAGCGTTTCCAGCACGTGCCCGCGAAAACGGAACACGCGCCGCGCCGGCAGGCCGATGATCGAGTAGCGACCGAAGCGTTCGCCGCCCTCCACCGACTCGAACAGGCAGGTGTATGGGCCATCGGCCAGTTTCAGATAGACCGACAGCGGCGTGTCCAGGTCGGACAGCACTTCGCGGACGACGGGAATGCGGTTGTAGATGCCTTCAGCAGCGAACTGCTGGAACTGTGCTTGCGAAATCAAGGGGAGTTTCCTTCCGGGAGGCGTGGACGCGGCAGGCGACGGCAACGGGCCACCATCGCCAGGACCGGCGTGCGGAAGGAAATTCGCGGGGGTTCGCCTGTGGGTTCACCGCGCTACTTTAACCCGCCCGGCGGGGGTTGCGCGAGCCTGTGCCTCAAGCGCGCGCGACGATCCGCCTTGCAGCGGCGACTTCCGCACGCATCTGCGCAATCGTGGCCGCGTAGGCTTCGCGCGTGCGCGGCTCGCGGAAGATCGCCGAGCCGGCGACGAAGGCATCCGCGCCGGCAATGGCTATCTCCGCGATGTTGTCGGTTTTCACGCCACCGTCGATTTCCAGATGGATCGGCTTGCCGATGGCGTCGATCTTCCTGCGCACCACGCGCAACTTGTCCAGCGCCGACGGAATGAACGCCTGGCCGCCGAAGCCGGGGTTCACGCTCATCAGCAGGACCAGATCCAGTTCTTCCAGCACCCAGTCCAATACATCGACCGGCGTGGCCGGGTTCAGCACCAGGCCCGCCTTGCAGCCATGCGACTTGATCAGTTGCACGGTGCGGTGGACGTGCGCGCTGGCTTCGGGGTGAAAGCTGATGAGGCTGGCGCCGGCCTCGGCAAAGTCGCCGACGATGCGGTCCACCGGCGCCACCATCAGGTGCACGTCGATCGGTGCGCTCACGCCATGCTTGCGCAGCGCGCTGCACACCATCGGGCCGATGGTCAGGTTTGGCACGTAATGGTTGTCCATCACGTCGAAATGCACCCAGTCCGCGCCGGCGGCCAGCACGTTGTCCACTTCCTCGCCCAGGCGGGCGAAGTCGGCGGAGAGGATGGACGGGGCGATCAGGCAGTCGGACATGGCGATGGCTCGGTGGGGTTGAAGCGTGTCAGGCACGCTTGCGCAGTTTCTTGATGCGGTCGTAGGCGGCGTTGAGTTCGCGGCTTTTTGCTTCGGCCCGCGCACGCAGTTCCGGCGCGGCGCCGGCCAGTCTGTCGGGGTGGTATTGCGAAATCAGCCGGCGATACGCCTGATCGACTTCGGCATCGCTGGCGTCGCTGGTCAGGCCGAAGGCGCGGTACGGGTTTTCGCCTGACAGCTTGAACCAGTCGTTGTCGAAGGCATGGCCCAGCAGCAGGCCCATCAATCCGCCCAGCGGATGCCGCAGCAGCAGCCAGCCGGCGACGAAGCCCAGCAATTTGCCGTACCAGCGCGTCATCGGCGGTCCCTTGGCGAAAAATCCCCGCCATTTTACGCCACGGCCCGCCCGCGCAGTCGTACACTGTGCGGCCCGCTGCACGGCGGGCCCCCAACCCGCGGGTCCGTCGGCAGCCGCCATCGCTGTCCAGGAGTGCCCGTGTCCACGACGTTGCTGCAATCCGACCTGCCCGGCTTGAACCTGCGCCATCGCGGCAAGGTGCGTGATGTGTTCGACCTGCCGCGCGCGCTCCTGGAAAAAGCGGGCATCGCCGGCCATGATTGCCTGTTGATGGTTGCAACCGACCGCCTTTCCGCCTTCGACGTGGTGTTGCCCGACCCGATCCCCGGCAAGGGCGAGATGCTGTGCCAGATCAGCAATTTCTGGTTCGCCAGGACCGCGCACCTGATGCCCAACCACCTGACCGGCATCGACGTGGCCAGCGTATTGCCCAGCGGCGTCGATGCGGCGCTGTACGCCAAGCGCGCCGTGGTGACGAAGAAGCTCAAGCCGGTGCCGGTGGAAGCCATCGCCCGCGGTTACCTGATCGGCAGTGGCTGGAAGGATTACCAGAAGACCGGCAAGGTCAGCGGCATCGAACTGCCCGCCGGCCTGCAACAGGCGGAAAAACTGCCGGACCCGATCTTCACCCCCAGCACCAAGGCCGCAGTCGGCGATCACGACGAAAACATCGACTTCGACGCGATGGTGAAGACCGTCGGCGCGGAACTGGCCGAGAAGGTGCGCGACGCCACCTTGCGCATCTACAAATTCGCCGCCGACTACGCCGCGCAGCGCGGGATTCTTCTCGCCGATACCAAGTTCGAGTTCGGCACCGACGCCGACGGCCGCCTGTACCTGATGGACGAAGTGCTGACGCCGGATTCCTCGCGCTACTGGCCGGCGGACGAATACCGGATCGGCACCAGCCCGCCGAGCTACGACAAGCAGTTCGTGCGCGACTATCTGGAAACGCTGGACTGGAACAAGACCGCGCCCGGCCCGGTGTTGCCGGCGGACGTGATCGCACGCACCCGCGCCAAGTACGCCGAAGCCCTGCAGAAGCTGGCGGGGATCCTGGTGGATTGAGGCGACTGATTCCTGCTCGTCCGGGAGGAACCGATGAACGATGCCGAACGCCCCATCGACCGCTTTTTCGCCAGTTATTCCGGCGACCATCGCAATGCGGGCAACCAGCTCATCCACGTGGTCTGCGTGCCGGCGATCCTGTGGTCGGTGATCGCGCTGCTGTGGTGCATCCCCGTGCATGGCAGTTGGTTCAAGCCAGGCGTGTGGGCGGCGCTGGCGATGTTCGCCACCTGGATGTACTACTACAAGCTGTCGCGCCCCATCGCGTTCGGCATGCTGGTGGTGTTCTTCACCTTCGCCTGCCTGTGCCGGCTGGTGACGATGCGCTATGGCACCGGCACCTTGCTGTGGCTGGCGGTCGGCGTATTCGCGGTGGCGTGGATCGGCCAGTTCGTCGGCCACAGCAAATTGTTCGAAGGCCGCAAGCCCAGCTTCTTCACCGACCTCACCTACCTGCTGATCGGCCCGATCTGGGTGCTGGCGAAGTTCTACCGCAAGATGGGCTGGAAATACTGAGCGTGGCCGTGGCGCAAGCCGTCAGGCCTGCGCCGCATCCGGCTTCAACGCCACGCGCAGCCACAGCCAGCCCAGCAGCGCCGAAATCGCCGAACCGCACAATACGCCCAGCACGGCGGATTCCTTGAAATGACCTTCGATGCGACCATAAGCCAGTTCGGCAATGAACAGGCTCATGGTGAAGCCGATGCCGCACAGCAGCCCCAGCCCGACCAGAGCGGCATTGCCCATGCCCTCGGGCAGGCGCGCCCAGCCCAGCGCGCGAACAAGCAAGGCAGTGCCGACGATGCCCACCGGCTTGCCCAGCAGCAGGCCCAGCGCGATGCCCAGCGGCACCGGCGCCAGCAGGTCGTCGAAGCGGAAACCCGCCAGCGACAAGCCGGCATTGGCGAAGGCGAACAGCGGCAGGATGGCGAACGCGACCCACGGGTGCAGCGCGTGTTCCAACCGCTCCAGCGGCGAATCCAGCGCATCGGTGCGTGCCACGTCGGGCTGCAACGGGATCATCAAGCCGGTGACCACGCCGGCCAGCGTTGCATGCACGCCGGATTGCAGCACGCAATACCACAGCACCGCGCCCAGCAGCAGGCAAACGGCAAGATTTGCCACGCGCAAACGGTTGCACAGCGCCATCGCAACGATGCACGCGCCCACCGCCAGCAGCCAGGCCGGGGACAGATCGTGCGAATAGAACACCGCGATGATCAGGATCGCCACCAGATCATCGACTACCGCAATGGTCGATAGCAGCAGTTTCATCCCCAACGGCACGCGGGGACCCAGCAACGCCAGCACGCCCAGCGCGAAGGCGATGTCGGTCGCGGTCGGCGTCGCCCAGCCGCGCATCGCGGTGGCGTCGGCATGGTTGACGGCGACAAACAGCAGCGCCGGCACGACGACGCCGCCGATGGCGCACAATACCGGCAGCAACAGGCGCGAGAAACCGGCCAACTGGCCACTGAACGCTTCGCGCTTGATTTCCAGCGCCACCAGCAGGAAGAACACCGCCATCAAGGCATCGTTGATCCACCACTCGGCGGCGCGGCCCAGCAGCGGGAAATGCCGGAAGCCTGCGTAGAATCCCCGCCATGGCGAGTTGACCAAGGCCAACGCCAGCGCAGCGGCGAAGATCAGCACGATGCCGCCGGCTGCCTGCAGGCGGAACAATTCGCGCAGCCGCCGCAGCGCGTTGTCGATGGCGCCGGCTCGATTCATCGCGTGCAGTCGCGCCTCAGCGCAGCGGAATCACGTCCCTGGCCTGGTCGATGGCATTGACCGCAAACACCACCCAGCCGACGAACGCCGCCAGCAGCACCGCGCCTTCCCAACGCTGGATGCGCAGGTCGCCACGCAGCATCGGATACAGCAACAGCACGAAGGCCAGCGAACCCGGCAAGGCGAAGCGCACGAACAAATCCGGCAAGCCCAGCGGCTGGATCGCGGCCATGCCGCCCACGATCACCAGCAGGTTGAACAGGCTGGAACCGATCACGTGGCCCAGCAGCATTTCGCCCTGCCCGCGTCTGGCCGCGAAGATGGCGGCGGCGGTTTCCGGCAGGGCCGTGCCGATCGCCACCGGCAACAGACCCACCAGCAACGGCGACCAGCCCCAGGCCGCGCCCAGTTGCGTCGCGCCGCCAACCACGGACTTCGCGCCGTAGTACAGCAATGCGGCGGCGATGGCGACGCGCAACAGGTTCATCCACAGCACGGTGCGGGTATCGGCGTAAGCGGCCACGCTGGCGCGCACTTCACTCGATTCGCTGCGCCCGCGCGCCAGCAGGAAGGCCAGCAGCGCGACGAAGGCCAGCAGCAGCACGCCGCCTTCGATGCGGCCTACCGCGCCATCCAGCCCGAACACGATCAGCGCGAAGGTCGCCACCGCCAGCAACACCAGCAACGGCGACAGCAGGCGCATCCGCGCCAGCACCGGCGCGACCAGCGCGGCCGCGCCCAGCGTCAGGCCGAAGTTGGCGACGTTGCTGCCCACCGCATTGCCCAGCGCCATGGCCGGCTGGCCGTGCGCCAGCGCGTAGGCATTGACGAACAATTCCGGCAGCGAGGTGCCGAAGGCGATCAGCAACAAGCCGGCGACAAAGGGCGATGCGCCCAATTTCTGCGCCAGGCCCGATGCGCCCTTGACCAAACTGTCGCCGCCCAGCGCCAGCAATGCCAGGCCCAACACGAACATTCCCCAGGCTGCCACCATGACCGTCTCCTTGCAGGATTCGGCGCGATTCTAGCGGGTTTGCATTGTCATGGCTTGAAGTGCTTTTGCAGCCCTGCCCAGCATTGCAGGTAATCGCGCTGGCGATGCGGCGCATCCAGCGCCTGCCGCGTCGGGCGGATCGCCGCGCGGGTTTCGAACATGAAGGCCATGGTGTCGGCGATCACGTCCGGCTTCGACAGATCGGCGTGGCTGGCCTTCTCGAACGTGGCCGCATCCGGCCCGTGCCCGCTCATGCAGTTGTGCAGCGAGCAACCGCCCGGCGCGAAGCCTTCCGCCTTGGCGTCATAGACGCCGTGCAGCAGCCCCATGAATTCGCTGGCGACGTTGCGGTGGAACCACGGCGGCCGGAACGTGTCCTGCGCCACCAGCCAGCGTGGCGGGAAGATCGCCAGGTCAAGATTCGCGGTGCCGGGGGTGTCGCTGGGCGAAGTCAATACGGTGAAGATCGACGGATCGGGATGATCGAAACTGATCGAACCGATGGCGTTGAAGCGGCGCAGGTCGTAGCGGTACGGCGCGTAGTTGCCGTGCCAGGCGACCACGTCCAGCGGCGAGTGGTCGATGCCGGCGCGCCACAGATGGCCCTGGAACTTGGCGATCAGTTCGAAGTCCCCTTCAACGTCTTCGAATGCCGCCGCCGGCGTCTCGAAATCGCGCGGATTGGCCAGGCCGTTCGCGCCGATCGGGCCGAGATCCGGCAGGCGCAGCAGCGCGCCGAAGTTCTCGCAGACGTAGCCACGCGAGGGACCGTCGGGCAGTTCAACACGGAAACGCACCCCGCGCGGGATCACCGCGATCTGTTGCGGCTCCACTTCCAGCACGCCCAGTTCGGTGGCGATGCGCAAGCGGCCCTGCTGCGGCAGCAACAACAGTTCCGCATCGGCGTTGTAGAAGAAGCGGCCTTGCATCGACTTGTTCGCTGCGTACAAGTGGATGCCGACGCCGGTCTGCACATCCGCGCCGCCGTTGCCCGCAATGGTGCAGATGCCTTCGACAAAATCGACCGGCGTTTCCGGGATCGGCAGCGGATTCCAGCGCAACTGCTCCGGCGATACCGGGCCACTGCCGAAATCGTTGCGGAAATTTTCCTGCGCAAACGCCGCGAACGGCCCGTGCACCGCCGCCGGCCGGATGCGATACAACCAACTGCGCCGGTTGTGCCCGCGCGGCGCGGTGAACGCGGTGCCGGAAAGCTGCTCGGCATACAAGCCATGCGCCACCTGCTGCGGCGAATTGCGCCCGACCGGCAACGTACCGGCAATGGCCTCGGTGGCGAACTCGTTGCCGAAGCCGGTCATGTAGTCGTTCGATTCCATCGGTGATCCGTAGGGCGGGTCCTGACCCGCCAATTATGGCAACGAGAGCGGCGGGTCAAGACCCACCCTACAGCACCCCGCGCTTCATCTGGTCGCGTTCGATGCTTTCGAACAGCGCCTGGAAATTGCCCTCGCCGAAGCCCTGGTTGCCCTTGCGCTGGATGATCTCGAAGAAGATCGGGCCGATCGCGTTCTGGGTGAATATCTGCAACAGCTTGCGCTTGCCGGTTTCCGGGTCGGCGTCGATCAGGATCTGGTTCTTCGCCAGCCGCGCCACGTCCTCGCCATGGTCGGGAATGCGCTGGTCGATCACTTCGAAATACGTCTCCGGCGTATCGAGGAATTCCACGCCGGCCGCGCGCATCTGCTCCACCGTCCCGTAGATGTCGTCGGTGAAGCAGGCAATGTGCTGGATGCCTTCACCGTGGTAGGCATCCAGATATTCGTTGATCTGCGATTTCGGGTCGGACGATTCGTTCAACGGGATGCGCACCATGCCGTCCGGCGCGGTCATCGCCTTGCTCAGCAGGCCGGTCTTCGCGCCCTTGATGTCGAAATAGCGGATCTCGCGGAAGTTGAACAGGCGCTCGTAGTAATCGGCCCACTTGGCCATGTTGCCGTGGTACAGGTTGTGGGTCAGGTGGTCGATGAAGGTCAGGCCGAAGCCCCTGGGCATCAGTTCGACGCCCGGCAGGCATTCGTAGTCCGGGTCGTGGATGGTGCCCTTGTCGTCGTAGCGGTCCACGATGTACAGCATGCAGCCGCCGATGCCCTTGATGACCGGCGCGGCCACCGCCTTGCTCAGTTCGTCGTTGGCGTCGAACGATTCCGCACCGTTCTTCAGCGCCTGCACGCGCGCCCATTCGGCCAGCTTGTTGACGCGGATCGCGAAGCCGCAGGCGCTGGGGCCGTGCTGCGCGGCGAAACGCGCGGCGAAGCTGTCCGGGTCCTCGTTGACCAGGAAGGTGCAATCGCCCTGCCGCCAGGTGGTGATGGCGCGGGTCTTGTGCCGCGCCACCTGCACGAAACCCAGCTTGCGGAAATAATCGTGCAACATGGCGCCCTGACCGGCCGGCGCGGCGTATTCGACGAACTCGAAGCCGTCGATGCCCATCGGGTTGTCGAAGGTGACGGCAGCAGGCGTGCCGTGCGGGGGATATGCACTCATGGCGGTTCTCCTACAATGACGGGCGACCCGCCGGTCGGCAGGCTGCGGAATGGGGTTCAATCCTTTCGCCCTTTATAGTTTCATTGGAAACCACAAACAAGCAGCAGCGCGCCATGAATCAGCCAGCCAACCCCGTCGCACGCGTCGATTTCGACCTGGACCGCCTGTTTTCGTACCGGCTCAGCGTGCTGTCCAACCGCATCAGCAGCGCGATTTCGCGCGAATACCACCGCCGTTTCGGCCTGGCGATCACCGAATGGCGGGTGATGGCGGTGGTGGGGCGCTTCCCCGGCCTGTCGGCCGGCGAGGTGTCGGCGCGCACGGCGATGGACAAGGTCGCGGTCAGCCGCGCGGTGGCGCGCCTGCTGGAGCGCGGCCTGATCCAGCGCGAAATCCACGACGACGACCGCCGCCGCAGCGTGCTGGCGCTGTCCGACGAAGGCTGCCGCGTGCATGACGAAGTCGCGCCGATGGTGATGGACTACCACCGCCGGCTGTTCGAATCCTTCAGCGACGAGGAGCGCGCCACCCTGGACCGGCTGATCGACAAGCTGGCCGGCGAGGGCGTGAGGAAGATCGAAGGCTGATCGCAAAGAAAAGCAAACCGGTCCGCAAAAGACGCAAAGAAAACCCGTTGCATTTCAGCGATTTTCCTTTGCGTTACTTGGCGTTACTTTGCGGACAAAAGTTGTTGTTCGGCGTTTCCAGAATGAAGAACCCCGCCGAGGCGGGGTTCTCGCTTGACGACAACGTGTTCCGTCACTTCACGCCGTGCATCAGTTTCTGGATCAGCGGCGCGATCAGGAACAACACCACGCCCGCGCCGACCAGGATCATGAAGCCCTGCGTATAGGCCGACAGCGCGCTGGTCGTGGTCATGCCGGTTTCGCCGCTGGCCTGGCCGGCGAAGATCCCGGCCAGGTTGTTGCCTACCGCGATTGACAAAAACCACGCGCCCATCGCGAAGCCGGCCAGCTTGGGCGGGGCCAGCTTGGTGGTCATCGACAAGCCCACCGGCGACAGGCACAACTCGCCCAGCGACTGCACCCAATAGACCGAGAACAGCGTCCAGAACGGGATCTTGCCGGTATCCAGGTTCACCAGGTTCTTCAGCGCATACATCAGGATCAGGAAGGCCAGGCCGTTGAGCACCAGACCGAAGCTGAACTTGCGCGGGATCGACGGGTTGGCCTTGCCCATCTTCACCCACAGCCAGGCCAGCGGCGTCGCCAGCACGATGATCGCCACCGAGTTGACGCTCTGGAACCACGACACCGGGAAACTGCTTTCGCCGGCCAGCGCGTTGAACAGGCCATGCAGGCCGATGTCGCGCTGGATCAGTTTCTCGGCGAGGAAGTTGAACGAACTGCCGGCCTGTTCGAAGAAGCACCAGAAGAACACGTTGAAGGTCAGGATCACCAGCAGGGCGATGACCTTGTCGCGCTGCACGCTGCCTTCGCGGATGCCTTCGACCAACAGCAGGATCGCCGGGGCCACCAGCAGCGCCATCAGGATCCATTGCAGGATCATCGCGTCGATGGTCAACAGCGCGTAGTACGCCGGCACGCCGACCGCCAGCGAAGCAACCAGCACCGCCAGCGTGCGGCCCCAGCCGGACTGTTCCGGCGTGGCCGCGCCGATGCCCTTCAACTGCGCGCGGCCGAACCAGAACCAGACGAAGCTCAGCAGCATGCCGACGGCCGAGGCGATGAACACGACCTTGTAGTCGGGCATGGACTCCAGCCCGAACACCTTCTTGGCCAGGTACTGGGTGATCAGCGGCGAGGCGAACGCGCCCAGGTTGATGCCCATGTAGAAGATGGTGAAGCCCGAATCGCGGCGCTCGTCGCCCTGCGCATAGACCTTGCCGACCAGGGTGGAGATGATCGGCTTGAACATGCCGTTGCCGACGATGATCGTCGCCAGCCCCAATTTGAACAGCGATTCGTTGGGCAACGCCAGCATGAACAGGCCGATGGCCATCACGACCGCGCCAACCAGGATCGAACGCTGGTAGCCGATCAGCTTGTCGGCGATCCAGCCGCCGAAGATCGCCGCCGCATAGACCAGCGCCAGGTACGCGCCATACAACTCGTTGGCCGGCTTTTCCCCCGCGCCGTCGCCGCCATGGAATTGCGCCACCACGTACAGCACCAGCGCCCAGCGGATGCCGTAGAACGCGAAGCGCTCCCAGAATTCGGCCATGAACAGCATCCACAGCGGACGCGGATGGCCCAGGACCTGCTTGAATTCCGGGATCTGCCCCGGTGCCTGCGTGTCGGCGCTGCCGCTCATGCGTTGTTCCCCATGGATGGTTCGGAAGGCGTCCCCACTCATCGGCGGGACGCGGCAGAATCGCCGAAGGGCGGCACCGGCGTCAAATCGCTTTCACTGGCAAGCATCGTGGCGGCGCGACTGCGAGAACAACTATCTCTTGCACAGTCGGGGACGTAGCCCCGACCTATCGCCGGGAAGCTGCAGGTCGGCCCTGCGTGGCCGACACCCTGTGAGGCTTGCAGCCGCGAGAAGGACCGCGGCGATCTTTGTCGCGGCTACAAGCCGCTTCCACGGGCACGGTCCCATAAAGGGCGCTGCCGCAAAGTGTCAGCCCGGCTGCGCGCCGATGCTGGTGCGCACTTCGAACAATTCCGGGAAGAAGGTCAGTTCCAGCGCCTGTTTCAGGAAGCCCACGCCGCTGGAGCCGCCGGTGCCGCGCTTGAAGCCGATGATTCGCTGCACGGTGCGCATGTGGCGGAAGCGCCACAACTGGAATTTGGTTTCCAGATCGACGAAGTCCTCGCACAGCGCGTATTCGCGCCAGTAGCGGTGGGTGTCCTCGTAGATGCGCTCGAACACCGGGCGCAGGGCCGGATCGGAGACGTGCGGTTGCGACCAGTCGCGCTGCAAATGTCGTTGCGGAACCGCGTGGTCCCAGCGCGCCAGGTAGCGCAGGAATTCGTCGTACAGGCTGGGCG
Source organism: Pseudoxanthomonas sp. (assembly GCA_047607085.1). Lineage (GTDB taxonomy): Bacteria > Pseudomonadota > Gammaproteobacteria > Xanthomonadales > Xanthomonadaceae > Pseudoxanthomonas_A. The sequence continues at coordinate 78,580 of JASGDT010000045.1, read as the reverse complement.
CGTTCAACACGCCTTCCAGCGCGGCGGCGCCGGGGGCGTCGTGGCGGAATACCTTGAGCATCGCCGCGTTCTTGTTGCCCAGCAAAAATTCCACCGTGCGGTATTGCAGCGACTGGAAGCCCGAAGCCGGACCCAGCACGTCGCGGAACTGCATGTATTCGCTGGGCGTCAGCGTTTCCAGCACGCTCCATTGCTCGGTCAACTGGCGCAGCACTTCCTTGGTGCGCGCCAGCACTTTCTGCGTCTGCCACACCTCGCTGCGTTGCAGGTGCACGATCGCCGCGCGCAATTCATGGATCAGCAGCTTCAGCCACAACTCGCTGACCTGGTGCTGGATGATGAACAGCATCTCGTCGTGGTTGGGCGGATTGGACAACGGCGCCTGCGCGTCCAGCACCTTTTCCAGGTGCAGGTAGCCGCCATAGGTGAGCCGCCCGCCCAGGTCGGTGTGGATGCCGGCTTCCAGTTCGCGTTGATTCTTTTCGACGGACATTCGGTTCGGGTCGGCGCGCGCGGCGCGGCGCGCGGGTCGCAAAGAGTAACCGATAGCGCCTGACGGGCCCGCGCACTTGGCTTTCGTTAACGCAATGCACGCACGACAACCGTTACCCTGCGCGCCAGCCACCCAGCCAACCCGTTGCACTGCCTCGCAAGGATGCGGAGCCGCTCCCTGCCTCGCGGTGTTGTTGCGTTGCACGACGGGTTTTCGTCGCGGATTGCATACCATCGCCATCCGTATCAATTGAAACCAATTCCGGGAATCCGATCCGCATGGCCGTGGCTGCGCAATTCCAGATTGACCACCTGCAATACCTGGACGCGGACGGCCGCCCGCTGCGCGACGACCTGCCGGAAGCGGCGCGCGACCTGCCGCGCATCCGCGATCTGTTCAAGCAGATGCTGTTCGTGCGCGTGTTCGACGGCAAGGCGATTGCCCTGCAGCGTACCGGCAAGCTGGGCACCTACGCGCCGTGCCTGGGCCACGAGGCGACCCACGTCGGCATCGGTGCGTCGATGCGCCCGGAGGATGTGTTCGCGCCCAGCTACCGCGAATACGGCACGCAACTGGTGCGCGGCGTGCGCCCGCGCGAGATCCTGCTGTACTGGGGCGGCGACGAGCGCGGCAACGACTACGCCAACGAGCCGGCCCGCCACGATTTCGCCTGGTGCGTGCCGATCTCCACCCAATGCCTGCACGCGGCCGGCGCGGCGCTGGCGTTCAAGCTGCGCGGCGAGCCGCGCATCGCGGTGGCCGCCTGCGGCGACGGCGGCAGTTCCAAGACCGATTTCTATGCCGCACTCAACGCCGCCGGCGCGTGGAAACTGCCGCTGGTGCTGTGCGTGATCAACAACGGCTGGGCGATCAGCGTGCCGCGGCAGGCGCAGACCGGCGCGCAGACGCTGGCGCAGAAGGGCATCGCCGGCGGCCTGCATTGCCTGCAGGTCGATGGCAACGACCTGCTGGCGGTGCTGGAGGCGATGCGCATCGCCGGCGAACGCGCGCGCAACGGCGAAGGCGGCAGCGTGATCGAATTCCTCACCTATCGCCTGTCCGACCACACCACCGCCGACGACGCCCGCCGCTACCGCGACGAGGCCGAGGTCAAGGACGCCTGGCGGCGCGAACCGCTGCTGCGCCTGCGCGCCTGGCTGACCGCGCAGGGCCAGTGGAGCGAGGAAGAGGAAACGACGTGGAAGGCCGAATGCACCGCGTTGGTCGATGCGGAAATAGAGGCCTATCTCAACACCCCGGTACAGCCGGTCGAAGCGATGTTCGACTACCTGTACGCCGACCCGCCGCCGGACGTTCTGGCGCAGCGCGCGGCGGCGCTGGCGCTGGAGGCGCGCGCATGAATCGGGAAACGGCCAAGCCCATGCACACGCTCACCGCCGCCGAGACCGCACCGCCGATCACCCTGATCGAGGCGATCGCCCAGGCCCTGGCATGGGAAATCGCGCACGATGATTCGGTGATCGTGCTGGGCGAGGACGTGGGCGTCAACGGCGGCGTGTTCCGCGCCACCGCCGGCCTGCAACAGCGCTTCGGCGAGGCGCGCGTACTGGACACGCCGCTGGACGAAACCACCATCGCCGGCATCGCCGTCGGCATGGCCGCACACGGCATGAAGCCGGTGGCCGAAGCTCAGTTCGACGGCTTCGTCTATCCGATGGTTGACCACATCGTCAGCCACGCCGCGCGCCTGCGCCACCGCACCCGTGGCCGCCTGCATTGCCCGCTGGTGCTGCGGGTGCCCTGGGGCGGCGGCATCCGCGCCCCGGAACACCATTCCGAAGCCAACGAAACCCTGTTCACCAACACCCCCGGCCTGCGCGTGGTGATGCCCTCGTCGCCCCAGCGCGCCTACGGCCTGCTGCTGGCGGCGATCCGCGACCCGGACCCGGTGGTCTTCTACGAACCCAAGCGCATCTATCGCCAGTACAAGGAACAGGTGCCCGACGACGGCGAAGCCTTGCCGCTGGACGTGTGCTACGTGCTGCGCGACGGTCGCGACGTGACCCTGGTGGCGTGGGGCGCGCAGATCAAGGAGGCGCTGGAAGCGGCCGATGCGCTGGCGCAGGACGGCATCAGCGCAGAGGTCATAGACGTGGCCACGCTGCGTCCGCTGGATTTCGACACCATCGCCGAATCGGTCGGCCGCACCGGCCGCTGCGTGATCGTGCAGGAAGCGCCGCGCACGGCGGGCTTCGGCGCGGAAATCGCCGCGCGCCTGGCCGAGCATTCGATGTACGACCTGCTGGCCCCGGTCGAGCGCGTCACCGGCTACGACACGCACATGCCGCTGTTCCGGTTGGAGATGAAGTTCCTGCCCAGCGTGGAGCGCATCGTCGCGGCGGCGAAGCGGGCGGTGGCGGCGTAGGGCGGGGCCCGACCCGCCTTCGCAAACATCCGCGGGCCAGAAGTCTCCCGGCGAAAGACACCGACAAGAATCGGCGGGCCAGGATCCGCCCCACGGAATACACATGACCGACACCAGAACCTTTCACCTCCCTGACCTGGGCGAAGGCCTGCCCGACGCCACCATCGTCGAATGGTTCGTCAAGGAGGGCGACGTCATCCGTCTTGACGAACCGCTGGTATCGATGGAGACGGCGAAGGCCGTGGTCGAAGTGCCCTCGCCCGTGTCCGGCAAGGTGCTGAAGCTGGCCGGCGACGCCGGCGACGTCATCGTCACCGGCACGCCGCTGGCGGTGTTCGAACCGGACCCCAGCCTGCCGCAACGCGCCGAAGGCCAGGATACCGGCCATCACCACCACGCTTCGCCCCCTTCGAGAGAATCCAGGGATGCAGGCGCGGTCGCCGCTGCGCCCGCAGCAATGGCATCTGCTGCCGAACGCGCCGACGAAGGCACCGTCGTCGGCGCCATGCGGACCTCCGACACCGTACATGCCGAACAAGCCGTCGCCGTTGGCGGCATCAAGGCAATGCCGGCGGTGCGCGCGATGGCGAAGAAACTCGGCATCGAACTTTCACGCGTGCGCGCGACCGGCGCTGACGGCGCAATCACGATGGCCGATGTGAAGCAGGCTGCCGCGAATCCTGCCGCTTCTCTCCCCGCTTCATCGACACCGGCAACTGCATCTTCATCCGTGCTTCGCACGCCTTCACCCGAGGGGAAAAGGGAAAACCAGCGCACCCACCTCTCCGCCTCCGGCAAACCCATGCGCACCCAGCCGCCATCGGTTTCCGCCAGCGGCCAGCCGGAACCGCTCAAGGGCGTGCGCCGCAACATGGCGCGGGTGATGGCCGATGCGCACGGCAAGGTCGTGCCGACCTCGCTGTGCGACGACGCCGACATCCATGCATGGCAACCCGGCAACGACGTCACCGTGCGCCTGCTGCGCGCGATCGTGGCCGCGTGCAAGGCGGCGCCCGCCCTCAATGCCTGGTTCGATGGCGACAAACTGGTTCGCACCCTGCACCCGCACGTCGATGTCGGCATCGCCGTGGATACCGACGATGGCTTGTTCGTGCCGGCGCTGCGCAATGCCGACCTGCTGGACGCGCACGGCATCCGCGATGGCGTCAACCGCCTGCGCGCGCAGGTCGGGGACCGCAGCATCGCCGCGTCGGAACTGACCGGCTACACCATCTCGCTGTCGAATTTCGGCATGTTTGCCGGCCGCTACGCCACGCCAGTGGTGGTGCCGCCATGCGTGGCCATCGTCGCCGCCGGCCGCGCCCGCGACCAGATGGTCCCGGTGGTCGGCGGCTTCGAATCGCACAAGGTCATCCCGCTGTCGCTGACCTTCGACCACCGCGCCTGCACCGGCGGCGAAGCGGCGCGTTTCCTGCGCGCGATGCTCGACGACCTGGCCCTGCCTGCATAGGAATCCGCCATGACCCACCGCAGCCGCCTTGCCGGTTTCATCATCGATTGCCAAGACGCGCCGGTGGAGGAGTCGGCGCGTTTCTGGAGCGCCGCACTGGGTTTCCCGATCACCGATCCGAACGAAGACGGCGAAGGAAAATACGCGGTGCTGGGCGGCACGCCCGCCGACCTGCATGTCGAAGTACAGCGCGTGCAACACGCATCACGCGTGCATCTGGATATCGAAACCGACGACATCGAGGCCGAAGTTGCGCGCCTGCTGGCACTGGGCGCACGCGAAATCGAACGCCCGCGCGATGCGCGCTGGGTGGTGATGCAGGCCCCCACCGGCCAGCGCTTCTGCGTGGTGCGGATGAAGCGCCCGGAAAGCGGGGCCGCGCCGAACGTCTGGGATTGACCGTTCCCTTCCCTGCCCGCGCAGGGAAGGGAACAGCTTCATTGCCGCGCCGACGCGCTCGCGTCGCGCACCGCCTTGAACTCCGAGCCATCCTGCCATTGCGGCCAATCGCGGCCATTGGCGATTTCGCGGCCCAGCGAATACAGCAATGCCGTGTCCTGCATATGGCCTTGCGCATTCCACGCCGGCGTCCAGTTGTCGCATGGCTGGTGATAGCAATTGGCGAAATACTTCGCGAACAGTTCTTCGCCCCGCGACAAGCCGCCATCCAGCATGTCCTTGCCCGCGCCCGCGGTGATCGCCGGCACGCCGGCGCGCGCGAAAGCGAAATGATCGGCGCGGTAGAAGAAGCCGGATTCCGGATTCGGGTTGTGCAAGTAACTGCGCCCATTGGCTTCGGCCACGCGCTTGAGGTCGGCTTCCAGCGATACACGGCCATTGCCCCACGAAGCGATATCGCGCATCGGCCCGTCGGGGCTGAACATTTCCATGTTGATCACCGCCGCGGTTTTCTCCAGCGCCATCACCGGGTGCGCCGCGTAATGCATCGCGCCCAGCAAGCCCTTTTCCTCGGCAGTGAAGGCAATGAACAACACCGTGCGCTGCGGGCGCGGGCCGGCGGCGAACACGCGCGCCAGTTCCAGCACCGAGGCCACGCCGGTGGCGTTGTCCACCGCACCGTGGCGGATGGAATCGCCGCTTGCGTCTGCTTCGCCGAGACCGAAGGCATCCCAATGCGCCGAATAGACCACGCTTTCGTCAGGGCGTACCGCGCCTTCCAGTTTGCCGATCACGTTCTGGCTGAGTACGCGCTCGCGCTTGACCGCGAAACTCGCCGACAAGCGCGCGTCACCCAATGGAACCGGCTTGAAGTCGCGTCCCTGCGCCTTCTTCTTCTCCGCCTCGAAATCCAGCCCGGCGCGCCGGAACAATGACACCGCAAGCTCGCGCTGCATCCAACCACGCAAATGGGTGTGATAGGCGCTCGCATCGGCTCGCTCGATGTCGAATACCGGCGACAGACCGGAAGCACGCACCGTTGCCCAGCCGTAGGCGGCTGGCGCTGTCTCGTGCACGATCAGCACACCCAGTGCACCCTTGCGCGCCAATTCCTCGTACTTGTAGGTCCAGCGACCGTAATATGTCATGCCGCGACCATCGAAATCGCCCGCACCCGCTTCGAAATCCGGGTCGTTGACCAGCACCAGTGCGACCTTGCCGCGCAGGTCAACACCCTTGTAATCGTCCCAGTCGCGCTCCGGTGCATCGATGCCGTAACCCACGAAAACCAGCGGCGCGTTCGCCACTTCCACCCGATCCACCGGCTGCAAGGTCTGCAACACCACGTCCTCGCCGTTGGCGAGGGTTTGCGTTTCTCCGCCGACTTGCAACTGCACCTTCACCGCGCCATCGATCCGCGCGCGCGCCAGCGGCACCGGCTGTACCCAGGTGCCGTTCTCACCGCCCGGCTGCACGCCCGCCTTGGCGAATTCGTCGATCAGATAGGCCACGGTCCGGGTTTCGCCACGCGTGGCGGGCGCACGTCCTTCGAATTCGTCGGAGGCCAGGGTACGGACATGCCGGTTGAGTTCATCCGCCCGGATTCCGTGATCGGATGTCTGTGCAGCGAAAGCATTGGAGACAGCATATGCGCACAGCATGCAGAGGATGAGTTTCTTCATGGCGTTGGTTGCAGGTGGGGAAGCGGCGATTGTATCCGTGTGCCGGGCGTTGGCCGCAGGTCAAGGCCCGTCCGATGTTTTCTTGCGCCGATCGAACCAGATCTGCAAGCCCTGCGCATTCAACTCGATATCCATGTGCAGCAGGTCGAGCACTTCGGCATCGCTCTGCGCCACGCCGTGTTCGCGCGCACGACGCAAATACAGCGCCGACAGGTCCGCAACCAGCCGTGCGTGGCGATCGGCGTCGGTGCCGGCCAGTTCGACCAGGCGCACCATCTCGTCAACCTGTGCGTGCAGATCGGCGGTCAGTCGCGTGATGTCGAACACCTGGTTGTAGTGCGCGATGCGGATCGAGGCCGGCTTCCGTTCAACCAGCCGTTCGATCGAGGCATGCATCTCGTCCGGGTCGAACTGTACCGGCGAAGTGGTCGGCAGGATGAACTCGCGGCCATCGACGTCGAGTTCGCGATACGAGATGCCGAAGATGTCGCCGGCAAACCAGCTGCGGCTGCGCGCGTCCCACACGCTGAAATGGTGTTTCGCATGTCCCGGCGTGTCGATGCACAGCAGCGGCCGGCCGGCAAGATCGACAACATGGCCCGCATCGTTGCCGACGACTTCGGCCACCACCACGCGTTCGGCGGGCACCGGCAACATGCCGGCGTGGTCGCGATTGAAGGCTTCCTCGCCATACACCGCCTTCGCCCCGGCGATCAGCCTGGCCGGGTCGATCATGTGCGGCGCGCCGCGCGGATGGACGACCAGTTTCGCGTTCGGCAACGCCTGCATCAGCGGGCCGGCCGCGCCGGCGTGATCCAGGTGCACGTGGGTGACCAGCAGCCAGTCCACCGTTTCGCGGGCAACGCCGTGGGCGGCCAGCGCATCCAGCACGCGCGGTGCACAGGTCGCGGTGCCGCAGTCAATCAAGGCGGCGCGGCCGTTCTCGACGACCAGATACGCCGCGCACAGGCCCGGGCGGACGTAGCCGGTTTCGATGACGTGGATATCGTGCGTGTCGCTCATCGCCTTACTCCGCTTCGCGCAACGCGCGCAACGCCGCCAGCACTTCGTCCACGGGCACCTGCAATTCGATCTCGGTGGTCTGCAACGCTTCGGCCTGCTCGGCCTGTTTCAGCACGCCGATCAGCATGCCGGCGTCCTTGGGCGCATCGAAGCCTGCGCTTTGCACCAGCAACTTGCCTTCGCCATCAAGCAGCTTGAAGTAGAAGCGGTTGTCGCTGTCGCGGTATTGCTTGAACAACGGCAGCGCGGCCGCCTTTGCAGCCTTCGGCCTTTCGGCCACGAACACCCTGGACACGTCGCGCAAACCGACCGCATCGCGCAGCTCGGCGATGAACGGCGTGGCGTATTTCGCGCGCAGGCGCGCCGCGCCATCGCGCAGGATCGCCTCGATGTCCGCCGGTTTGGCCACCAGCGCCTCGTATTTCTCGCGCATCGGCGCGACTTCGGCGTCGATACGCTCGAACAGTTTCTGCTTGGCGTCGCCCCAGCCGATGCCCCTGGCGAAGTCAGCGGCAAAGGCCGCGGTTTCTTCCGCGTTGGCGAAGGCCTGGTACAACTGGAACAGCGCCGAGCCTTCGGTGTTCTTGACCTCGCCCGGCGCGCGCGAGTCGGTGACGATGCCGGCGACCAGCTTCTTCAACTCGTTGCGTGGCGCGAACAGCGGGATGGTGTTGTCGTAGCTCTTGCTCATCTTGCGCCCGTCCAGGCCCGGCAAGGTCGCCACGTTGTCGTCCACCGCCGCTTCGGGCAGGGTGAAGTAGTCGCGGCCATAGACGTGGTTGAAACGCTGGCCGAAATCGCGCGCCATCTCGATGTGCTGGACCTGGTCGCGGCCCACCGGCACCTTGTGCGCGTTGAAGATCAGGATGTCCGCCGCCATCAGCACCGGATACATGAACAAGCCGGCATTGACGCCGGCATCGTCGTCTTCGCCCTCGGCGCGGTTCCTGTCAACCGCGGCCTTGTAGGCGTGCGCGCGGTTCAGCACGCCCTTGCCGGCCATGCAGGTCAGCAGCCAGGTCAGTTCGGGAATCTCCGGGATGTCGCTTTGCCGGTAGAACCACACCCTGTCCGGTTGCAGGCCGGCGGCCAGCCAGGTGGCGGCGATTTCCAGCGTGGAGCGCTGCACGCGCAGCGGGTCGTGGGTGTTGACCAGGCTGTGCAGGTCGGCCAGGAAGTAGAAACTTTCGGCATCGGTGGCGCGGCTGGCGGCAATCGCCGGGCGCACCGCGCCGACATAGTTGCCGATATGCGGCATGCCGGAAGGTTTGATGCCGGTGAGGATGCGAGTGGTCATGCGCTTGGGTGGAGTTGTTCGATACCCGCACAGTTTAGCCGGCGGCTGCCGGCCGTCGCCTTTTCGATGAACCCACCGCCAGCAACCACGAACCGGCAACCCCATTCCCCACGGCCACGCGTTCCCGGTATCCGCAGCCGGCGGCATGCCGCCCCGGCCCAACCGGAGAACCTTCGATGACTCGCAAATTGCTGCTGGGCAAACTGCTGCTTGGCGCCTCCGCCCTGCTTGCCCTCGCCTGCGCGCCATTGGCGGCGCGCGATCTGGTCGAACTGTCGGTGATCGATCGCGACACCGGCCGCACCCTGTCGCAATACCCGCATCGCGGCGATACCTGGGTGGCCGGCACCCCCGGCCACCGCTACGGCGTGCGCATGACCAACACCACCGGCCGGCGCGTGCTGGTGGTGCTGTCGGTCGATGGCGTCAACGCGGTCAGCGGCCAGACCGCCGATCCGTCGCAGACCGGCTACGTGCTGGACCCGTGGGAAAGCGCGGAAATCTCCGGCTGGCGCAAGTCGCTGGACGAAATCGCGCAGTTCGTCTTCACTGACCTGGGCGACAGCTACGCCGCGCGCACCGGCCGACCGCGCAACGTCGGCGTGATCGGCATTGCCGTGTTCGAGGAAAAGCCGCGCTACGTCCGCCCGGCACCCGTGCCCGCACCGCCGCTCGCGCGCGAGCGTGCCGATGAGAGCCCTGCCCACGAAGGCCGTGCCGGCAACGCGCAAGCCGAAGCCGCCGCACCGGCTTCCAGCGCCAAAGCCATCGCCGCCGACGGCACGGCCCGCCAGCAGATCGGTACCGGTCATGGCCGGCGCGAATGGTCGCCGATCGGGCAGACCGAATTCGTCCGCGCCAGCCGCAACCCGGCACAAGTCAGCGAACTGCGCTATGAGGATGTCCGCCGTCTGGTTGCGCTGGGCATCGTGCCGCGCACCGGCCCGTACCGCCCTTCCCGCCACGATGCGCCGCACGCCTTCCCGAGCGGGTTTGTCGCCGATCCGCCGGCGTGGCGTTGATTGCCGCATGGAAACGACGGGCCGATGCTCCGGCCCGTCGTTTTTGCCAAACGCATGCAGCGCGCCGGTTACCCCTTCGCGGCGTCTTCCACCTTCTCGCCGGCTTTCTGCACGTCCTTGCCGACGCCGGCCACGGTATTGCAACCCGCCAGCAGCGCCGAGGCTGCCAACAGAATGACGATCAATGCGAATGCGCGCTTCATCTGGAAATCTCCCGGGTATGGCCGCGCGCATGCACTTGAATGCGCGCGGTGGAAAATGAAAAGGGCCGGCTTGCGCCGGCCCCGCCATCATCGCGCAGCCCTGGACGCTTGTCACCAGGTCCAGGGCACTCGCACCGAGGTCAGTTACTGGTGCTTCTCGGCCGAATCCTCGACCTTCTCGCCGGCCTTCTGCACATCCTTGCCGACACCGGCCACGGTATTGCAGCCGGCCACCAGCATCGCAACGAACATCATCAACACAGCGCAGGAAATCGCACGTTTCATTTCATCGCTCCTTGTCTGTTGCAGTGGGTGCATGGTGTTTTGCCATGCGCTTACACGGCGTGAAGACGATTTGATTCGTTCAGAATCCGTCCACGATCTGTCGCGAGCACAGCCAGATGGCGCGTGGCGGAGCGCAGGAGGCGCAGTGATACGTGCGGTACATGGGCACTCCGAGCACCGCACGCGCGCCAGCCGGCAAGCGTGGCAAGATCGTGGGCAGATTCTCAGAAACCGCCCGACAGGGTCAGGAACGCCGTGGCATTGTCGCCGCCGGCATGCTCGAAGGTGCTGCCCACGCCGATGTTCGCCTCCACGCCGAACACCTGGGTGCGCACGCCGAACTGCAGCGAGCCGTAGTCGCTGTCGCTCGCCAGCCCCGGCACCGCGAACTGCCCGACCACCGAAATCGACTGCAAGGTGGCGAAGGCCTGTTCCGGCGCGTCCTCGAACTCGTGGTCCCAGGTCGCCCGCGCATACGGCCGGGTGGTCTCGGTCATCGCATAGCTGGCCTGCCAGCCGGCGCTGCCGATCAGCGAATCGCGCTTCTGGTCCGGGAAGGTCAACGCGGTCGAACCGCCGCCGCTTTCGGCATAACCATCCACTTCGATCTGCTGCGACACCACGCTGGCAACCGGGCCGTGACGGAATGCGCCGTCGCCGAATTCGTAACCACCGGCGACCGCCACGGTCAGGTTGTCGCCATCCGGCGAGCCGGAATGCCGGCGCGTGACCGGGCCAAGCGCAATATCACGATCCACGTCGAAGGACAGCCTGGTGTAGCTGAGCTGGCCGTTGACCCAGGCCTTGTCGCCATACCAGCCGATGAAGCCGCCCAGCGTGGCTTCGGACTGGTCGAAACCGCCGGTGCTGGGACCGAAATCCAGCTTGCCGCGCGCATAGCCGGCAAAGCCGCCGAACACCAGGTTGCCGCGCGCCCAATCCACGCCGAAGCTGCCGGCCGGCGTCAGGCCGTCGTACAGGTCGCCATCGTCATAACGCTGGTTGTCGCCGCGCAGGTTGCCCCACCAGCGCACGCCATCAGCGACCGGCTTGCCATCGACATGCACGGCGACCATGTCGGCGCGGGCGCGACCGGTCGCCGCCGCCGATTGCGGCAGCACCGCGATCTGGCGTGGACCTTCCAGCACCGAGATCGCGTATTGCGACAGGATTTCGTGCGCGCGCGTCGAAGGGTGCACGCCATCGGCAAACAGATAGGTGGATGCCGCATCCGCGCTGACGAAATTCGCCGGACTGCACAACAGCGACGACACCGTGCCGCAGGCCGGCGAGGTGACGTTGGCGAAGCCATACGCGCTCGGGTTGGCGATGACCTCGTTGAGGAACCCGAAGGTATCCAGCGGGATCACCTGCAAACCGGCCGATTGCAGGCCCGCGTACAGCGCGTTGTTGTAGGCCGTGGCCAGTTGCGTGCCGGCGGCGATACCGGTTGCGCCCTGCGCGATGAACGACGGGGTGCTGCCCAGATCGGGAATGTTCGGCACCAGCACGTAGCGCGCGCCGGCCGCCTGCAACTGGGCGATGATGCCGATCTGGGTAGTCACCGCGGTGACGATGGTCGCCTGCGATTCGCCGGCGGCCACCGCGAACAGGTCGTTGGCCCCGCCCCAGACGGTGTACAGCGCATTCGGATCGGCGCTGCCGCCGTTGGCCGTCAGGTAGGCGCTGGTCTGCGTCGCCAGCGACGGGATCGTGCCGAACGTGCTGGTCACGTCGGCGGCCACCCGCGCACCGCCGACCGCATAGTTGTCGCCGCCCTGGTTGGCGGCGACCGCGTCGTCGGCCAGACCGTAGTAGTCGGCCAGGAATTCGGACCAGACCAGGCCCGGGTTGGTGGTGAACCGGCCCAGCACCGCCGCCTGCGAGCCGGCCACCTGCACCAGTGCCGGCCGGAATGCGCCCGAATCGGTCAGGCTGTCGCCGATGAACACGACGCCGCTGTATTCGCTCTGCGCAAAGGCCGGCAAGGCAGCGGCCGACAAAGCCAGCGCCAGGGCGGAACGGACGGGAAATCTGGAAAATTGCATGTGGTTTGTCCCCAATGACAGATGGAATCGAGCTGGATGCGCGCCATACGGATGCGCATGGCGCGCAATGGTTCCACCAAACCCCGCCGCCGGCACGCTGCGGCGCATCATGAAACTTTAACATTGGGGCGTGTCATGCACTTTTGCGCATGACGCGCTCCGGACGACAATACGCACATGGACATCCAACTGAACGGCGAACCCCGGCAACTGGCCGATGGCGGCAGCATCGCCGACCTGCTGCAGATCGAGCACCTGGCCCAGCGCCGCGTCGCGGTCGAAGTGAACGGCGAAATCGTGCCGCGCAGCCAACATGCAATTCGCGTACTGGCTGAAGGCGACCGCGTGGAGATCGTCCACGCGCTGGGAGGCGGGTGAGCGAATGCGCTTTGCCGATGCCCTCAGGCATCGGCTGCGTTCGCGAACGCCCGCGCATGGATGGGCGGGCCGGACGTTCCGAAACCGGGAATGCACCGCCATGGAAGGCAACCACGCCTTTTTGCTGGTCATATCCGGTCATCCCGGCTTTTCAGCGATAATTCCCCCATGAACACCCCCACCCTGACCGACCCGCTCGTCATCGCGGGCAAGCCCTATCGTTCCCGCCTGATCACCGGCACCGGCAAGTTCAAGGATTTCGACGAAACCCGCCGCGCCAGCGATGCCGCGGGCGCGGAGATCGTCACTGCCGCCATCCGCCGCATCAACCTGGGCCAGTCGCCCAACGAACCGAGCCTGCTCGACGCGCTGCCGCCGGAAAAATTCACCCTGCTGCCCAACACCGCCGGCTGCTACACCGCCGAGGATGCCGTGCGCACCTGCCGCCTGGCCCGCGAGCTGCTCGACGGCCACCAACTGGTCAAGCTGGAAGTGCTGGGCGACCAGAAAACCCTGTACCCGGACGTGGTGCAAACGCTGAAAGCCGCCGAACTGCTGGTCGCCGACGGCTTCGACGTGATGGTCTATACCAGCGACGACCCCATTCTCGCCAAGCGCCTGGAGGAAATCGGCTGCGTCGCGGTGATGCCGCTGGCCGCACCGATCGGTTCGGGCCTGGGCATCCAGAACAAATGGAGCCTGCTGGAAATCATCGAGAATGCCAAAGTGCCGGTGATCGTCGATGCCGGCGTCGGCACGGCCTCTGATGCGGCCATCGCGATGGAACTGGGCTGCGACGGCGTGCTGATGAACACCGCGATTGCGGGGGCCAGGGATCCGGTGCTGATGGCCGGCGCGATGCGCAAGGCGGTGCAGGCGGGGCGCGAGGCGTTTCTGGCAGGAAGGATTCCGCGCAAGCGCAATGCGTCGGCATCGAGTCCGATCGAAGGGCTGATCGGGTGATAGTCGGAAAATGACCGACCCCTTCTCCAGCCCCGGCGCGAAGACGCCGCCCAAGCCTTTCACTCCCACCGAGGGCCGCCGCGAGATCCGCAGCTTCGTGCTGCGGCAGGGGCGCTTCACCGAGGCGCAGCAGCGCGCGTTCGACGAGCAGTGGCCGAAGTTCGGCATCGACTACCAAGGCACGCCGCGCGATTACGCCGCGATCTTCGGCAACGACAAGCCGCTGGTGCTGGAAATCGGCACCGGCAACGGCGAGGCGCTGCGCTTCGCGGCAAAGCACGACCCGTCGCGCAATTACCTCGGCATCGAGGTGCATGCGCCCGGCGTCGGTCGCCTGCTCAATGCATTGGCCGAGGACGGCAGCCATCACGTCCGCGTCCATCACCACGATGCGGTGGAAGTGCTGAGCCGCGAGGTCGCCGATGGCGCACTGGACGAGGTGCGCATCTATTTCCCCGACCCTTGGCACAAGAAGCGCCACAACAAGCGCCGGCTGGTGCAACCGGCCTTTGCCGCGCTGCTGGCGCGCAAGCTGCGCATTGGCGGGCGGCTTCACCTGGCAACCGATTGGCAGGCTTACGCCGAGCACATGTGGGACGTGCTCGACGCCACGCCCGGCCTGGTCAATCACGCCGGCGCACGCGGCAGCGTGCCGCGCCCCGATTGGCGGCCACAGACGCATTTCGAAACGCGCGGGCAGAAGCTGGGCCACGGCGTGTGGGATCTGCTGTATGACCGTGTGGCGTGAACATCGCATCGATCATGCCTGTCATCGGCCTCGACCACATCAATCTGCGTGCGCCGCGTGAGTTGCTCGAAACCTTGCGCCGCTTCTACATCGAAGTCGTCGGGCTGGAACAAGGCCCGCGCCCGCCGTTCCGCAGCCACGGTTTCTGGCTGCATGCCGGCGGGCGCGACGTGCTGCATCTGACCGAAACCCGGCCCGGTGAAGTGCGCAACACCGGCATCGACACCACTTTCGATCACGTCGCTTTCACCTGCATCGACGCGGACGCCACCGAGGCCCGGCTGCGGCGACATGGCATCGACTACACCGTGGACGACGTGCCGCTGACCGCGCAGAAACAGTTCTTCCTGCGCGATCCGGCCGGCAACGGCATTGAGTTGAACTTCGACATGGGCGCACAATCGCGCAAACCACACGGAGCACCCGGCGCGTAATGGACACCGCCCTGACCTTGACCACCGACATGAAGCTGGTGCTCGGGCTGGTGGTTTTCACCATGGCGATGTTCCTGTTCGAGCGCATCCGTGGCGACCTGGTGGCGTTGCTGGTACTGGTGGCGCTGGGGCTGAGCGGGTTGATCCCGCCGGAGGAGATCTTCGGCGGCTTTTCCAGCAGCGCGGTGATGAGCATCATCGCCACCACCGTGCTGGGCGCGGGCCTGGACCGCACCGGCGCGTTGAACCGGCTGGCCGCGTGGCTGCTGCGGCGCGGCCACGGCATCGAGCAGCGCCTGCTGCTGCTGACCAGCGCGGTGGCCGCGCTCAATTCCAGCTTCATGCAGAACCCGTCGGTGATGGCCTTGTTCATGCCGGTGGCCGCGCGCCTGTCCGCGCGCACCACGCTGTCGCTGCAACGCCTGCTGCTGCCGATCGCCGCGGCCATCGTCATGGGCGGGGCGCTGACCATGGTCGGCAATTCGCCGCTGATCCTGCTCAACGACTTGTTGCAGTCGGCCAACAACAACCTGCCCTCGGGCATGGCCACGCTGGAGCCGCTGGGCATGTTCGCACCGCTGCCCATCGGCATTGCGCTGGTGCTGGCCTCGCTGCTGTATTTCCGCTTTCGCGGCGACCGCCTGCTGCACGAGGACGCCGCCGCCAAGGTTGCGCCGACGCGGGTGGAAAACTATTTCGCAGACACTTACGGCCTGCATGGCGACGTGTATGAGCTGACCGTCGGCGCGGAAAGCCCGCTGGTGGGCATGAGCGTGGGCGATGCCGAACTGCTGTACGACGCGCCGATGCTGCTGGCGCTGCAAAGCGGCGACGACACGCGCTTGTCGCCTGCCGCGGACATGCGCATCTGGGTGGACAGCGTGATCGGGGTAATGGGGCCGAAGCAGCAGGTCACCGATTTCGCGCAGAACAATTTCCTGCGCATGTCCTCGCGGCTGCGCCACCTGGGCGATCTGTTCAATCCCAGCCTGTCGGGAATTTCCGAAGCGGTGGTGCCGCCGAATTCGCGCTTCATCGGCAAGACCGCCGCCGAACTGCGCCTGCGCAAGCAGCACGGCATCAGCCTGCTGGCGATCAACCGCGACAAGCAGGTGCTGCGCGATGACGTGCGCCAGATCAAGCTGCGCGCCGGCGACATGCTGGTGTTCCACAGCGTCTGGGCCGGGCTGGCGCAGGCGGCGGAAAGCCACGATTTCGTCGTGGTCACCGATTTTCCCAAGGGCGAGCAGCGCCCGCACAAGCTGAAGATCGCGATGGCGATCTTCGCCCTGACCGTGCTGATCGCGCTGACCTCGAAGGTGCCGCTGGCGCTGACCCTCGTCACCGGTGCGGCCGGCATGCTGCTGACCGGCGTGCTGCGCATGGACGAAGCCTATGCGGCGATCAACTGGAAAACCGTGCTGCTGATGGCCGGCTTGATTCCACTGGGCTGGGCGATGGACAGCAGCGGCGCGGCGGCGTGGATCGCCGGGCACACGGTCGAACGCCTGCCCGAAGGCATGCCGGTATGGTTGCTGGAACTGGCCGTCGCGCTGCTGACCACCGCGTTCTCGCTGGTGATCAGCCACGTCGGCGCGGCCATCGTGATGGTGCCGCTGGCGATCAACCTGGCGGTGGCGGCCGGCGGCAGCCCGACCGCGTTCGCGCTGATCGTGGCGCTGGCGGCGTCGAACAACCTGATGACCTCGTCCAACCCGATCATCTCGATGATCGTCGGCCCGGCCAACTACACCAGCCGGCAGATGTGGCGCGTCGGCGGGCCGCTGTCGCTGATCTACACCGTGATCGTGGTGCTGGCGATCAACCTGATGACGTGGTGGCAGGCGCGCGGAGGCTGAGCTTCACCTCGCCCCCGGCCACCTCCACCTCCACCGCGCGCAGCGCCGCGCCGCGACACGGCCCCGACACACAGAGGCCGCCGGCCAGTTCGAAGGCCGCGCCATGCGCCGCGCAGACCAGCGTGCCGTCCTTGCCCAGCAGGAACCGGCCCGGCGCCCAGTCCAGCCGCCGCCCGGCATGCGGGCAGACGTTGAGCCAGGCGCGCACATCATCGCCGTCGCGGTACAGGATCAGCGATTCGGCATCACCTTCGACCACCGCATCGATGGCGGCGGGTTCGCGTTCCTTCAATGCGTCGAATGCGATCAGCGGCATGTCTTTTAACGAAGTCCTTACACGGTCATGTATCGGTAACCGGATACTGCAGGCCGCAGCCGGCCCGGCCGCATTCTGTCACGTCCGCCGATGTTCCGAACCTTCCGCTTCGACCGCTTCCGCGCGCGCGCCGCGTTCGCGCCACGCAAACCGCGCAACCCGCTGCTGCGACTGGGCCTGGGCCTGCTTGGCGTGGCGTTGTTGTGCGCCTTGTTGTTCGTGGGCGTGTTCGTCGGCGTGGCGATGGTGGCCGGCGGCCTGCTGTACCGGCTGCTGCGCCAGCGCGGCACCCCGCTCGCCGGCCGCAACGCGCACGATGGCCGCGTGGTCGAAGGCGAATACGAACTCGTGCGCCGCCCGGTGCTGCCGCTGTCGCGTTGATTGCAGGCCGTACGCCGTAAACTGTCGCGCCTTCTTCCGACAGCGCACCTTCCATGTCCGACCTGATCGCTGCCTTCCCGCAACCGCGCGTGCCCGTGCGCGGCGGCGGTTTCTTTCCGGTACACCGCATCTATTGCGTGGGCCGCAACTTCGCCGATCATGCGCATGAAATGGGTGCCATCCCGGCCAATGCGCAGCCTGATCGCGGCGCGCCGATGTTCTTCTGCAAACCGGCCGATGCCATCGTCACCGGCAATGCCGACGTGCCCTATGCGCGTGGCACCGCTGAATTGCACCACGAAGTGGAACCGGTGGTCGCGTTGGGGCGCGACGCGCCGGCCGGGGTGCTGACGGTGGACGAGGCGATGGCGCTGGTGTTCGGCTACGGCGTCGGCCTGGACCTGACCCGCCGCGACCTGCAAGCCGCGGCCAAGGCCAAGGGCCATCCGTGGGATACGGCCAAGGGCTTCGACCATTCCGCGCCGATCAGCGAGTTGGTGCCCGCCGCGCAAGTCGCCGACCTGTATGCGCAGGAACTGTCGCTGTCGGTCAACGGCCAGCCGCGCCAGCATGGTCAGTTGCGCGACCTGATCTGGAACGTGGCCGAAATCCTCCACGAACTGTCGAAACTGTATGCACTGAAGGCCGGCGACCTGGTATTCATGGGCACGCCGGCCGGGGTTGGCCCGCTGCAACCGGGCGACCGCGTGGAAGTCACATTGAGCGGCGTCGCCACGCTTCAGGCCAACATCACCGCGCGCGCGGTATAGTCCGCGCGCCACCCCCACAATCCATCGAGGAGCACACCGTGAGCATCGCAAGCGAGTTCAAGGACTTCATCGCAAAAGGCAACGTCATCGACCTGGCCGTGGGTGTCGTCATCGGCGGCGCGTTCGGCAAGATCGTCACCTCGCTGGTCGAGAAGATCATCATGCCCGTCGTCGGCCTGCTGACCGGCGGCATCGACTTTTCCGATTGGGCGATCACGCTGAAGGATGCCGTGCTGGATGAAGCCGGCAAGGAAACCGCGCCGGCGCTGGTGATCGGCATCGGCGACTTCATCAATACCGTCATCCAGTTCCTGATCATCGCCTTCGCCATCTTCATGGCGGTCAAGGCGATCAACAAGGTGCGCAAGCCCGCCGTGGCCGCAGACGCGCCGCCGCCGGAAGACGTGCTGTTGCTGCGCGAAATCCGCGATTCCCTGAAAAAGTAACCTTCCGTTACTTCCGTCAGCTGGAAAACGAAGCCACGGGCTGCCATGCTCGTGGCCTCGTCATTCCGGAGCCTTGCCATGCGCCGCGCCGCGCCGATCCTCGCCCTTTCGCTGGCATTGGCCACGCCGGCATTCGCCGTGCAGAAGCCCACCACCCTTCCCGATGCCGCATTGGCACAGGCCGCGCAACTGCGCGAAACCGCGCTGGCCGACGACACCGGCTGGAAGGTCGTCGAATCACTGACCACCGAAGTCGGCCCGCGCATGGGCGGCAGCGAAGCCGACGCGCGCGCGGTGGCGTGGGCACAGGCCAAGTTCAAGGAACTGGGCTTCGACAAGGTGTGGACCGAGCCGGTGACCTTCCCCAAGTGGGAGCGCCGCAGCGAACGCGGCGAAGTGCTCGGCGCGCATGCGCAGCCGTTGCACCTTACCGCACTGGGCGGCAGCCCCGGCGGTACGGTCGAAGGCGAAGTGGTGCGTTTCGACGGCTTGCAGGCGCTGCTGGACGCGCCGGCGGATTCGCTGAAAGGCAAGATCGCCTTCGTCGATTTCGTCATGCGGCCCAAGCGCGATGGCGCCGATTACGGCATCGGCAGCCGCGTGCGCTACCTCGGCCCGGGCGAAGCCGGCAAGCGCGGCGCGGTCGGCTATGTGATGCGCAGCGCCGGCACCGATTCGCACCGCGTGCCGCACACCGGCGGCACCGGGTTCAAGCCCGGCGATGCGGCAATTCCCAGCGCCGCGTTGTCGGTACCCGATGCGCAGCAACTCTCGCGGCTGGTCGCGCTGGGCACGACGAAAATCCGGCTGGCGCTGGATTGCGGTTACAACGGCGAATACACCTCGCAGAATGTCATCGGCGAAATCGCCGGCAGCCGCAAGCCGGAGGAAATCGTGCTGATCGGCGGGCATCTGGATTCGTGGGATCTGGGCACCGGCGCGATCGACGACGCCGCCGGCATCGGCATCAGCATGGCCGCCGCAAAACTGATCAAGCCGCTGAAACCGGCGCGCACGATCCGCGTGGTCGCCTTCGCCAACGAGGAACAAGGCCTGTTCGGCGGCATCGAATACGCCAAGCGCCACGCCGCCGAGTTGAAGCAGCACGTCCTGGTGGCCGAAAGCGATTCCGGAGCGGGTCACATCTACGGCTTCAACGGCGGCAATATCGGCGATCACGCCAAGGACGCCTTCGCAGGAATCGGCGCGGCCCTGGCACCGCTGGGCGTGGAAATGCTGCCAAATGAAGGCGAACCGGAATCTGACACCAGCCCCATCGCCGGCATGGGTGCGGCATGGGCCTGGCTGGGCCACGACGGCACGCGCTACTTCGACCTGCACCACACCGCGGACGACACCCTGGACAAGATCGACCCGAAGGAACTGGCGCAGAACGTCGCCGCCTATGCGGTGTATGCGTGGCTGGTTTCGCAAGCCGAGGGCGATTTCGGCAGCGATCCGGCGAAGGCGAAGCCGCCGCAGGAATTCTGACTCGCCTTTGCCCCTCCCCCGCCCGGGAGGGGACCGGCCTTCATGCCACGCGTTTCCACTGCGCCAGGAACACCGCCGTTGCCGATGCCACGTTGAGGCTCTCCACCGCACCGGTGCCGGGAATCGACAGGCGCAGTCCGCATTGCGCAGCAAGCCCCGCATCCATGCCCTCGCCTTCGGCGCCCATTACATAGACCAGCCTCTCCGGCAATTGCTGCGCGAACAAATCATCGCCGCCGCGCACCACGGTGGCGGCGAGCGTGAAACCGGCATCGCGCAATTTCGCCAGCGCATCGCGCGCGGCGGGCAAGCGCACCAATGGCACCGCCTCCGCCCCGCCTTCGGCCACGCGCGCGGCCGCGCCGGAAAGCGCCAGTGTCGAATCCTGCGGCAACAGGATTGCACCCACCCCGAAATGCGCCGCACCGCGCAGGATCGCGCCGAAGTTGTGCGGGTTGCCGACGCCGTCCAGCCAGATCGCGCATTGCGCACCGGCGGATATTTGCTCCAGCCATGCGTCCAGCGACAACGGCTCGACACGCAGCACATCGGCCACCACGCCTTCGTGGTGCGCACTGGCGGCCAGCTTGTCGAGGTCCGACTCCTCGACCACGCGATAACCGACACGGTTCTTCACGCACCACGCCAGCAAAGGCTTCAATGCAGGAATCCGCGATTCGAGCAGATAAACCTTGCGTATCGCCTCCGGCCGCTTGCCGAACACCGCCCGCACGGCGTTGAGACCATGCAGGCGCAGTTCGCTTTGCCCCCTCCCCCCTTCGCGGGCAGAAGAAGGCGGATGCGCGGGCTTTTGCGCGGGACGCGGGCGCGAGTCCCAGGGTGATGGCGGCGGGCTTCCGGAAAACCTGGTCATGTCGCCATTCTACGGCTCAGTGCGAACCATCGACCGGTGGCACTTCCGCATCCAGCTTGGCCAACTCATGCGCCACCGCTTCCGGCGATTTGGTATGCGGGGCCAGCAACGAGTAGAACGCCGGCACCACGAACAGCGACAGCAGCGTCGAGAACGCCACGCCGAACACGATCACAACGCCAATCGACGTGCGGCTGGCCGCGCCAGCGCCACTGGACAGCATCAGCGGCAATGCGCCGACGATCATGGCCACGGACGTCATCAGGATCGGGCGCAGGCGTACCGCGGCCGCTTCGATGATGGCCTCGGCCACGCTGCGGCCTTCGTCGCGCAACTGGTTGGCGAACTCGACGATCAGGATGCCGTTCTTCGCCGCCAGCCCCACCAGCATCACGATGCCGATCTGCGAATACAGGTTCAGGCTCACGCCCCACGCCGCCAGGCCCAGCAGCGCGCCCAGCATCGCCAGCGGCACGGTCAGCATGATGATGACCGGGTGTGCGAAACTCTCGAACTGCGCCGCCAGCACCAGAAACACCACCAGCAAGGCCATGCCGAAGGTGAAGAACACCGCGCCGCTGGATTTCATGAACTCGCGCGATTCGCCCTTGTAGTCGAACTGCGCTTCCGGCGGCAGTTCCTCGGCGGCGATGCCACGCAGGTATTGCAGCGCTTCGCCGACGGTGTAGCCGGGGGTGATGCCGGCGGTCAGGGTGATGGCGCGCATGCGGTTGAAGCGGCTCAACGTGCCGGCTTCGGCGGTTTCAACCAGCTTGACCAGGTTGGACAGCGGAATCAGCGCGTCGGTGGTGGTCGAACGCACGTACAAGCCGGTGATGTCGCTCGGGTCGCGGCGGTCGGACAGCGGCGCCTGCATCACCACGTAGTATTCCTCGCCATCCTTCTCGTAGGTGCCGGCGCGCAGCGAGCCGAGCATGGTCTGCAAGGTGCTGCCGATGGCCTGCACCGGCACGCCCAGATCCGCCGCGCGCGCTTTGTCGATCTCCACGCGCAGTTGCGGCAGGGTTTCCTTGTAGTCCGAATCGATGTTGGTCAGGCGCGGGTTTTCCTCCATGCGCAGCAGCATGCGGTCGCGCCATTGCGCCAGGGTTTCGTAGGTGGGGCCGCGCAGCACGAACTGCACCGGCCGGCCGCCGCCGCGCACCAGGCCCTGGCGCATCTCCGTGGTCATGCGCACGCCGGGGATGTCGGCCAGCGCCTTGCTCACGTCCTCGATCACCTGCGCGGTGGTCTGTTCGCGCTGCGCCCAGGGCTTGAGGAAGACCGTGGCGCGGCCGCTGTTCATCGCCGCGCTGGTGCTGCCGAAACCGCCGGGGACGCGGATGATGATCCGCGAGATCGGCTTGTCGCCGCTGGCGTAGGCCAGCAGGCGGCGTTCGATTTCCGCCATCTGCCTGGTCATGTAGTCGAAGCCCGCGCCTTCCGGCCCGCTGACCATCACGTTGAAATCGCCGCTGTCCTCGGCCGGGGCCAGTTCCGACGGCACGTATTTGAACAACAGGCCACTGGCGACAAAGGTGGTCAGCATCGCCGCCGCCAGCAGCCAGCCTTGCCCGGTCGTCTTCAGCAGCAGCTTGCGGTAGAGGCGCGTCAGCGCGTCGAGGCGGTCGTTGACCCAGTTGTTGAAGCCGCGACCGCGGGTGTGCTTCCGCAACAATATCGAGCACATCATCGGCGTCAGTGTCAGCGCGACGAAGCCGGAAATCGCCACCGCACCGGCCACCGCGACCGCCAGCTCGCGGAACAGGCGGCCGGTGTTGCCTTCCATGAAGGCAATCGGCAGGAACACCGCGATCAGCACCACGGTGGTGGCGATCACCGCGAACGCGACCTGCCGGGTACCGCGCTGCGCGGCCAGCAACGGCGGCTCGCCCAGGTCAACGCGGCGCTGGCAGTTTTCCAGCACCACGATGGCGTCATCGACCACCAGACCGATCGACAGCACCAGCGACAGCAAGGTGAGCTGGTTGATCGAAAACCCGCAGGCGTACAACGCGATGAACGCGGCGGTCACGCACACCGGCACGGTCACCGCCGGGATCAGCGCCGCGCGCGCGCTGCCCAGGAACACGAACACCACCAGCAGCACCAGCGCGATGGCCTCGGCCAGGGTCTTGTAAACCTCCTCCACTGCCGCTTCGGTGAACACCGTGGTGTCGTAGGGAATCGACAACGACATGCCTTCGGGCAGGGTCTTCGTCACGCGCTCGACCGTCGCGCGCACCTGCCGCGCCACCTCCAGCGTGTTGGCGGTGGAGGTGGCCACGATGCCCATGCCGATCTGCGGCACGCCGTTGCCGCGATACCAGGCGCGGCGTTCTTCCGAGGCCAGTTCCACCTTCGCCACTTCGCCCAGGGTGACGACGTGGCCGTCCGCGCCCTTGCCCACGGCCAGACCGGCGAAACTTTCCGGGCTCTGGTAGCCGCGCACCACGCGCAGGGCGAAATCGCGATCCTTCGATTCGATGCTGCCGCCGGGCAGTTCGATGTTCTCGCGGCCCAGCGCAGTGCCGATGTCGTCGGCGGTCAAGCCGTGCGCGCTCAGGGCCTTGGCGTCCAGCCACACCCGCATCGCATAGCGCTTGCCGCCGCCGATGTTCACCGACGAAACCCCGTCGATGGACGAGAACTGGTCGGCCAGGTAGCGATCCGCATAATCGGTCAACTGCTCGGCGTTGCGGTTCGGGTCGCTGAGGTTGAGGAACATGATCGGCGACGAATCGCTGTCCTGCTTGGATACCTGCGGCGGATCCACGTCCTCGGGCAGGCGATTGCTGACGCGGCTGATCGCGTCGCGCACGTCGTTGGCCGCGCCTTCGATGTCGCGAGTCAGGGTGAATTCGATGTTGATGTCGGAACGGCCGCTGCGGCTGCTCGCAGTGATCAGGTCAACGCCCTCGATGCCGCTGATCGCGTCTTCCAGCACCTGGGTGATGCGGCTTTCGACCACTGCCGCCGACGCGCCGGTATAACTGGTGTTGACCGACACCACCGGCGGATCCACGTCGGGCAATTCGCGCAGCGGCAGGCGTGCGAACGACACCACGCCCAGCACGATCAGGATCAGCGACATCACCGTGGCGAAGACGGGCCGCTTGATCGAGACGTCGGAAAGCAGCATCGATCAATCCGCCTTTTCGGTGGCGGGCGCGGCCTGCTGGCCCGCATCGTTGCCGGCCGCCTGCGGGCCGGGATCACCGGCGGCGGACTTCGCGGTCACGTCGTCGATCTTCAAGCCATCGCGCAGCTTGACCGTGCCTTCGACCACGATGCGTTCGCCGGCTTTCAGGCCGGAAACCACTTCGACCTCGCCATAGCGGCGCGCGCCCAGCTTCACCGGCACCAGCCTGACCTTGTCGTCGGCCTCGACGCGGAACACGCTGGAGGTTTCGCCGTATTGCTGCACCGCCAGTTCCGGGATCACCAGCGCCTGGCGCACGCCGCGCTCCACACCCACGTCCAGCAGCATGCCGGGACGCAGCTTGCCGTCGGGGTTGGGGATTTCGGCGCGCACGGTGATCGCGCGCGATACCGTGTCCACACGCGAATCGATGCTGGCGATGCGGCCTTCGAACACCTGCTCCGGCCATGCCGCGCTGCGTGCGTTGACGCGCTGGCCGACCGCCAATTGCGAGACGGCCGATTCGGGCACGGTGAAGTCGAGCTTGATCAGCGAGACATCATCCAGCGTGGTGATCGCCGTGCCCGGCGTGACCAGCGAACCGGCGCTGACCAGGCGCAGGCCCAGCACGCCGGCAAACGGCGCGCGGATCGTGCGGTCGGCCACGGTGGCGCGCTGCGCGTTGACCTGCGCGCGCGCCGCTTCCAGCGTGGCGCGCTGGGTTTCCAGATCGGCGCGGGAAATCAATTGCTGGTCGGCCAGCTTGCGGTTGCGTTCGTACAACTGCTCGGCATTGCGCAGGTCGGCCTGCGCGGCGGCCACACCGGCGTTCTGCTGGCCCTGCACCAGGGTGACCAGGGCCTGGCCCTTCTGCACGAACTGGCCACTGTCGAATTCGACGCTGGCGATGGTCTGGCTGACGCTGGCGGAAATGGTCACCGATTCGCGCGCATTTGCCGTGCCCAGCGCCTTGAGTTCGTCGCTCCAGCGCGACGGCTGCACCTGCAAGGTGGTGACCGTGGGCGGCGGCTGGCCGTGGCCGGCATCGGTTTTGCCGCCGCCACAGGCGGACAGCGCGGCAACCAGCGCCGCCAGGCACAGGGCGTGCGGGAACTTCGGAGAGGACATGCTTAGATCCACAAGCGGCATGGGCCGAGTTTACCGGCTTGCAATGAACGCTTGAATGCGACCAGCGGCGGACATGACTAATGGCACATGGCCGGCCAGCGCGACGCCTTGCTGCCCCCTCCCCCTGGAGGAGGGAGCTTCACAACCCCAGCGCCCCCAGCACCTGTTCCGCCAGCGCCTCGGGCGCATGCGCATCGGCATGCAGGTGCAGTTCCGGCTGCTCCGGCGCTTCGTAAGGCGAATCGATGCCGGTGAAGTTGGGGATCTGCCCGGCGCGGGCCTTGGCATACAGTCCCTTGACGTCGCGCGATTCGGCCAATGCCAGCGGGGTATCGACGAAGACTTCGATGAACTCGCCCTCGGCGAAGCGTTCGCGCGCCATGCGCCGTTCGGCGCGGAACGGCGAGATGAAGCTGACCAGCACGATCAAGCCCGCGTCGGTCATCAGCTTCGCCACTTCGGCAACGCGGCGGATGTTCTCCACGCGGTCTTCATCGGTGAAGCCGAGGTCGCGGTTCAGGCCGTGGCGCACGTTGTCGCCGTCTAGAATGAAGCTGTGATAACCCAGCGCGTGCAGGCGCTTGTCCACCAGGTTGGCGACGGTCGATTTGCCCGCGCCGGACAGGCCGGTGAACCACAGCACCTTCGGCGTCTGGCCCTTGATCCGCGCGCGCGCGGCCTTGTCCACGTCGAGGTGTTGCCAATGCACGTTGCCGGCGCGGCGCAGGGCGAAATCCAGCGTGCCGGCGGCGACCGTCGCATTGCTCTGGCGGTCGATCAGGATGAAGCCGCCGAGCGTGCGGTTCTTCGCATACGGCTCGAAGGCGGTGGCCTCGTCCAATGACAGGTTGCAGTAGCCGACTTCGTTCAATTCCAGCCGTTTCGCCGCCAGGTGCTCCTGCGTGTTGACGTCGATGCGGTGCTTGATTTCACTGATGTTGGCGGCGATGGTGCGCGCGCCGATCTTCAACCAGTACGGGCGGCCCGGCAGCAGTGCGGCATCACTCATCCACAGCACGTGCGCGGCGAACTGGTCGGCCACTTCCGGCGGGTCGGCGGCAGCGGCGATCACGTCGCCGCGGCTGATGTCGATTTCATCGCCGAGGGTCAGCGTCACTGCTTGGCCTGCGCGGGCGACGGCGACATCGCCATTGGCATCGAGCACGCGCGCCACGGTGGAACGCTTGCCCGAAGGCAACACCACCACCGCATCACCGGGCTTCACCTCGCCGGCGGCAATCGTGCCGGCAAAACCGCGGAAGTCCAGATTCGGACGGTTCACCCATTGCACAGGCAAACGCAGGCCGCTGGCGGCATCGTGCGCGTCATCGACCGGCACGCTTTCCAGATGTTCCAGCAAACTCGGGCCGTCGTACCACGGCGTGTTGGCCGAGCGCGCGGAAAGGTTGTCGCCTTCCAGCGCCGACAGCGGAATCGCCTGCACGTCGGGAATACCAAGTTGCGCGGCCAATTCGCGATAGCCATTGGCGACTTCATCGAACACGCGCTGGTCGTAACCCACCAGGTCCATCTTGTTCACCGCCAGCACCACGTTGCGGATGCCCAGCAACGAGATGATGTAGCTGTGCCGGCGGGTCTGCGTCAGCAACCCCTTGCGCGCATCGACCAGCACCACGGCCAGATCGGCGGTCGATGCGCCGGTGGCCATGTTGCGCGTGTACTGCTCGTGGCCGGGGCAGTCGGCGACGATGAACTTGCGTTTTTCGGTATCGAAATAGCGGTAAGCCACGTCGATGGTGATGCCCTGCTCGCGCTCGGCGGCCAACCCGTCCAGCAGCAACGCATAGTCGATGCGTTCGCCCTGGGTGCCGTGCTTGCGACTGTCCTTTTCCAGCGCGGCCAACTGATCGTCGAACAATCGCTTGCTGTCGTACAGCAGGCGCCCGATCAGCGTGCTCTTGCCGTCATCGACGCTGCCGCAGGTGATGAAGCGCAGCAGCGGCTTGGTTTCGTGCTGCTTGAGGTAGGCGGCGATGTCGGCGTGCCCGCCGTTGGAAAGCGCGTCCATCAGAAATACCCCTCCAGCTTCTTCTTCTCCATCGACGCGCCGGGATCGTGGTCGATCACCCGACCCTGTCGTTCGGAGGTGGTGGCGACCAGCATTTCGGCGATGATCGCTTCCAGCGAATCGGCGCCGGATTCGATCGCGCCGGTCAGCGGATAGCAGCCCAGCGTGCGGAAGCGCACCGATTTCAGTTGCGGCGTTTCGCCCTCGCGCAGCGGCAGGCGTTCGTCATCGACCAGGATCAGCGCGCCGTCGCGCTCCACCACCGGGCGCTTTGCTGCGAAATACAGCGGCACCACCGGGATTTTCTCGCGATAGATATAGAGCCAGATGTCCAGTTCGGTCCAGTTGGACAGCGGGAAGGCACGCACGCTTTCGCCCGGGTGGATGCGCGCGTTATAGACGTTCCACAGTTCCGGGCGCTGGTTCTTCGGATCCCAGCGGTGCTTGTCGTTGCGGAACGAGAACACCCGCTCCTTGGCGCGGGACTTCTCCTCGTCGCGGCGCGCGCCGCCGATCGCGGCGTCGAATTTCCACTTGTCCAGCGCCTGCTTCAAGCCCTGGGTCTTCATCACGTCGGTATGCACGGCCGCGCCGTGGCTGATCGGGCCGATATCCTGGGCAATGCCGTCCGGGTTGATGTGTACGCGCAGCTCCGCGCCGGTCTCCGCCGCACGGCGGTCGCGGAATTCGATCATCTCGCGGAATTTCCAGCGCGTATCCACATGCAGCAGCGGGATCGGCGGCTTGCCCGGCGCGAACGCCTTCAGCAGCAGGTGCAGCAGCACCGAACTGTCCTTGCCCACCGAATACAGCAGCACCGGGTTGCGGAATTCGGCGGCGACCTCGCGCAGGATGTGGATGCTCTCGGCTTCCAGACGGTCAAGGTGGGACAGGTGCGGCAAGGCAGGCATCGGGGGCAACACGGAAAGTTTCAGAAGAAAAAATCATAACCAACACGGGCGGAGCCGGGCGGCGGCGCAGTATTTCCTGCTTGTGCCATACGCCCAAATAAGCGCAGGTGATAAGCGCATAACCAGAATTCGTTTCTGAATGGGTTAACCAGCACCTAACTTTGTCGTCCCGCTGTATGCCGCCACTGTACCCGATGCCCTCCGCCGCCGCTCCGCTGCCACCCAATCCCTTGCCGGAAGACCGCAAGGCGCTACTGGGCAATCTCGTCGAAGGGCTGGATGCCGCCTCACTGTGGTGGCTGTCCGGCTACGCCGCCGGGCTGGCCGAGGCCAGCCTGCCGGCGAGCACGCCGCTGCGCCCGCTGGCCGCCGCCACCGCGACCACGGCGGCCAGCGGCCAGCGCGCCACCGTGATTTACGGCAGCCAGACCGGCAACGCCAGGCGCGCGGCAGAACAACTGGTCGCCGAACTGGAAACCGCCGGCCTGCCGGTACGCCTGCTGCGCGCCGACGCCTACGCCACCCGCGAACTGGCCGGCGAGCGCCTGCTCTACGTCGTCATCAGCACCCAGGGCGAAGGCGACCCGCCGGACGACGCCATCGGCCTGGTCGAATTCATCGCCGGCAAGCGCGCGCCCAAGCTGCCGGAACTGAAATACGCCGTGCTCGGCCTGGGCGACTCCAGCTATGCCGAGTTCTGCGGCATCGCCCGCAAACTGGACGCACGCCTGGCCGAACTGGGCGCGCAGCGCCTGTTCGCCACCGGCGAAGCCGACCTGGACATCGACACCGTCGCCAAGCCTTGGCGCACGCAGGCATTGGAGCAGGCCCGCGAACTGCTCAAGACCACGCCGAACGCACACCCGCTGGCCACGGTCACGCCGCTGCGCCCGGCTGCCAGCGCGCCGCTGCACACGCACGAAAACCCGTTCGCCGCCGAACTGCTGCTCAACCAGCGCCTGATCGGCCGCAACTTCAAAAGCAGCCGTTACGGCGAGTACGGCGCGCCGGACAAGGACGTGCGCCACATCGAATTCTCGCTGGAAGGCAGCGGCCTGCACTACGAACCGGGCGATGCGCTGGGCATCGTCCATCGCAACCCGGCGGCGCTGGTCGATGCGGTGCTGCAAGCCACGAAGCTGGATGGCGATGCACGGGTCGCGCACGACGGCAACACCCTGCCGCTGCGCGAATGGCTGGCGAGCAAGCGCGAACTGACCCGGCTGTCGCGCCCGTTCCTGAGCGCGCAGGCCGAACGCGCCGGCGCTGCGGACTTGAACGCGCTGCTGCAACCGGAAGGCAGAAGCGACTTCGCCAAGCTGATCGACACGCATCAGTTGATCGACGTGCTGCGCCGCTGGGATGCCGCATGGGATGCACAGGCGCTGGTGGCCGCGCTGCGCGCCCCGGCGGCGCGCCTGTATTCCATCGCCTCCAGCCGCAAGCGCGTGGGCGAGGAAGTGCATCTGACCCTCGACGTGCTGGGTTACGAAGCCCACGGCCATGCGCACAATGGCGCCGCCAGCGGCTTCCTCGCCGCGCTGGAGGAAGGCGACACCGCGCCGGTCTATATCGAAACCAACGAGCGCTTCCGCGTACCGGCGGATGCGTCGCGCGACATCATCATGGTCGGCCCCGGCACTGGCGTGGCCCCGTTCCGTGCCTTCGTGCAGGAACGCGCCGAAACCGGCGCGACCGGCCGCAACTGGCTGTTCTTCGGCGCGCAGCACTTCAATACCGGCTTCCTGTACCAGACCGAATGGCAGGACGCCTTGGCACGCAAGGAACTGCATCGCCTCGACCTGGCGTTCTCGCGCGACCAGGCCGAAAAGATCTATGTGCAGCAGCGCCTGCGCGAACAAGGCCGCGACCTGTACGACTGGCTGCAGAACGGCGCGCATTTCTACGTCTGCGGCGCCATCGGCATGGGCAAGGACGTGCATGCCGCGCTGCTGGACGTGATCGCCGCGCACAACGGCGGCGATGCCGAGACCGCCGCCGAGTTCCTCTCCGAATTGCAACGCGCCGGCCGTTACAGCCGCGACGTTTATTGAATTTCCGCAACCGTTCCACCGGATCAAAGCCAACGCCATGAGCCACCCTTCCGTCGAAAACATCAAGATCAACAGCCGCGGCCTGCGCGGCACGTTGGTGGAAGGCCTCGCCGATCCGGTCACCGGCTCGCTGTCGTTCGACGACCAGCGTCTGATCAAGTTCCACGGCAGCTACCAGCAGGACGACCGCGACCTGCGCGACGAACGCCGCCGGCAGAAACTGGAGCCGGCACACCAGTTCATGATCCGCATCCGCGCGCCGGGCGGCGTGTTCACGCCAGCGCAATGGCTGAAGCTCGACGCCATCGCCACCACCTGGGCCGGCAACTCGCTGCGCGTCACCACGCGCCAGACCTTCCAGTTCCACGGCGTCATCAAGCGCGAATTGAAGACGACCATGCAGGCGATCAACGCCGCCGCGCTGGACACCATCTCCGCCTGCGGCGACGTCAACCGCAACGTGCTTTCGGCCACCAACCCGCTGCAATCGCGCCTGCACGCGCAGGTGCACGACTGGGCGCAAAAACTGTCGCTGGCATTCCTGCCGAAAACCCGCGCCTATCACGAAATCTGGCTGGATCAGGAAAAACTCGCCGACAGCGGCGCGGAAGAGGACCCGATCTACGGTCGCGCCTACCTGCCGCGCAAGTTCAAGATGGCGATTGCGGTGCCGCCATGCAACGACGTTGACGTGTTCGCCAACGATTTCGGCCTGATCGCCATTGCCGACGACAACGGCGAACTGGCCGGCTTCAACGTCGCCATCGGCGGCGGCATGGGCGCCAGCCACGGCGACGCCGCCACCTATCCGCGCCTGGGCAACGTGATCGGCTTCGCCACGCCCGAGCAAGTGCAGGCGATTGCCGCTGCCGCCGTCGTCGTGCAGCGCGACCACGGCGACCGCGTCGAACGCAAGCATGCCCGCTTCAAGTACACCATCGACGACCTCGGGCTGGACACCGTCATCGCAAAAATGGAAGCGCACGCCGGCTTCCGGCTGCAACCGGCACGCCCGTTCCGCTTCGACCACAACGGCGACCGCTTCGGCTGGGTCGAAGGCGAAGACGGACGCTGGCACCTGGGCCTGTCGCTGCCAAGCGGGCGCATTGCCGATCGTCCCGGCGCACCGCATCTGACCGGCCTGCGCGAGATCGCGAAAATCCATCGCGGCGAATTCCGCCTGACCGCCAACCAGAACCTGCTCATCGCCGGCGTGCCGGCAAGCGAACGCGCGAACATCGACGCCCTGGTCGCGCAATACCGGCTGGATGCGGAAAACCTCGCGCCCACCGCGCTGGCGCGCACCGCAATGGCCTGCGTGGCGCTGCCGACCTGCGCGCTGGCGATGGCCGAAGCGGAACGCTACCTGCCCGACTTCAGCCACAAGCTGCAACCGCTGCTGGAAAAGCACGGCCTGCGCGATGCGCCCATCCTGCTGCGCATCAGCGGTTGCCCGAACGGTTGCTCGCGCCCGTATCTGGGCGAAATCGCCCTGGTCGGCAAGGCGCCGGGCCGCTACAACCTGATGCTCGGCGCCGACCATCGCGGCCAGCGGCTCAACACGCTGTATCGCGAAAACATCACCGAATCGCAAATCCTCGACGAACTGGAGCCGCTGTTCGCCCGCTATGCCGGCGAACGCGATGAAGGCGAAGGCTTCGGCGACTTCCTCCACCGCAGTGGCCTGATCGCCCTGCCCCCGTACCCCACGCACCGGCAAATCGCATCGGAACTGCACGCATGAGCGCCGCCTTCGCCCCCGCCAACGACGACCACCACGACAGCGGTCTTCATGACAGCCGCATCGACACGCACAACGCGGTCGACACCAATGCATGGCTGGAAACGCTGGACGCCGAGCGCCGTGTTGAATGGGCGCTGGCCAACGCACCCGGCAACCCCGCGCTGACCACCAGCTTCGGCGCGCAGGCGGCCGTGTCGCTGCACCTGCTGAGCCAGCAGCGGCCGGACATCCCGGTGATCCTGATCGACACCGGCTACCTGTTCGAGGAAACCTATCGCTTCGCCGATGAACTGGTGGAACGCCTGCACCTGAACCTCAAGATCTACCGCCCGCTACTGAGCCGCGCATGGATGGAAGCGCGCCATGGCCGTTTGTGGGAACAAGGCATCGAAGGCATCGAACGCTACAACGACCTGCGCAAGGTCGAACCGATGCGCCGCGCGCTGGACGAACTGCAAGTCGGCGCCTGGTTCACCGGCCTGCGCCGCAACCAGTCCGAAAGCCGCCGCAACACGCCGATACTGGAACTGCGCAACGATCGCTGGAAGGTCAACCCGATCGCCGACTGGAGCGACCGCGACGTCTGGCAATACCTGAAAAAGCACGACCTGCCCTACCATCCGCTGTGGCACCAGGGCTATGTCTCCATCGGCGACTACCACACCACCCGCCGCTGGGAACCGGGCATGCGCGAGGAAGACACCCGCTTCTTCGGCTTGAAGCGCGAGTGCGGGATTCACGAGGGGCTTTGAGTTTGCCAGCCGCCTGCTGAAACGCTTGTGGCGGACTTGGCTTGGACGTTTCAGCCTCTCATGCATGCGCCATGCTCCAAGGCAGGTAATGCTGCCGCTGTGGTGAATACCGCCCATGTATAGTTGGCACCCACAGACAGCTCCTGGCACATGGCGGATTTAGCACTGTTCGACTTCGATGGCACGATCACGGATCGGGAAACGATGCCCGACTTCATGCATCTAGCCGTTCGACCCAGTCGCCTATTGCTCGGCAAGGCTCTTCTCCTGCCGTTGATTCTCGGCTACAAGGCCAAGCTCGTGTCTGGGGTTGCCATCCGCGCTGCCATCTGCTTCTTCGGCTTCTGGCGTGTGCCTGTACAGGAGTTGGAGGCGCATGGCCAGAGATTTGCCAATGAGTTCCTGCCCACTACCCTGCGCCCGGAGGCAATGGCGCGTATCGCTTGGCACAAGCAGCGAGGCGATACTGTCGTGGTGGTCTCTGGCGGCCTCGACATCTACCTTCGGCATTGGTGCAATGAGCACGGCGTGGAGCTTCTCTGCTCCACTCTCGAGCAGCGTGGCGGCAAGCTCACAGGCAAGTACTTGGGGCGTCAATGCGTCCGTGCGGAGAAAGCTCGACTTGTTCAAGAGCATTTCCCGCCAACACGGTTTTCCCGCGTCTTTGCCTACGGCGACACGCCAGAGGATCGTGATTTGTTGGCTTTGGCTCATGAGCCGTACTATCGCTGGCAACCGGCACCCATTGCCCCCGTAGTGCAATAGGTTGGGGTGAGCTTGCGAACCCCAACATCACCAAACTGATCGTGCTGCCTGTGTCGGGGTTCGCTTCGCTCACCCCGACCTATGCGCCATACGCCCTACGTACCTTTCACTGGCCTGAGTCAAAGCCCGGCAGCACAGATCAAGGCAAGATCGGCGAGCCTGGTAGGGTGGGCACCTCCGGTGTCCACGCATTGACGCAATCGGCGTCTTCATTTTGGTGGGCACTTCGTGCCCACCCTGCGCGCTTGCCACGGTCATACCCTGGTGATACCGTGCACGCATGAAAGTCGCCATCTCCTTGCCCGACCCGGTTTTTTCCGCCGCCGAGGATCTGGCGCAGCGCTTGCGTGTGTCGCGCAGCCAGCTTTATGCACAGGCCATTGAGGAATATCTGGGCAAACGCGAGGACGCGCTGGTCACCGAACGACTGAACGCCGTTTACGCCACCGAACCGGCTGCCGTTGATCCCGCCCTGGCCGCCGCCCAGCTTGGATCCATCGGCGATGAAGCGTGGTGAGATCTGGTGGGCCGATCTGCCCAACCCGGTCGGCTTCGGCCCGGGCTACAAGCGTCCGGTGCTGGTCGTGCAAGCCAATCCGTTCAACGCCAGCCGCATTTCCACCGTCATCGTCGCGACGATGACTTCCAACCTTGCCTTGGCCGAGGCACCGGGCAACGTCCGTATCGGCAAGGCGGATTCCGGCTTGCCGCAACCATCGGTCGTGAACGTTTCGCAGTTGGTCACGCTGGATCGCGCCATCCTCGCCCGCAAGGTCAAGGCATTGCCGGCGGCGGTCATGGACAAGGTGGATGCCGGTTTGAAGCTGGCGCTTTCGCTGGCATGAACAGCCCGGCGCGGGGCATCAAGGCAAGGTCGGCGCGTTGTTTTCCGCCGCATCGCCGAACTGCGGCACCGGCGTCAGTTCCTGCACCTGCGGCGCGGCGGATGCCGGCTGGATGTCTTCCGGCGTCGGCTCCGGCGGCGGCGGCGGCAGGTAGCGTTTGACCACGTCGAAGAACGCGCGGTAGAAGCCGGCGTCCTGCACGGTCATGCTGCCGACCTTGACCAGCGAATCGTCGGTGCTGCCGATCGGCAGCGACAGCGAACCCAGCGCGCTGACGCCCACGCTGGCGGAATTGTTGCTCTTGCGCAGGTTGTAGCGGTCCTGCTGGGCACTGGCGAACATCCACGTTTCGCGATGGGCCTGCTGCACGCAGGACACGCGCATGGTCATCTGTTCATGCACTTCGGCTTCGGGCTGGAAGTTCTTGGCCGCTTCGATCGCGCGGGCCTCGACCTTCACCGCCACGTAGCCCTGGCTGAGCAGGGCGCGGTATGCGGTCTGGCAGACCTGTTCCGGGGTCTGCTCGAAGCTGCGCGAATAGGTACCGTCCGAATCGAAGCTCTCCTTGGCCAGCATGCTGCCCTTGCGCGACACCTTGGTGGGAACGGCGGCACACGCCGACAGCGCCAGCGCGGTGCAGGCGAGGAGACAACAAAGCAGGCGCGACGGCGACATGGTCGGCGGGAACTCCGGGGCAGTGAGACCGCGAAAGATAACCCATGCTGGGAAAACGGTTACATAACGGCCGCACCGGCATGGCCAGAAGCCTTGCCTGGCGCAAAAAACGAGAAAGGAGGCGCATTGCGCCCCCCGCGCTTGATTTATACCGCCGATGGGAGCTTGCGGCAAGACCTTGGGCGATGACTAGAACGCCGCACTGCCAATGAAGGCGGGACAGATGAGATGCCCGGGCGATGCTTGATGACGAGCGGACTTCCGTTTCTGTAGAGAATTGCGGTACCGAGAAAATTCATCGCATCGGGAAGCGGGGAAATCGTCAATTGCAGACGCAGTCTCCTTCAGAACGTGATGGTCTGGCTCAAGGCTTCCCAGCTTGGCGGCTCCGGCCATTTGGCTTCGGCGTTGCCGTCCATGACCCGGCGCAGGTCGCGCTTGTCGATCTGCGGGGCGATGGCGACGACCAGGTCCAGCGCGTAGTCGCGCAGCACACGCTCGCGCGGCAACACTGCCCAGGCGATGCACTCCTCGATCTGCCGCGGCGCGGGCCAGGCGCGCAGGTCGGTGTCGGCGGCGCTGACCGCCATTTCCGCCAGCAAGCCCACGCCCAGCCCGGCACGGACATAGGTCTTGATCAGATCGGCGTCCAGCGCGGTCAGGGCGATGTTCGGCTCCAGCCCGGTACCGGCAAAGGCGCGGCGCAGCGAGGATTCCGGGCGCACCGAGGATTCGTAGCTGATCAGCGGCTGCGCGGCCAGTTCGGCAAGGCCCGGCACGGCGTCACCGGCGTCGAAGGCGTGCCCGCGCGGGGCCAGCACCAGCCGCCGCCAGCGGAACAGCGGCACGGCGATCCCCGCCTGCGGCACGCTGCCGGCGCTGCTGACCACGGCGATGTCGGCGTCGCCGGCGCTGACCAGATCCAGCGCGGTGCTCTCGGCCGCCTGTTGCAGATGTACGCCCACCTGCGGATACGCCAGCTTGATCCGGGCGATGGCCGGCGGCAGCACGAAGCGCGCCTGGGTGTGGGTGGTGGCGATGACCAGTTCGCCCTGGCTTTCGCGGCGCTGGTTGGCGGCATAGGTGCGGATGTTGTTGGCTTCGGCCAGCACCGCCCGGGCGCGGGCGATGACTTCGCCGCCGGCCGGGGTCACCGATTCCAGACTGCGGCCCTTGCGCACGAACAGCAGGAAGCCCAGTTCGTCCTCCAGTTGCTTCAATTGCTTGGACAGGCCCGGCTGGGTCGCGTGTACGCGCGCCGCCGCCAAAGTGATGTTGAGGTCGGCGTCGGCAATGGCGATCAGGTAGCGGAGCTGGGTCAGGGTCATGGCTCGCGCCGGCAAACATGAACAGGGGAAGCCGGCAATCTAGCGCATTTTGAATTCCAGGTTAATAACCCAACGGAATAAGAAGCAAGCCGCAGGCCATTTCACCGGCTGATAACCGAGAGTTAGGTTCATCGGCCCGAAGATGGACGGAAAATCTGCCGTGACCGATTCGCTGCCAAGGAGCCTGCGCGATGGAGACAACCGAGGCGAAAGCGTGATTGCGCGAGAACGATTTTTCGACGATTTGCAGGCCCGTAGCGATACTACGGGCCAAGAATCGGCGGAAAAACGGGCCGCGCAAGCGCGTTTGCAGCCCGGTTGGCTCCCGTCGCGCAGGCTCCTGAGGCTCGATCGCCTGCTGGCCGGCGTTCTGCCGCGTCGCTTGCGGGCGCGGCCGATAGGCTCGGTGGCGCTCGTCGGCGCCGGCCCGGGCGACCCCGGCCTGCTCACCCTCAACGCCTTGCGCGCGCTCAATCAGGCCGACGTGGTCCTGCACGACCGTCTGGTCAGCGCCGAAGTGCTGGCGCTGGCCCACCGCGATGCGGACTTCATCGAAGTGGGCAAACACGTTGGCGGCAACCACCACGCGCAGCAGGCACGCATCCACGAACTGATGGTCGAACATGCCCGCGCCGGCCGTTACGTGGTGCGGCTGAAGGGCGGCGACCCGTTCGTGTTCGGGCGCGGCGGCGAAGAACTGGAAGTGCTTCGCGCGCATGGCATCGCCTTCGAAGTCATCCCCGGCGTCACCGCCGCACTGGCTTGCGGCGCGTATGCCGGCATCCCGCTGACCCATCGCGAACACGCGCAGTCGCTGCGCTTCGTCACCGCGCACGCCAGGGACAACGCCGACCCGGCGCTGGACTGGGCCGCGCTGGCCGCACCAAAGCAGACCCTGGCCGTCTATATGGGCGTGGCCGAACTGGAAAACTTCCGCGACAAGTTGATCGAACACGGACGCGCGCCGCATACGCCCATCGCACTGATCGAAAACGGCTCGCGCCCGCAGCAGCGCGTGGTCACCGCCACGCTGGCGCAGTTGCCCGAAGCCGCACGCGAACACGCGGTGCAATCGCCCACCCTGCTGGTGGTCGGCGA
Source organism: Pseudoxanthomonas sp. (assembly GCA_047607085.1). Taxonomy (GTDB): domain Bacteria; phylum Pseudomonadota; class Gammaproteobacteria; order Xanthomonadales; family Xanthomonadaceae; genus Pseudoxanthomonas_A. The sequence goes on along the minus strand of JASGDT010000045.1, from coordinate 41,140 downwards.
AGTCGCCGCGCTGGCACAGACCCTGCACTGGTTCGGCGCGCCGCCGCTGGCCACCACCGCTTCGCATGAACCACCCGCGCCGGAACTGGCGCAGGCAGCCTGATTCATCCACTCCCTCCTTGCCGCACACACCTCCGGAGATTCGCATGGCCATCTACGACAGCATCCTCGACACCATCGGCAACACTCCGGTGGTCAAGCTCAACCGCCTCTCGCCCGCCGGCCGCACGGTCTATGCCAAGGTTGAATCCTTCAATCCCGCCGGCAGCGTGAAAGACCGTCTGGCGCTAGCCATCGTGCTGGACGCCGAAGCCAAGGGCCTGCTGAAGCCCGGCGACACCATCATCGAGGCGACCTCCGGCAATACCGGCGTGGCGCTGGCCGCCGTTGCGGCCGCGCGCGGCTACAAGTTCGTCGCGACGATGGTGGAAACCTTCTCCATCGAACGCCGCAAGCTGATCCGCGCCTACGGCGGCAAGGTGATCCTGACCCCCGCCGCCGAACGCGGCACCGGCATGGTGCGCAAGGCCGAGGAACTGGCGAAGAAGCACGGCTGGTTCCTCGCCCGCCAGTTCGCCAACCCGGCCAACCCGGCCTATCACCGCCAGACCACCGCCGCGGAGATCCTGCGCGACTTCGCCGGCCGCAAGCTCGACTATTTCGTCAGCGGCTGGGGCACCGGCGGCACCCTGACCGGCGTGGGCGAAGTGCTGAAGGTCGCACGCCCGGACGTGAAGATCGTCGCCGCCGAACCGGCCGCCGCGCCGCTGGTGCAGGGCGGCACGTTCACCCCGCACAAGATCCAGGGCTGGGCGCCGGACTTCGTGCCGGAAGTGCTGAACCCGCGCGTCGTTGACCAGTTCGTCAACGTGCCCGACGCCGACGCGCTGGCGACCTCGCGCCGCCTCGCCACCGAGGAGGGCATCTTCGTCGGCATCTCCGCCGGCGCGACCGCCTGGGCCGCGTTGCAGACCGCCGAAAGCGCACCGGAGGGCTCGGTGATCCTGACCGTGCTGCCGGATACCGGCGAGCGCTACTTCTCGACCGCGCTGTTCGAGGGCGTGACCGATGGCAGCGACGACGAGTGGTTGGCGTCGCTGGGGTGATCGGCTTTTGATTCTCCCTCTCCCCTTGCGGGAGAGGGACGCGTGCGCGAAGCGCGCGAGGGAAAGGGAATGGCGACTTGGTGGATGCCGGTGATGTGCGATTGCAACGGCAATCAGCCGTTCCACTTGCCCAGCGCCGCCAAACCATTCTCCTTGGCGCGCTCGTGGACCACCGCCTGCGCCTTGGCGAAGTTGCCGACCAGATCCTTCGACCACAGCTTCAGCGCCGCGGCCTGCATCGCGCGGCCATAGCTGAAGCTCAGCGGCCACGGCAGGTTGCCCAGCTTGTTCATCGCATCCAGGTGTGCGGTGGATTGTTCGTCGGTCTGGCCGCCGGACAGGAACACGATGCCCGGCAGGATCGCCGGCACCGTGGATTTGAGGCACATCACCGTCGATTCGGCGACTTCATCGACGTCGGCCTGCTCTTCGCAATCCTTGCCGGAGATGACCATCGAGGCCTTCAGGATCGTGCCTTCCAGCAGCACGTTCTGCTCGTACAGCGCGCTGAACAGCGAGCGCAGCGTGGCTTCGGTGACTTCGTAGCAGGTTTCGATGTCGTGGTTGCCGTCCATGAGCACTTCCGGCTCGACCATCGGCACGAGACCCTGCTCCTGGCACAGCGCGGCGTAGCGCGCCAGCGCGTGGGCGTTGGCTTCGATGCAGCTGCCCGAAGGAATGTCCTCGCCGATGCTGATGACCGCGCGCCACTTGGCGAAGCGCGCGCCCAGCTTGTAGTACTCCTGCAGGCGCTCGCGCAGGCCGTCGAGGCCTTCGGTCACCACTTCGCCGGGGCAGCCGGCCAGTGCGTGCGTGCCCTTGTCCACCTTGATGCCGGGGATGATGCCGTGCTCGGCCATGTACCTGGCGAACGGCACGCCCGCCCTGGTCGATTGGCGGATGGTTTCGTCGAACAGGATCGCGCCGGAAATGTAGTCCGACAGCTTGGGCGTGGTCAGCAGCAACTCGCGGTAGGCGCGGCGGTTTTCCTCGGTATTGTCGATGCCGACGCCGGCGAAACGCTTGGCAATCGTGCTGGTGGATTCGTCGATGGCGATGATGCCCTTGCCCGGAGCCACCATGGCCCGGGCAGTTTCGGCGAGTTGTTCGATGCTCATGTCGGTCCTTCCGGGAATGCGGCAGCGGGAAAAGACCAATTTTAGACCGCGCAGCTTCCCGTGGGAGCATCTTCCCTGACGTGGACCGTTGCCGTTGCCATGGCTGCTGCTTGGGCAGGCGACGGCAAAGTCAAGAGCGGCGCCTATTTCTTGCCCGAAGTACCGTTCAGCAATTCCACCTGTGACGACTGCGGGGTCTTCGTATTCCTGGCTGCCTGGGCTCGTTCCTCTCGTTCGCGATCAGCCATTGCCTGCAGCCGAAGGCGCGTTTCCAGGCTCGGATCAATGTCGAGCTTGGCATAGATGCCGCGTCCCATGAGCCGGCCCGCACGCTCGTTGTACCTCAACTCGACCAGGCGCATTGCGAGATCGGAAATTGCACAGTGCTCTTGCGTGGCCGTGGAATCCCCGGGGCCGAAGACGAAGGTGGCCACGGTATACACCGGCTTGGGTTCGGCAACCCCCGCCGCGGGGACGAACTGCCACCGGGCCAGCGCCTGCGAAGCGTCGCCGGCGAACGTTTGCCAGAATTTCATGCGGGCCTTGGAACTGTCACCGGAACTCCAGGATTTCAGCAACGAGAAGTCCGAGGTGTGCCCATCGGCATTGAGCAAATAGCCGACCGCGACGCAGACCTGTTCCGGATCCTTGGCATACGCATCGGGATAGGCGGGCGTGAACATGGTACCGGGTACTGGGACCCAGCGGCCACCGATGGCGCCTTCGTTGGCGATGGGTATCCGATCAGCAGCCACGACAGGCAACACGGTGGCGGCCATTGCTGCCAGCAACAGGTTACGAACTCGCATCGTCATGCCCTCGCGTCATTCCCACGGGGGAGGGAATAGCACTACTTTGGCTATCGAGTCAAATCTCGCCCAGTCCTTCGGCCCTGCCGCCCTCGCCCAGTTGCAGCAACCGCAGAGTATTGGTGGAGCCGTGCTTCTCCATGTGGTCGCCGCTGGTGAAGATCACCCGGTCGCCCTGCGCCAGCAGGCCGCGGTCGCTGAGCACGCGCAGCGCCTCGCGGCCGGCCTCGCGCGGGGCCAAACCACGGCTGTCGAAGGCGATCGGAATCACGTCGCGCATCAGCGCCATGCGCCGGCGCGCGCCGTCGTGGCGACTGAAGGCGTAGATCGGCGCGTTGGCGCGGAAGCGCGACAGGTAGCGCGCGGTGCCGCCGGATTCGGTCATCGCCACGATGGCGCCCACGCCGATGTGCTCGGCAATGAACATCGACGCCATCGCGATGGCCTGGTCGGCGTGTTGCAGGTTGCGCGGGGCCTTCTCGAAATCGGTGTCGAACACGAATTGCCGTTCCGCACCCAGACAGATGCGCGCCATCGCCTCGACCGCCTTGACCGGATACGCGCCGGCGGCGGTTTCGGCCGAGAGCATCACCGCATCGGTGCCGTCGATGACCGCGTTGGCCACGTCCAGCACTTCGGCACGGGTCGGGATCGGGCTTTCCACCATCGACTGCAGCATCTGCGTGGCGGTGATGACCACGCGGTTGCGCGCCAACGATTCGCGGATGATCTTCTTCTGCAGGCCGGGCAGTTCGGCATCGCCGATCTCCACGCCCAGATCGCCGCGCGCCACCATCACCACATCGCTGGCCTCCACGATCTCGGCCAGGTTTTCGATGGCCTCGGTGCGTTCGATCTTCGACACCAGCGCGGCGTCGCTGCCATGTTCGCGGGCGATGCGGCGCGCTTCGTTCATGTCCTCGGCGTTGCGGCAGAAGCTGACCGCGATGAAATCGACGCCGATCTGCGCGACGATGCCGATCAGTTCCTTGTCGCGCTCGGTCAGCGCGCCCAGCGACAGGCCGCCGCCCTGCTTGTTCAAGCCCTTGCGGTCGGACAGCACACCGTCGTTGAGCACGGTGTTGACGATGCGCTCGCCTTCCACCGCCTGCACCTGCAACTGCATCAGGCCATCGTCCAGCAGCAGCACGTCGCCGGGCTGCACGTCGCCGGGCAGGCCCAGGTAGCTGACGCCGACCTGGGTGGCATCGCCCGGCGGCGCATCGGCGCTGGCGACCAGGTCGAAGCGCTCGCCGGCCTTCAGCGTCACCTTGCCCTCGGCAAACTTTTCGATGCGGATCTTCGGCCCCGGCAGGTCGGCGAGGATGCCGACTTCCGCACCCACCCGCTGCGCGGCGGCGCGCACGGCGGCGGCGCGTTTGGCCTGGCCGGACGGGTCGCCGTGGGAAAAATTCAGCCGGACGACATTCACGCCGGCGCGGAACAGGCTGTCGAGCACGCCGGGCGCATCGGTGGCCGGGCCCAGCGTGGCGAGGATTTTGGTACGTCTTTGGTTTGCTTGCATGTCGGTCTTCCCTCCGCCGGAGAAATTAACACAGGCAAGGGTTTATCGAGCGCCAACCGATGTCTTTTTCAGCCGGTTCCGGCGGAAATGACGGCACCAATAACAGACCAGCATGCTACGCAAGCGCGGCAAAGGCTTGGTGCAAATCCGATGGCTGCGCCACCAGGGCGTCCGCGCCCGCACCCAGCAGTTCGGCTTCGTTGCCGAAGCCCCACAACACGCCGACGGCGCGCAGGCCGTGGGCTTTCGCGCCTTCCATGTCCATGCGGCGGTCGCCGATCATCGCGATGGCATCGCCCGGCGGCAGCGACAGACGGCGCAGGGCTTCTGCCACCAATTCCGGCTTGTGGCTCAGGCGACCGTCGAGGGTTGCGCCGATCACGCCGGCGAAGCGATGGCCGAACGGCAGGTGTTCGACGATGCGCCGCGCGTGCGGTTCGTTCTTGGCGGTGACCACGGCCAGTTGATAGCCGCCGGCATGCAGGGCTTCGACCGCGTCGCCGATGCCTTCGTAAACCGTGTGTTCGCGCCAGCCGGCGCTGTCGTAGCGGTCGCGATACAGATGCAGGGCTTGTTCGACCAGATCCGGCGTGGGCAGCACGGTGGCGAAGCTGTCGCGCAGCGGCGGGCCGATCCAGGCATTGAGCGTGGCGTCGTCCGGTACCGGACATTGCAGTTCTTCCAGTGCATGGAGGGTGCAGCGAAAGATGCCGAGTTGCGAGTTGATCAGGGTGCCGTCGAGGTCGAAGAAGATGGTGGGCATGGGAATGAGATGTCCGTGGGAGACAGTCGGCGACGACATTTCCGCAGGAGCGGCGCAAGCCGCGACCGGGCTTTCCCGTGAAAGCCTCATCGCAGCTCACGCCGCTCCTGCGGAAATGCCGTCGCCGGGCGGTTCAGTCCCGCGCTTCCAGCGCAGCCACCGCCGGCAGGGTCTTGCCTTCGAGGAATTCGAGGAATGCGCCGCCACCGGTGGAGATGTACGACACCTCCTTCTCGATGCCGTACTTGTCCACCGCCGCCAGCGTGTCGCCGCCGCCGGCGATGGAGAACGCGGGCGATTGCGCAATCGCATGGGCCAGGGTTTCGGTGCCCTTGCCGAAGGCTTCGAATTCGAACACGCCGACCGGGCCGTTCCAGACCACGGTGCCTGCGTTGGCGATCAGCGCCGCGTACTGCTGCGCGGTCTGCGGGCCGATGTCGAGGATCAGGTCGTCCTCGGCCACGGCGTCAACCGCCTTCACCGTGGCTTCGGCGTCGGGCAGGAACTGCTTGGCCACCACCACATCGACCGGCAGAGGAATCTCCGCGCCGCGTGCCTTGGCATCAGTCACTATTTTCTTCGCGGTGTCGATCAAATCCGGTTCGCATAATGACTTGCCGACCGCATGACCGGCAGCGGCGATGAAAGTGTTGGCGATGCCGCCGCCGACGATCAACCGATCGACCTTGTTGACCAGATTCGACAGCAGTTCCAGCTTGGTGCTGACCTTGCTGCCGGCAACGATGGCCAGCAGCGGATGCGCCGGTTGTTGCAGCGCCTTGGCCAGCGCATCGAGTTCGGCCATCAGCAGCGGGCCGCCGGCAGCGACGGGCGCGAACTTGATCACGCCATGCGTGGAAGCCTGCGCGCGGTGCGCGGTGCCGAAAGCATCCATCACGAACACGTCGCACAGGGCGGCGTATTTCCTCGACAGCGCTTCGTCGTCCTTGCCCTCGCCGACGTTCATGCGGCAGTTTTCCAGCAGCTTCACTTCGCCGGGCTGCACCTCGACGCCATCGACCCAGTCGCGCACCAGCGGCACTTCGACGCCGAGCAGATCGGACAGGCGCTTGGCGACCGGGGCCAGCGAGTCTTCTTCGCTCCACACGCCTTCCTTCGGGCGGCCCAGGTGCGAGGTCACCAGTACCGCCGCGCCTTTTTCCAGTGCCAGCCTGATCGTCGGCACCGACGCGATGATGCGCTGCCCGGAGGTGATCTGGCCGTTGTCGATCGGCACGTTCAGATCCTGGCGGATCAACACCCGCTTGCCGGAAAGGTCGAGGTCGGTCATGCGGACGATGGACATGCGCGGGCTCCTTGGATGGGAGCGTCATTGTCCGCCGGTGGGGCGTTGCCGGCAAATGCCGTCACGTCGAAGAAGGATTTTTTTCGGCGGTTTCTATGTATCGAAACCGACCACCGGCAACTTCAGCGGTCTGGGCCGCGACGGGTCCAGGCCCATGCCGTAACGCAAACTGGCGCCGATGCGCATCGCGTGGTCGTACATCAGGTCGGCTTGCGCGGCCGGCAGCATTTCGCGGGTGGTGGCGCGCCACAGACCCAGCCAGCGGCCGAAGTGTTCGTCGTCGATGGGCAATGGCCGGTGCACGGCCATCGGGTTGCCGCGGTATTCGCGCGCGCCCAGCACCACCGACGACCAGAATTGCACCAGCAGCGCCTTGTGCTCGGCCCAGTCGTGCACGCGCGCGTTGAACACCGGCCCGATCAGGCCATCACGCTGCACCTTGTCGTAGAACGCATCGACGAGGCGGGCGATGGCTGCGCGGTCGGGGATGTTGGCGGGCGCTGGTGCGGACATGCGGGCATTATCGACCAAGGGCGCCTGCACAAGCACTTTTGTACGCAAAGAACGCCAAGTACGCAAAGAACGCAAGGGAATGGCTTTGGATTTCCAACTCTCCCTTTGCGTACTTGGCGTTCTTTGCGGACAGATTTGCTTTTCCCAGGCCTTCCCTATGGTTGCGACGGCTTTCCGCGCAGCAGACTGAAGGCGAAACCGGCCACGATCAACGCGCCCAGCGCCAGCACGACCCACAGCACGAGGCTTTTCCAGTCGCGCGGCGGCTTGGCGGGTTGATAGGCGGCGTCACCGGCGCGTTCGCTGCCTTCGCCAAGCGCGGCGGCAGCGGGTTGCCATCTTGCGCCGTTGCGGTTGCGCAAGGCGTCGAGCATCGGCTCCAGCGCGGCGCGCTCGCCTTCGACATTGGCGCTGCCGGCCACCAGCAGGTACGGCGCGCGGCCTTGCGCCAGGAACACCACGCTGCCGGGACGATAGCCGATGCGCAAGGCCGGCGCTTCGGCGGGCGATGCACCGGCGCCGGCCTGCAAGCGCCATTCGCGGTCGCTGGTGAGGGTGTCCAATTGCAAGGGCGAAGATTGCTGTTGCTTGCCGGCTTCGCTGAGGCTCCAGGCGTTCCAGTCGGCGGCACGCAGTTGCCATGCCGGCCCGGATGAGGCGATGGCGCTGTCGTCATCGCGACTGGACACCCGCCACGTCGCGGTGCTGTTCGGCGGCATCGCCACCTCCAGGCGCTGCGCCGGGAAGCGGCCCGGCACGCGGTACAACCAGCCGTCCTTCGCATTGCCGCCATTGGCTTGCGCGGCTTGCCATTGCCAATCGCCGGCTTCGCTTGCGACGGCAATCTCGCCACGCAACCCGCGCAAGGCCGGCGCGCCGCTGCGCTGCAACGGCAACAGGCGCAGATAGCGCTTCGTGGTTTCCACGTTCACCTGATTGCTGCGCAGCGCGCGACCTTCGTTGTGCAATTGCACCAGCCGTACCCGCGCATCCAGCACTTGCCAATCGCGCAGGTCGTCGCTGCCTTCCAGCCGATAGCCAAGATCGAACGTGGCATCGGCATCGGCCCAATCGACCTGCAGCGTGCGCAACTTGCCGGCGTTGTCGCCGGCATCGACCAGCCATGCCGGATCGGCCGCGCCGCTGGCGGTGTTGCCGGCCACCGCATTGCGGATCGACACCACCTTGCCCTCGGCATCGCGTTGCACCACCACGCTGAGGTCGTCGCTGGCCGTGCCTTGCGCAGTCGGCAGGGCGAACCACGTCAGTTCAACGATGCGTGGCGTTGCGGCGGCGGGTGCGGCGGCCGCATACACCGCGCTGGCCACCTGCTTGCCATCGGCATCGAGCACGCGCACGTCACCCAGGTCGCGCCGATGCGTTGCCGCGTACACCGACGCATCCAGCGCCACGCGGTACGCACCGGCATCGTCCTGCGACAACTGCAACGGCCATTGCCGGGCGAAATCGGCCTGCTGCGCCTGTGCGGCGAATGGTAGCAAGGCCATCACGAGCCAACACTTCATCATGCGGAAGTTCCTTGATCGTTTGCGCTGGCGGCCACGCGCCGCGGCGGCGCCGGCGCCAACCAGCCCACCAGCGTGCACAGCAGGCCATAGGCGATGAACGCGCCAATGCCGAGCAGATCGCCCAGGTTGCCGCGATCGACCAGCAGCAGCTTGGCCAGCACCACGCCCATCAGGATCGCACCGGCCAGCCACAAGCCCCATTGCCCGCGCCGCGAACCGCTCACCCAGCCGACCACGCCCAGCAGGCTCCACACCACGGTCAGGCTGGTCTGCGCCAGCTTGCTGCCCAGCAGGTGATCGCTCCACGGCTCGCCGCCCCAGTGATGCACGGCGCGCAAGGTCATCACCGTCGCCAGCAGCAGCGCGGCCACGGCCAATCCGATCCCCTGCGGCGGCGGCAGGCGCTCACCGCGCCACAACCACGTTGCCAGCAACACCAGCACCGCGATCTGCGCCAAATCCAGCGGGTTGAACAACACGACCCACGGCAAGGGCGCGGCGCTGCCGGGGCTGGCCAGCGACCGCAACCACCACAGACCCAGCAAGGCGAACACGACACCCTGCAAGGCCGGCTTCCATGCATCGAAGCCCGCGCCCAACGGCCGCGCCAGCCACGCCCAGCGCCGCAGCGACACGATCGCCAACGCCAGCCACGGCAAGGCCAGCAACAAGCCCACCCAGCCTTCGGCCAGTTCGAAACGCTTGCCGAGATACCACGCCATCAACGACAGCACCGTCGGCCACAGCAACCACCACACCAGTTGCGCCAGTGCGGCGATACGGCCGTCGCCACCACGCAGACACAGCAGCATGCGCACGCCCAGCACGGCGAATACCGCCCACGCCAGCGCACCGCAGCCCAGCAGCGGCTGCTGGTGTTCGACGGTCTGCCACAACGCCAGCGGGAAGCCGAGCGCCAACGCGCCCAACGCCGTCAACGCCAGCGCACGCGCCGGCTTGCGCAATTGCACTTCGGCGGCCAGCCAGCCGGTGAAGGCGACCAGCATCAACACCGCGTCGGGCTGCACGTCGTGGCGGAGGAAACGGTCGATCTCGCCCGCGCCATCGCCCAGCCACCACAGCAAACCCCAGCCGTAGGCCATCGTCGCGACCGCATCCTTGCCTTCGCGCCGATGCAACCACGCGGTGGCGAACGCAGCCAGCGCGATCAACAGCGCGCCCATGAACACCGGATTGGCAATCGCCATCGCCACATGCCCGCCGGACAGCCCCACCATCAGCGCGAACGCCGCCGCCAGTTGCAGGCCGATGCCGCTCCAGCGCGCCAGCCGGTGCTGTTGCATCAATCCCAGCCACACCAGCCCCGCGCCTTCCAGTGCGAACACCGACGCCGTGGCACGCGCCGACAAGGCCAGCGGCACCGCCAGCGTGGCGAAACCCACCGCCAGGATCGCGTAGCCGCCAGCCAGCGTGTGGTAACGCTCGCGCCCGATCAGCAACTTCGCCAATACCGCGTACAACACCGCCACGCCCAGCGCGCACAGCGCCAACGGCATGCGCTCGCCTTCCAGCAAGCCGGCCTGCAACGAGAACGCGATCAGCGGCGTGCCGAACAACAGGCAACCGTCGATGCGCGCACTGCCCTTCGTTTTCTGCTTGCGTGCGTACAACAACGGCAGCAGCAGGTAGAACGCGAAGAACAGCAGCAGGAAAGGTTCGGTGCTGGCGAACTTGGCCGGCGAATACTGCAACACGCCCCACACCGTGCCGATGCCGAAGGTGAAGGCAAAACCCAGCAGGTTCAACACCCGCCAAGGCCGCAGCCATGCGATCGCGAAGATGCCGGCGTTGAGCAGCGCGTAATACGAGAACAGGCCCACGTGGTTGCCGCTGCCATCGGACAGCCAGATCGGCGCCATGAACCCGGCCAGCACGCCGAGGATCGCCAGCGTGCGCGATTCCTGCAGCACCGCCATCACGCACAGGCCGGCGACCAGCACGACGCTGATCGCGAAGGCCGGCAGCGCGTCGATCAACTGGTAATTCTTGAACGCGGCAAAGACCGTCAACAACAGCACGCCGATCGCGCCGCCCTGCACCGCCAGCGCGAAGGCGCGGTGGCTTTCGCGCTTGCGCCATGCGAATGCCAGCCCGGCCAGCGCCGTCGCCGCAATGCCGGCCAGGCGGAACTCGATGGGCATGCGCAGCCAGCCGGCATCGCTGGCGTATTTCAGCAGCGCCGCCACGCCGGCCAGCATCACCAGCATGCCGACCTTGATCGGCACGTTGCCGGTGGTGAACCAGTGCTTGATGCGCTCGACGCCGCGCTGGATGAAGTCCGGTTCCGCCGGTTGCGACGGTACGCGGGAAACGCGGGGCGCGGCTTCGGCAACCCGTTCGCGAACGGCTTCATCGGCCTCGGGCCGTTGCTGCGACGGAAGCGGTGCCAGCTCCGGCAAGGGCGGCGGCGCAGACGCGGCTTCAACGGATTCGGCAGATGTCTGCGCGAACGACGAAGCCGCGGCCCGCTCCGGTTGCGAGTGCGCCGCCGGCGGCTGTGGCGATTCCACAACCGCCGGTTGCAACCGGATTTCCTCCAGCGCCTCTTCCAGCGCCACCACGCGATGCTTCAACGACGACAGCTTGACCAGCGCCACCAGCAACAGCACCGGCACGGCCAGCACCGCCAATCCCAGCAGGACGATCAGGGTTTCCATTCGCCAACTCTCCCATATCGCTGCATCCGTGGCGAGCCGCCGCCGGATACGAAAACGCCCCGCTGCGAACGGGGCGTTTGCTCATCGGCTGGCCGACTTTACTTCGCGACCACCCGCACCATTTCCAGGCATTTGTTGGAATAGCCCCATTCGTTGTCGTACCACGACACCAGCTTGACGAAGGTGGCATCCAGCGCGATGCCGGCTTCGGCATCGAACACGCTGGTGCAGGTTTCGCCGCGGAAATCGGTGGCGACCACCTTCTCCTCGGTATAGCCCAGCACGCCCTTCAGCGCGCCTTCGCTTTGCGCCTTCATCTCGGCCTTGATTTCCTCGTAGGTGGCCGGCTTTTCCAGTTCCGCGGTCAGATCCACAACCGACACGTCGCTGGTCGGCACGCGGAAGCTCATGCCGGTCAGCTTCTTGTTCAGCGACGGAATCACCACGCCCACGGCCTTGGCCGCGCCGGTGCTGGAGGGGATGATGTTCTCCAGGATGCCGCGACCGCCGCGCCAGTCCTTGTTGCTCGGGCCGTCAACGGTCTTCTGCGTGGCGGTGGCGGCGTGCACGGTGGTCATCAGCCCGCGCTTGATGCCCCACTTGTCGTGGATGACCTTGGCCAGCGGCGCAAGGCAGTTGGTGGTGCAGCTGGCATTGGAAATGATCGCCTCGCCGGCGTAGGCCTTGTCGTTGACGCCGAACACGAACATCGGCGTGTCGTCCTTCGACGGGGCCGACAGGATCACCTTCTTCGCGCCGGCGTCGAGGTGCTTCTGCGCGGTGGCCTTGTCCAGGAACAGGCCGGTGGATTCGATCACCACGTCCGCACCGATTTCATTCCATTTCAGGTTGACCGGATCGCGTTCCTGCGTGAGGCGGATCTTCTGGCCGTTGACCACCAGCGCGCCGTCTTCCACCGACACCTCGCCCTTGAAGCGGCCGTGCACCGAGTCGTACTTCAGCATGTAGGCCAGGTAATCCGGCTCCAGCAGGTCGTTGATGCCGACGATCCGGATGTCGCCGCCGAAATTCTGCACCGCCGCGCGCAGCACGTTGCGGCCGATGCGGCCGAACCCGTTGATGCCCACCTTGATCGCCATCTGCATTGCTCCCGCAAGGGTGTGGAAAGTGCGCTGATTTTAACAGCAAGTGAATCCTGCCCGAAGGGAACGTCGCGATTGATTCGGATCAATGTCGGAATAACGCAGCCCTAACGAACTGCGGCCATCCCAAACGACGGACACGATGGCTTCTCGCTGGCCACCCAGTTCTGATCCTTGCAGTCCTTTGGGGAACGCGGGCCGTGCCGGTATAGTTGCCGGCATGGCCCGTTTCCTTTTGATCCCCCTCGCCTTCCTGCTCCTGCTGCTGCCGCTGGACGGCGGCGCATGGGGCCGCCTCGGCCACCGCTTGGTGGCCGACCTGGCCGCCACCCGACTGACCCCGCAGGCGCAAGCCGAGGTCGCCAAGCTGCTGTCCGGCGAACCGGATCCGACCCTCGGCGGCATCGCCAGTTGGGCCGATGACCTGCGCGATACCGACCCGGAACGCTTCAAGGCCACCTCGCGCTGGCACTACATCAACGCCAAGGGTGGCGGCTGCGGCTTCGAGGTGCCGCGCGACTGCCCCGACGGCAACTGCGCGGTATCGGCGATCGAAACGCAACTGGCGATCCTGGCCGACCGCAACCAGCCTTTGGAAGTACGCCGCGACGCGCTGAAATTCGTCGTGCACCTCGTCGGCGACCTGCACCAGCCGATGCACGCCGGCGACCGCACCGATTCCGGCGGCAACCGCTACCAGATCAGCCTGCGCACCGACATCGAACCGGAAGCCTACGCACGCAACAGCTACGTCAACGGCGTGATGGGCACCAACCTGCATTCGGTGTGGGACTACTACATCCTGGCCTCGGCCAGGCGCACGCCCGCGCAATACGCGCACAAACTGCAAAAGCACGTGCCGCAGCTCGACGCCGCGCAATACGGCACGCCGCTGTCATGGGCGCAGGAATCCTGCGCCCTGATCGGCTCGCACTCGCTGTATCCGCAGCAGCACGTGATGGATCACGCCTATCTGGAGCAGATGCGTCCGCTGGCCGAACAGCGCGTCGAAATCGCCGCCGCACGGCTGGCGGAGTTGCTCAACGAAACCTTGTAGTAGCGCATTGCGGCCGTGGCCGCAACCCGTTTCCACAGCAAGCCGGCATCGTGATGCTGGCGAGGCGGCACATCAACCTGCCACCTCGTTGTCCGGCTCGTCCATGTCGAAGCTGATCGGCACGCGCACGCGGCCGGCGACTGGCTTGCCGTTCTCGTAGGCCGGCTCAGCCTTCTCGATCTTCATGCCGGTCACGCTGCCGTCTGCGCCAACATCGACGACTACCAGCACCTTGCCGGTCACCCGGTTTTTCTCGGCATCGGCAGGATAGGCCGGCGGGTTGGTGTTCTTGGATGCGATGTCCACACTGGCAACGGAAACTGCATCTGCTGGCAAGGATTGCCCGGCTTCGGCGCGTGTGACCACGGCGTCCAGCATGAACATCGAATCCACATCCGGCGTGTTGACCTGGATGGTGGCAGTATTGCCGAGCTTCACGACCAAGGTCGGCTCGGAAATTTTCTTGCCATTCTCGCTCAACGTGCCGGACAACACTGCCTTGTCCGCATCCAGTCCATCCACCTTGAACTCGGCTATCCATTCATGCCCAGCTTGCGTTTTCGTGGAGAAGGCGAAAGGCTTGCCGGCGTATTCCCGCACCTCGAAATCACGGGACTCGCCATCCACATCCAGTCGCAGTTTCACGCTGTAATAAGCCGCCGTCTGCGTGTCCACGCGCACCTGTTCCGGCTGCGCCGCCCACGCGGCATAGCCGGTAACCAAGGCCAGTCCTGCCACCAGTGCAAGGCCGATGCGTGCGTGTTTCGTTTTGGCGGAATGCTGCTTCAACATGGTGATGCGCTCCTTCAGCGGACGGGAATCCTGCCAATGGCAACCCAATGGCAGGGACGAATCGGTCATCTGCGTTTTCAGCATCGCGTCGGCATAGCTACGGCGCTGTTGCGGGTGGCGTGCGATCACGCGCGCGTCGCAGGCCAGTTCCTGGTCGCGACGGAAGCGTGCGGCGGCGATGTGCAGCAGCGGGTTGAACCAGTGCAGCGCGCGCAAGGCGGCCACCAGCGCATTGGCCTGCAAGTCGCGGCGGGCGATGTGGATGCGTTCGTGGCACAGGATCAATTCGCGCTCGTCCGCACCGTAGCGGCTGTCGAAATCGGCCGGCAGCACGATGCGCGGTCGCCATACGCCCACCACCGCCGGCAAGCCTTGCGTGCCGCGCGCCTGTTGCAGGCCATCGCCGCGCAACATGCTGCCGCGCAAGCTGTGTTGGAAGCGCCGTTGCTGCATCCAGAACAACAACGCGGTCACGACGACGCCCAGCAGCCATGCGCCGAGCAGCCATGCCTGCCACGGGAATTGCGTTTCCAGTTGCAGCGGCGTGGCTTGTTGCACGCGCAACGCCGCCGGCAACGCCGTCATGCGCACCGCCTGCACGCTCGGTGCGGGCAGCAGCACCGCCAATGCAGCGACCGGCACGAGTGCCCATGATGCGTAGGCCGCGCCCGCGCCCAACTTCGCCATCAGCGGTTTGCGCAAGCACAGCACCAGCAACACGGCGGCGCTGGTGGCCAGCGTGGTTTCCAATAGCGCGGAAAGCAGTTCAGCGGTCATCTTCGATCTCCCCGATCAGGCGCTTGAGTTCGGCAACATCGGCGGGCGACAACTTGCCGCGTTCGCTGAAATGCGCGACCAGCGGCGCGACGCGACCGCCGAACAGGCGTTGCAGCAGGCCTTCGCTCTGCTGCGCCACCCAGGCCTCGCGCGCCAGCACCGGCGAGTACAGGTAGCGGCGGCCATCGCGCTCGGCGCGGATCGCGCCCTTGTTCAACAAACGATTGAGCAGGGTCTTGACCGTCGGCTCGGCCCAGTCGCTGCGCTTCGACAACGCGGCCACCACTTCATCCGCACCCTGCGGGTGGCGCTGCCACAGGACTTCCATCACCACGGCTTCGGCTTCGCTGATCTGCATGTCGTTTACGCCTGTAATTTTTAATTGATTACATGCGTAAATTCACTTCATGTCAAGCGACTTGACCCGATTACCGCAAATATTCATATTGAATAAATACGAACAAGAGGAACGCCCACATGGCCACCACCAGCCTCAGCCTTGGCGAACATTGGGAAAACTTCATCCGCAATGAAGTCGGCAGCGGCCGCTACGGCTCGGCCAGCGAAGTCGTGCGCGATGCGCTTCGCACGCTGGAGGAGCGCAAGTCGGCACATGTGGCGCGCTTGCAGGCATTGCGCAACGCGCTGGACGAAGGCGAAAACAGCGGCCCCGCCGTACCTTTCGACTTCGACGAATTCCTGCGCGCGAAGAACACATGAGCGGTTATGCGCTGACGCCCACTGCGCAAGCCGACCTGTCCGATATCTGGGATTACTCGGCCCTGCATTGGAGCAGGCGGAAAGCGGACGAATATGTGCGGGACATCCGCGACATTTGCGAGGCGCTTGCCGAGCATCGCCTCCCGGGGCGCGATGCGAGCAACATCAGGCCCGGCTATCGCAAACAGTCCTGCGCTTCGCATGTGTTGTTCTATCGCACCCGCAACGATGGCGATATTGAGATCATCCGCATCCTGCACCAGCGCATGGACGTGGCATCGCATCTGGAATAGCAAAAAGCCGCGCAATGCGCGGCTTCCCTGTCCTGCCACCTTGCTGCACCCTCCCGGAGAGAGAAAACGCGCATCAAAGCCCCTTCGCCGCCGCAACCACCGCCTCCGCGGTGATGCCGAAGTGCTTGTACAGATCGCCCGCCGGCGCCGATGCGCCGAAGCTGGTCATGCCGATCACCGCACCATCCAGGCCGACGTACTTGCCCCAGAAATCGACCGTGCCCGCTTCCACCGCCACGCGCTTGCGCACGGCCTTCGGCAGCACGCTTTCGCGGTACGCCGCGTCCTGGCGATCGAACACGTCGGTCGAAGGCATCGACACCACGCGGGTCTTGAGGCCGGCGGCGTCCAGTTCAGCCTTGGCCTGCACGGCCAGGCCGACTTCGGAGCCGGTGGCGATCAGGATCACGTCCGCCGCGCCGTCGGCATCGGCCAGCACGTAGCCGCCGCGCGCGACGTCGCGCAACTGCGCTTCGCTGCGCGGCTGGTGCGGCAGGTTCTGGCGGCTGAAGACCAGGCAGCTCGGCCCGTCCTTGCGCAACACCGCCTGCTTCCACGCCACCGCCGATTCCGCCGCGTCGCACGGACGCCACACGTCGTTGTTGGGGATGCAGCGCAGCGAGGCGAGGTGCTCGACCGGCTGGTGGGTGGGGCCGTCTTCGCCCAGGCCGATGGAATCGTGCGTATAGACGTGGATGGCGTGCGCGGGGATCAGTGCGCTCATGCGCACCGCGTTGCGCGCGTAGTCGCTGAACACCAGAAAAGTCGCATCGAACGGCAGGAAGCCGCCGTGCAGCGCCAGACCGTTGGCAATCGCGCTCATGCCGAATTCGCGCACGCCGTAGTGAACGTAGTTGGCATTGGCATCGGCTTCGGTCACCGATTTGCTGGCCTTCCACTGGGTCAGATTGGACGGGGCCAGGTCGGCCGAGCCGCCGATCAGTTCCGGCAGCAGCGGCGCGAAGGCCTCGATGGTGTTCTGCGATGCCTTGCGCGAAGCGATGGCCGGGCCATCGGCCTGCTGCTTGGCGATGAAGGCGTCGGCCGCCTCGACGAAACCGGCCGGCAGTTCGCCGCGCAGGCGGCGAAGCAGTTCCTGCGCCTCGGCGGGAAATTGCGCGGCGTACCGGTCGAACAGCGCATCCCACTGCGCTTCGAGTTGCTTGCCGGCTTCGACCTTGTTCCATGCGGCGCGGATGTCCTGCGGAACCTCGAACGCCGGATACGGCCAGTCCAGCGCCTGGCGCGTGGCTTCCACTTCGTCCTTGCCCAGCGGCGCGCCATGACTTTCTTCCTTGCCGGCCTTGTTCGGCGAACCGAAACCGATCGTGGTCTTGCAGCAGATCAGCACCGGCTTGTCGGCGGATTTCAGCGCGGTGTCGATGGCGCTCTTGATCTCGACCGGATCGTGGCCATCGACCTTGCGGATCACCTGCCAACCATAGGCCTCGAAACGCGCCGGGGTGTCGTCGGTGAACCAGTCATGCACTTCGCCGTCGATCGAAATGCCGTTGTCGTCGTAGAACGCGACCAGCTTGTTCAACTTCCAGGTGCCGGCCAGCGATGCGGCTTCGTGGCTGATGCCTTCCATCAGGCAGCCATCGCCGAGGAACACCCAAGTGCGGTGGTCGATCAGGTCGAAACCGTCGCGGTTGTATTTCTGCGCCAGCAGCTTCTCGGCCAGCGCGAAGCCGACCGCATTGGCGATGCCCTGCCCCAGCGGCCCGGTGGTGGTTTCCACGCCGGGGCATTCATGGCGTTCCGGGTGGCCGGCGGTCTTGCTGTGCAGCTGGCGGAAGCGCTTGAGTTCGTCCAGCGGCAGGTCGTAACCGCTCAGGTGCAGCAGCGCGTATTGCAGCATCGAGCCGTGGCCGTTGCTGAGCACGAAACGATCGCGATTGGCCCACGCCGGATTGGACGGACTGTGGCGGTGGTAGTCGTTCCACAACACCTCGGCGATGTCGGCCATGCCCATCGGCATGCCCGGATGCCCGGAATTGGCGGCCTGCACGCCGTCGATGGCGAGAAAGCGGATGGCGTTGGCAAGCTGGCGACGATCAGGCTTGATGGAAGCAGGAGCTGTCATGGGCGGCGGCGGCGTGGGGAAAGACCGCCATTGTCCCATACCGTCACAGGCCGGAGTGATCCGGCCCCTGCCTCATCCCGCCACATTTCCCTCTGCCGCCTCTCCTTCGCCCTTCGACACCATCGTCGCCAGCACCAGGTCGCCGGTGACGTTGAGGGTGGTGCGGCACATGTCGAGGAAGCGGTCCACGCCGAGGATGATGCCGATGCCTTCCGGCGGCACGCCGACCATCGCGCAGATCAGGGCGACCACAGGCAGCGAGCCGGCCGGAACCCCGGCGGTGCCGATGCCGCCGAGGATGCAGACGAACATCACCGTGATCTGCTGGCCCAGGCTGAGATCCACGCCGAAGAACTGCGCCAGAAACAGCACGGTCACGCCCTCGAACAAGGCGGTGCCGTTCTGGTTGGCGGTCGCGCCCACGGTCAGCACGAAGCGCGAGACCTTGTTGGGCAGCTTGAGGTTGGTTTCCGCCACCCGCAGCGAGGTCGGCAGGGTCGCGTTGCTGGACGCGGTGGAGAACGCCATCACCATCACTTCCTGCGCCTGCCTGAACCACGCCAGCGGCGACCAGCCGGCGTATTTCAGGCAGGCCGAATAGACCACGAACATGTGCAACGCCAGCGCGGCGACCACCACGCCGACATAGGCGCCCAGCTTGGCCAGCAGCTCCCAGCCGAACAGCGCGGCCAGGTTGAACATGAAACAGAACACCGCATAGGGCGCCAGCCGGATCACCAGCCCGATCAGGGTCATCGAGACCTCGAACAGGCCTTCGACCGCGCGCTTGAACGTGCTGGTGCCTTCGCTGTCCCTGGTCAGCACCAGGCCCACGCCGACGAACAGCGCGAAGAACATGACGGCGAGGATTTCGTTCTTGCTGGCCGCGCCGATCACGTTCTCCGGCACCAGCGACAGCAGCATGTTGGCCACGCCCGGCTTCTGCGCGCCGGTGCTGCTGATGATGGCCTGCGCGCGTTCGCTGCCTTGCGCCAGCATCTGCTGCGCCACGGCCGGATCGACACCCGCGCCGGGCTTGAGCGCGTTGACCAGTACCAGGCCGATCACCACCGCAATGCCGGAAACGATCACGGTACAGGCCAGCGTGCGCCAGCCGATGCGGCCAAGCGCGCGCACGTCGCCCATTTCCGCCACGCCGACGATCAGCGCCGAGAACAGCAGCGGCATCACCAGCATGAAGATCAGCCGCAGGAACAGCGTGCCGGCCGGCTGGGTGACGTGCTCGGTCAGCCACTGCACCCAGCCGGCACCCGCGCCGACGCTGGCATGTACCGCCAAGCCCAGCACCAGACCGGCAAGGAAGCCGATGAGCATCTTCCAGTGAAGCGGGAATTTCCTGCGCGCGGATGCGTGTTCTGCGGCCATGGGTTTCCTTCTGTCCGGTTCATCACGGTGACGACGTGAAGGGGCAAGCTTAGCAAGCTATGGGGTTTTCATGGATGGAGCCGTAGGTCGGGGCTACGCCCCCGACGCAAAGAACTTCGGATGCTTTTGTGTGGGGGGCGTAGCCCCGACCTACGGTTCCATCGCAGCGTTGCTCACCCCCACAGTGCGGAGGTCGGCAGCGACATCAGGCCATTGTCGTAACACACGCCATCGGGCCAGTCTTCGGCCTGCAGCCACGGACCGTCGAGGTCGCAGACTTCGCATTGCTGGGCCAGCACCATGCCCGGCGCGACCGAGATCGAACCGCCCAGCATGCAACCGACCATCAGACGGAAGCCGGACGCGCGCGCGGCGGCGGCTAGGTCCAGCGCGGCGGTCAGGCCGCCGACCTTGTCCAGCTTGATGTTGACGAACTGGTAGCGGCCGACCAATCGCGGCAGGTCGTCCCGGGTGGAAAGCGATTCGTCGGCGCACAGCGGGATCGGGGGGGCGTAGTCGATCAGGCCGGCGTCGGTGCCGGCGGCCAGCGGTTGTTCCAGCAGGTCAACCCGCAGCGGTTGCAGCAGCGGCGCGTATTCGCGCAGTTCGTCCAGCGTCCACGACTGGTTGGTGTCAACGATCAGGCGCGCATCCGGTGCGCCGCGACGCACGGCTTCGATCGCCGGCAGCGGCGAGCCGCGCCCCACCTTGACCTTGATCCACGGGAAGCCGGCGCGAACGCGGGCGGCAGCTTCATACGCGGCGACATCGCCGATGCTGATGGTGACCGCGCTGGCGACCGGCGCCCAGCGCGGCGCGTTCGCGCGTTGCCATGCGGGCACGCCGGTGAGCTTGGCTTCCAGGTCCCACAGCGCCGCATCGACGGCATGGCGCGCGCCGCCGGCCGGCAGCACGTCGAGCAGTTGCCGGCGGTCGCAGCCGGCTTCGATCGCGGCGCGCGCCTGTTCGATCTGCGCCAGCATCGTCTCCGGGGTTTCGCCGTGGTAGGGCACGCCGCAGGCTTCGCCGCGACCGGTCTTGCCGGCTTCGTGCAGTTCGACGATGGCCACCCGCGCCACGTCGCGCACGCCGCGCGAGATGACGAAGGGTTCCTTCAGCTTCCACGCATGGGCGCGGGCTTGCAGTTTGCGGGCCATATCGGCGCGTCAGCCCAGCAGCGCCGCGACCGCACGATCCAGCGGCGTGCGCATCGGATCGAAGGCCGGCACGCCCAGTTCGCGTTCGGCCTGCGCCAGCGCTTCCTGCGCGGCGGCATCGTCCAGTGCCGAGGTGTTCAGGCTGACGCCGGCCAGGCGCGCGTCCGGGTTGGTCAGGCGGGCCATGCGCAGGTACAACTGCTCGGCTTCCTTCAGGCCGGGGATCGGGTAATCCGGCCAACTGACGATGTGCCGGCGCACCGGATCGTGGCACAGGATCAGCGCGTCCGGCTGCGAGCCGTGCAGCAGGCCCAGGGTCACGCCGGCATAGGCGGGGTGGAACAGCGAGCCCTGGCCTTCGATCAGGTCCCAGTGCCCGGGCGCGGCATCGGGCGAAATGCATTCGGCCGCACCGGCGATGAAGTCGGCGATCACCGCATCCACGGCGATGCCGGCGCCGGCGATCATGATGCCGGTCTGGCCGGTGGCGCGGAAATCGGCATCGATGCCGTGCGCCTGCATCGCCTTGGCCAGCGCCAGCGCGGTGTATTTCTTGCCCAGCGCGCAGTCGGTGCCGACCATCGCGGCGCGCTTGCCGCTGCGGCGCTTGCCGGTGGCGCGCGGCAGGTCGGCCGGCGGGCGGCGCACGTCAACCAGTCGGGTGCCGGCCAAGGCGGCGGCCTGCGGCAGGCCGGGCACGGCTTCCAGCGGCGTGTGCAGGCCGCTGACGATGTCCAGCCCGGCTTGCGCCGCCGCCAGCAGCACCGGCGCCCAGTGCGCGGGGATGCGCCCGCCCACCGGGGTCACGCCGATCAGCAGCGAACGCGCGCCGGCGGCGCGGGCGGCCTCCAGGCTCATTTCGGTCAGGCCCAGATCCACCGTGCCGCCGGGCATGTGCACCTGGCCTGCGCAGCTTTCCGGCGCCCAGTCGCGCAGGCCGAAGGCGGTCTTGGCCTTCAGCGGATTGGTTTCCTCGCCCAGGAACAGCAGGTAGGGCTTGCGCAGGGTCACGGTGTTCAATGCGGCATTCATGGCCGGTCGTCTCGGTGCCGGGCGGTCCCCGGCTTCATGGTCATTCGAACATAGCCGGTAGCGGCAGGAATCGGAAGAATCCACTGAATCAGCGGCCATCCACGAACAGGAAATAATCGTGAACCGCACGCGCCACCTGCGCGATGGCCTTGTCCTTGGCCGCATCGTCCTGCGCCGATTTCACGAACACCGCGATCACCACGTCGCCCTTGTTCGCCGGCAATGAAATCACGCCGACATCGTTGGCCACGTCATCGACCGAGCCGGTCTTGTGCGCCACCGGCGTGCCGTCCGGCAGCATGCCCTTCAACCGCGCCTGGCCGGTGCGGCAATCCCGCAGGATCTGCTTGAGCACGTCGGTGGTTTCCGGCTTCAGCGCCTTGCCCTGCCAGATCAGTTGCAGCAGCGACGCCATCCCCGCCGGCGTGCTGGTGTCGCGCGGGTCGTCGTTGTAGATCTGCTTGAAGCGGCGGTAATCCTCGGGGCTTTGCCGCGCCGAGGCCAGCCTGGCGTAATCGGCCAGCGCCAGCGGCGCTTGCGCGGAGGCGTCCAGGTCGCCGTGGAAGTTCGCCAGCATTTCCCAGATGTAGCGATCCACGCGGATGCCGCGCACGCCCAGCGCATGCATGCGCGCATCGACCGCCTGCGCGCCGCCGCCGAGTTTGATCAGGATGTCGGCGGCGTTGTTGTCGCTGATCGTCAGCATCATCTGCAGCAGGTCGCGCACGGTCAGCGCCGAACCGGGCGTCAGATACGTGTCGATGGGGCCGCCCATGGCCGGGTAGATGTCGCCTTCCTTCAGCAATACCTGCTGGTGCAGATCCAGCTTGCCTTCATCGACCAGGCTCAGGATGTGCACCGCGACCGGCAGCTTGACCGTGCTGGCCATCGGGAAGGCGACGTCCGCATTCACCGATGCACTGCGACCGCTGCGCAGATCCAGCGCCTGCACGCCGATGGCGTCGCTGCCGATCGATGCGGCCAGCCGTTGCAGTTCCTGTTGCAGGCCGTCGGCGCGCCTGGGGCCGGCGATGGCGGTCGAGCACAGCGGCAGCAGCAGGCAGGCGGCAACGGCAAAAAGAATGCGCTTCATGGTTTTTTCCCCGTGGTTTGCAATGCGCCGGCGCGTTCGAGCGATTTCAGCACCGGCTCCAATGGCAAGGCGGCGGCGTTGCCGCGATGTCCGTACACGGCATGTGCGCGGAACAGCGAATTGACGATGGCCTCTTCGGTGGCTTCGGCCGTGGCCTGGAACAGCGGCGACATCGCATCGCCGGCGACGCTGCGCGCCGGTTGCACATCGAGGTTCGGGTCGCGCAGGTTTTCCTTCGCGGTGGAGAAGGCAATCACGTAGTCGCCGGAGCCGTTGCTCATCGCCGAGCCGGTGCGCGCCAGCCCGACCAGCGCGCGCCGCGCCAGCCGCTGCAATTGCGCGGCATCCAGCGGCGCGTCGGTGGCGACCACCATCATGATGCTGCCGTCGCCGGTGCTCGGCGGCGGGGTTTTCAGGCTGCGCGCGGTTGCGGCCGGATCCGGCAAGTCCTTCCACACAGGCACGCCGGCAATGGTCAGCTGGCCGCCGAAATTGCTCTGCACCAGCACGCCGACGGTGTAGCCGCCGTCGCCCCGCGCCAGCTTGCGCGAACTGGTGCCGATGCCACCCTTCCAGCCGAACGCGACCGTGCCCGCGCCGGCGCCGACGTCGCCTTCGGCCACCTCGCCGTTCGA
The DNA here is from genome assembly GCA_047607085.1 of Pseudoxanthomonas sp. Classification (GTDB taxonomy): domain Bacteria; phylum Pseudomonadota; class Gammaproteobacteria; order Xanthomonadales; family Xanthomonadaceae; genus Pseudoxanthomonas_A. Next base: position 17,662 of record JASGDT010000045.1, on the reverse strand, counting down.
CACCGTGGTCAGCGCCTGCTCGACCAGCGCCTGCGTCAGCGGCCGCGCGCGGATGTCGCTGAGGTAACCGTCGTTGGTTTCGCCGACCACCGGGTTGATCGAGCGCACGTTCTCCATGCCCGGCTGGCGCAGCAGCCAATCGACGGCGGCGTCGGCGACCTTCCACGTACTCAGCGTGCCGGTCAGCAGGATCGGCGTTTCGATCTCGCCCAGTTCCTGCACCTGGGTGACGCCGGCGAGCTTGCCGAAACCGTTGCCGACCACGATCGCCGCCGGCACGCGCTGGCGGTACAGGTTGCCGGCGTGCGGCACGATCGCGGTGACGCCGGTGTGCAGGCGCGTGCCTTCGCTCAAGGTGGCGTGACCGATGCCGACGCCTTCCACGTCGGTGATCGCGTTGCGCGCGCCGGGCTGCATCGTGCCGATGACCACACCGGCATCGCGCGCGCGCGGGCGTTGCTCGGCGGCGTTGGCCGACGTTGTCGTGGCGGCGATCAGGGCGAACAGCAGCAGGGAGCGGCGTTTCATCGTCCGATTCCTCGAATCACGGCGGCGCAATTACACCATCAACACGGAAACGCCGCCGGTTTCCGGCGGCGCTTGCGCAAGGGCCGTGACATCGGAAGCCGATGTCCGGGTTCACATGGACCGCGCGGCCGGCCGCGCCGCGGGCCATCGAACAGAACGGATGCCAGGTGATGGCATGGCGGCGGAAATCCCGCTGATGCGGCATGCATGATGCGGGAAGGGCGGGCCATGCCGCCGCAGTCACATGCCGAAACTGCTGCCGCAGCCGCAAGTGGTTTTGGCGTTGGGGTTGCGGATCACGAACTGCGCGCCGTGCAGGCCTTCCTTGTAATCGACTTCCGCGCCGATCAGGTATTGCAGGCTCAGCGGATCGACCAGCAGGCTGACGCCATCGGTGGTCACCGCCACGTCGTCGTCGGCGCGGTTCTCGTCGAACTCGAAGCCGTACTGGAAGCCGGAACAGCCGCCGCCCTGGATATACACGCGCAACGCCAAGGCATCGTTGCCTTCCTCGGCGATCAATTCGCGCACCTTGGCCGCGGCGTCGGCAGTGAAGACCAGCGGCCGTTCGATCGCGGTGTAGTCCGGCGCGGGTGCGGCCGCGGGCAGGGAAACGAGCGTGCTCATGCCGTCAAGGATGGGGCCATGCGGATGCGCATTCAAGCGCCGACGGCTTCGGCCCAGGCAAAGGACTGTTCCACCGCGCCGCCATTGCGCGGGGTCAGGCGCACGCCGACCCGCAGCGGCTGGAAGCCTTCCGGCAGCACCAGATCGCCCTCAACCTGCTGGAAATACTTGAAGGAATACGCCACGCCCGTGTCCCCGGCCGGGCGCAGGTCGGCCCAGGCCAGTTTTTTCGGCTTGCCGTCCAGGCTGCCTTCGACCGTCAGCGACAGCTGGCCGGCATTGACCGCGCCGCGGTTGAGGTTCTGGGTCAGGGTGGCGGTGAAGTGCCAGGCCTGCCCGGATTGCGGCTGCAGTTGCAGCTTGTGCACGGTCAGGCCGCGGCGCTGCGCGGTGGCGCCGACGAAACGTTCGTAGAAGGCAACGTCGGCGCGCAGGCCGGCGATCTCCTCATCGCGTTCGGCCAGCGCGTTCTGCAGGTCGGTATTGGCCTGACGGCTGATCTGGTCGGAGCGGGTCAGGGTGGCGATCTTCTGTTCCAGCGTGGCCAGTTTTTCCTGTTGCGCATGCCATTGCGCGGCGCTGGGGGCCGGAGATTCCGCGCCGCCGAAGGTCTTCCACAAACCCCAACCGCCGAAGCCCAGCCACGCCACCGCGACGATGCCGCAAACAATCAACACCTTGCGCGCACGCGACGACAACGGCTGCGGCTTGGGCCTGTCCGGCGCGGCGGCTGGTACCGTGACGGAGTTCTCGTCCATCGGCGCAGGATAGCCGCGCCGGGATGGATGGCGGAACGCCTTGTGCAAGCCGTGGTGTCGCGCGGTTCAGCCGCCGGCTTCGGCGCGCACCACGGTCAACGGCGTTGCCTCGGCGCCGATCGCGTCGGCATGGATCAGGCGCCCGGTCAGGGTGGCGCCGGCGCTCATTTCCACCACCTTGTAGTGCACATTGCCCTGCACCCGCGCCTTCGGGGCCAGTTCGACCCGCTCGCTGGAATGCACGTCGCCATGCAACTGGCCATCGATCACCACCGTCGGCGCATGCACCTCGCCGGTGATGCCGCCCTTCTCGGCCACGATCAGCAGGCCCGGCTGGCCCGGTTCGGCCATCACCTTGCCTTCGATGCGGCCTTCCACGTACAGGCCGCCGCTGAAAACCACGTCGCCGCGGATGACCACGCCGGTGCCGATCAGGGTGTCAATGTCCGCGCCGTGGCGGTGGTGGGGTTTGGGCTTGAACATCGGCGGCTCCGGAAAGTGGGGATCAAGTGCTCGGCGCGGACGCCTTCCAGCTGAAATCGCGCTCGATGGCGACATCGTCGCCGTGCAGCGACACGCGCACCCGCTGCGGCACGAAACCGGCCGGCAGCGTCACGCTGCCTTCCAGTTGCTGGAAATATCGGAACGAGTACGGCTGCTCGGGCGCGCCGGGATCGGGGTGCAACTGCGCCCAGTCCAGGGTGGCGGCGCGGCCATCGCGCGTGCCTTCGACCGCGAAGCGCATGCGCCCGGCGCTGATCGCGCCGCGGTTGAGGTTCTGGGTCAGCACGATCCGGTACTGCCACGCGCTGCCGCCCTCGTTGGCGAATTCGGACGAGAACACGTTCAAGCCGTGGCGTTCGGCGGTGGGGCCGACCAGCCGCTCGTAGAAGGCGACATCGGAACGCAGACTGGCGATTTCCTGGTCGCGCTCGGCCAGGGTGCCCTGCAGGTCGGCATTGGCTCGACGGCTGATCTGGTCCGAGCGCGACAGGGTGGCCTCGCGCTGGGCCAGCTCGGCGATTTTTTCGCGCAGCTGCTTGAGTTCGCGCCGGGCCGCGTGCAGGCCGCGCGCGTCATTGCCGGCACCCGGTGCAGCGTATCCGCCGCCGGTGAACCACCACAGCGCGCCGAGGCTGGCCAGCCACAGCAGCGCCACGACCACCGACGACAGCCGGCGCGACGACGGGCGCTGTCGCACGACCTGGTAATGCGCTGGCGATCGGTTGAGCACTGGCCTGGTATCCCGGGTTGCTGCGCCCTGCCCCCTCAGGCCACATGAAGCCGTCTTGCGAAGTCATTCACGATCCGTCGCGGCGGCGGTGCGGCCCCGGCCCTATACTCCGGCGTTCGACCGTTCCACTGCAAATGTGAAGTCCCGCGCCCAAGTCTAGGGGATTTGTCGCCATGTCCGAAGCACATCTTTTCGTAATCGGGATCCTGTTGGCATGGATGGCCGGGATTCGCGTCTATCTGACCGTGTTCGGCATCGGCGTGGCCGGGGCGCTGGGCTGGCTGGACCTGCCGCCGGCGCTGGAAGTCACCCGGTCGTGGTGGGTGCTGGGCACCTCCGGCGCGCTGGCGCTGGCCGAGTTCTTCGCCGACAAGATCCCCGGCGTGGATTCGGGCTGGGACCTGCTGCAAACCCTGGCGCGGGTGCCGGCCGGCGCCTTCCTCGCCGCCGCCACGCTATCGCCGGACGGCGAGCTGAGCACCGGCGCGCTGGCCGCCGGCGCCGGCGTGGCATTGACCAGCCACGTGCTGAAATCCGGTTCGCGCGCCCTGCTCAACACCTCGCCGGAGCCGGCCAGCAACCTGGCCGCTTCGGTCACCGAGGATGCGGTGGTGATCGGCGGGCTGTCGCTGGCCTGGGCGCATCCGGTGATCGCGCTGGTGCTGGTGCTGGGCGTCAGCGTGCTGGCGGCGCTGCTGGTGTGGTGGGTATGGCGGCGGATGGCGCGCAGCCTGCGCGCGCTGTTCCGCAATCCGGGCGACGCGCCCACGGTGCCGGAGTGAAATCCGCCATCGGCGCTTTCCCGCTGGTGTGCACTTCATCGCATAATCAATGGACAAGCCTGAAGAAGCCGTGATGCAGACTCACCAACCCGCCCCGCGTTCGCCCGACGACGCATCGCGCGCGCGTCTGCGCGTCGAAACCCCACCTCCCGGCTACTGGCGGCGCTGGACCGAACACGATGCTCCCGCCCCGGCCATCGTTGCGGAGGCGCATGAAAGTCCTGACGCACCGCCCGTCCCCGCGGCACCTGCCCCCACGCCGCCACGCGCCAATCCCGCGTCTGCGGTCGAAGCGATCGACCCGCTGCGGCTGGAACTGGGCGGGATCCAATGGGATCTGCCCGCGCCGCTGACCAGCGGCACGGTCACCACCGAAACCATCCCCGGCACGGTGGTCGCCGCGGCCACGACCGACACGGTCGCGGTGGCGAAGGCAATCCTGGATCCGTCGTCGCAATCACGGCCCGCCATGGCGGCGGAACCGGCACCCGAACCGCCGCCCGCGATCCCCGGCGATGCCGCCGTCGCCGATGAAAGCGACGACGACACCCCCTCGCCCTACCGTGTGCTGATCGTCGAAGACGACCGCAGCCAGGCCCTGTTCGCCCAGAGCGTGCTGCACGGGGCCGGCATGCAGGCCGAAGTGCAGAACCAGCCCGACGGCGTGCTGGAAGCGATCGAGCGCTTCCAGCCGGACCTGGTGCTGATGGACCTGCACATGCCCGGCCAGGACGGCATGCACCTGACCCAGAGCATCCGCCGCCAGCCCGACTACCTGCACCTGCCGGTGGTGTTCCTGACGGGCGATCCGGACCCGGAGCGCCAGTACGAAGTACTGGAAAGCGGCGCCGACGACTTCCTGACCAAGCCGATCCGCCCACGCCACCTGATCGCGGCGGTATCCAACCGGATCCTGCGCGCGCGCCTGCGCGCACCGGCCGTGGCCGAAGCCGCCACGCAGGCGGTCAACCCGGAAACCGGCCTGCCAACCCGTACCCGCCTGCTGGAACGGCTGGGCGCGGCGATCCGCGAACAAACCACCGCCGGCCTGTTTTTCATCGAGATCGCCGGCGCCGCCGGCCTGCGCGAACGCCTGGGCTACTCCCGCTTCGAACAACTGATGACCCAGGCCGGCCGCCACCTGGCCGAGGCCGCCAAACCCCATGCCTTGGCGCGGCTGAGCGACAACAACTTCCTGGCGCTGGCCGAGGGCATTGCACCGGCGGCGCTGGAAGCCCTGGCCCACCTCCTGCGCGACGCGCTGGCCGGCGCGCCCTTCGCCCTGCAAGGCGAGGAAAACCTGCGCCTGCGCGGGGTGATCGGCTACACCGCGTTGCCACAACCGGGCTTGGTCGATGCCGGCAGCGCGCTGGAAGCGACCGAGCGCGCGGCGTTGCTGGCGCGGCGGCAATCCGGCGACGTCGCCGCCCATGTGCCCCAGGCAAGCGCCGACGACCTGGCCGCCGCCACGCTGTCCGGAGCCACGCTGGAGCTGGCCTTCCAGCCCATCGTCGCGGTGGCCGGCGGCGATTCGGCGCAATACCAGGTGCTGCTGCGCATGCGCCAGGGCGACGGCACGCTGCTGCCCGCGGCGCAGGTGGTGCCGGCGGCGGAACAATCCGGCCGCATCGTCGAACTGGACCGCCAGGTCATGGCCCAATCGCTGGACCTGATGGCGCAACGGCGGACCGAAGGCGGTCCGATCCAGTTGTTCGTGTCGCAGTCGCCACGCTCGCTGGCGCGCGACGATGCCGCCGACTGGCTGCTGCGGGAAATCGCCGCACGCGGGGTCGAGCCCGCTGCGCTGGTCATCGACCTGCGCCTGGACGACGCCTTGATCCACACCGTCACCCTGCGCCGGTTCTGCCAGGAGTTGATGGCCGCCGGCGTGCAGTTCTGCCTGGGCCAGTACGAGCCCGGCGATGAAGCCGAGGCCCTGCTTTCGCAATTGCCGCTGGCCTACCTGCGCGTTTCCCGCCGCTATGCCGGCGCACACGCCGACCCGGCACTGCGCGACCAATTGCGAGAGATCATCGAACTGGCGCACCGTCACGGCCTGCAGGTCATCGGCCAGCAGGTCGAAGATCCGCAAGCCGCCGCCGCGATGTGGCTGAGCGGGGTCGATTTCATCCAGGGCAACCTGGTCCAGGGTGTCGGCGGCGATCTCGGCTTCGACTTCCAGAACGCCGTTCTCTAAAGGCACTGGCGCATGAACCGCCCCGTTGTCGCATGGTTGGCATGGCTGGCAATGCTGCTGACGGTGGCCGGCATCGTGCTGGAAATGTTGCACCTGCCCGGCCCCTGGTTGCCCTTGGCTCTCGCCGCCGGCGCGGCTGCCCTGCTGCTGGGCCTGCTGGCAGCACTGGGCGCCCATCGGCAGGTCATCGAACAGGAAGGCACGGCCAGCCGCGCGGCGATCGCCGAATCCGAACGCAACGACCTGCGCCGCGAACTGCAACGGCACGGGCAACTGGAACAGGAACTGCTGCAGGCCAAGCGCGCGGCCGAATCTGCGGTACTGGCCAAGGGCGAGTTCCTGGCCACGATGAGCCACGAGATCCGTACCCCGCTCAATGGCATCGTGCCGATGCTGGACCTGCTGACCGGCGCGCAACTGTCGCCGGACCAGCGCGACATGCTGGCCACCGCCACCGCCTCATCGCGGCAACTGCTGCGCATCGTCGATGACATCCTCGACTATTCGCGGCTGGAAGCGAACAAGCTGGTACTGGAAACCACCGTCTTCAACCTGCGCGAGCTGCTCGATGGCGTGCTGCTGCTGATGCGGCGATCGGCCGAGAGCAAGGGCCTGAAGGTGGAGTTGCAACTGGACCCGGCCGTGCGCCTGTCGGTGCGCGGCGACCCGCTGCGCCTGCGCCAGGTGCTGGGCAATCTGGTCGGCAACGCGATCAAGTTCACCCAGCGCGGGCGCATCGTGATGGCGGTGCGCCGGCAGGGCGAAACCGCCTCGCAGCACCTGCTGCGCTTCGAAGTGCGCGACACCGGCATCGGCATCGACAGCGACGCCCAGGCGCGGTTGTTCAGTTCCTTCAGCCAGGCCGACGCCTCCACCACCCGCCTCTACGGCGGCACCGGCCTGGGGCTGGCCATCTGCAAGCGCATCGTCGAACTGATGGGCGGGCGCATCGGCGTGGCGTCCGAACCCGGCCACGGCTCGACCTTCTGGTTCGAAATCCCGTTGCTGAAGACCGTCGGCGACCTGCAGAACGCCCCGCCCGCGCCGGCATCCGGGCACGGCCGCGTGCTGCTGGTCAGCCCCGACCCGCGCCTGCGCCAGCGCCTGCGCTTCCTGCTGCCGGGCTGGGGCATGCAGTTGCACATGGCCGAAAGCGCGCACGAGGCGCTGGAACGGCTGCGCGCCGCCACTGTCCCGTATGCCTGCGTCATCGCCGACCTGCCCGGCCTGCCCGGCGGCGCGCGCGCCCTGCACCGCGGCGTGATCCACAACCCCGCGCTGGCCGCCACGCGAATGGTCTGGCTGTATGGCGAAGAAAGCATCCCCGACGAACTGCGCGACGCCGGCACCCTGCTGCCACGGCAATCGCACGAAGCCGACTTGCATGCCGCCCTGTCCGCATCCGCACCGGCGCCCGGAACCGCGGCCGATGCGGCACCCGCCCCCACTGCAACACTGCTCGAACCCACGCCCGACGACCCCGCCCCCCTCCCGCCGGTGCCGGTCGCACCGGATGCCTGCACCATCGCCGAAACCGAACCGCCACGCCTGCTGCTGGTCGAAGACAACCCGGTCAACCGCGCGGTCGCCGAAAAACTGCTGGCCGTGCTGGGCTACCGCTGCGACCGCGCCGACAACGGCGAAGCCGCGCTGGACAAGATGCTGGCCAACGACTACGGACTGGTGCTGATGGACTGCCAGATGCCGGTGCTGGACGGCTACGCCGCGACCCGGCGCTGGCGGCGCATCGAAGCGCAACGCAACGACAACGCACGCCTGCCGATCGTGGCGATGACCGCCAACGCCATGGCCGGGGACCGCCAGCGCTGCCTGGAAGCGGGCATGGACGACTATCTTTCCAAGCCCGTATCGCGCGAACAACTGGGCGAATGCCTGCAACGCTGGCTGTCCCTCGGCAGGCCGGCTGCCGCGCCCGCACCCGCGCCGACCGCCGAACCGACCATCGGCGAAGCCATCATCGCCGCCGCTTCAGACACCCGCGCCGCCGCTGCCCCGGCACCCCCCGCCACCGGCCCGTCGGTGCTGGATCACGCCATGCTGGATGAACTGCACGAAATCGCCGGCGACGAAACCGCCCGCATCGTCGCCCTGTTCCTGGACGATGCACCGCGCCTGATCGCGGAACTGGAAAAGGCCGCAGCCACCGCCACACCCGACCTGGACGCCATGCGCGAAGCTGCGCACACGTTGAAATCCTCGAGCGCCAACGTCGGCGCAATGGCGCTGTCGGCCGTAGCCAAGCGCATCGAACTGGGCGCCCGCGCGCAAACCTTGGAACGCCCAGCGGTGTCGGTGGCGTTGCTGATCGCTGAATACGCGCGCGCGCGCATCGGCCTGATCGGCTACATGGCGCAACTGGCGCACGGCACCGCCCGTACACCATGAGCGCACCGCAAGGGCGCGATGCGGCTGGAGCGAATGGCGCCGACGGCGCTCAATCTTCCAGCATGGTCAACAGGTAATTCGGCTCGCCGATGCGGTTGATCAGGTCAAGCTGGGTTTCCAGCCAGTCCACGTGTTCTTCCTCGTTCTCGAGGATGTCCGAGAACAATTCGCGACTCACGTAATCGTTGACCTGCTCGCAATGCACGATCGCCTCGCGCAGCAGCGGGATGCCGTCCATCTCCAGCACGAGGTCGCATTCCAGCAGCTCGCGCGGGCTCTCGCCGATGCGCAGCTTGCCCAGCAACTGGAAATTCGGCAGCCCTTCGAGGAACAGGATGCGCTCGGACAACCTGTCGGCGTGCTTCATCTCCTCGATGGATTCCTTGTACTCGTGTTCGGCCAGTTCCTTCAGGCCCCAGTTCTTCAGCATCTTCGCGTGCAGAAAATACTGGTTGATCGCGGTCAGCTCGTTGTAGAGCGCCTTGTTGAGGTATTCGATGACCTTGGCATCGCCTTTCATGTGCCTGCTCCGCAGCGTGGAAACGAGCGCAGCTTAGCGGCTCGCGAAAGCGCGCGGCGAAACGAAAATGGAGTTGATTCGTGCTTGCGGCGGCTTCGCGCCGAATGCCGAATACGGACTTCAGGCCGCGCAGGCGACCAGCGGCAGCGGGAACTCGCGACGGGCATGGAACTCGTCCAGCATTTCCGCCGCCATGTCCAGGCAGGTGCCGCAGGTCGCGCCGCAGCCGGTGCGCATGGTCAGCTCGCTGGTACTGCGGCAGCCGTTGGCCGCGGCTTCGAGGACCTGACGATCGGTGACACCATTGCAGACGCAGACGTACATGGCGGGCGGGGCGGAAGCCTGGCAAGGGCCGGAGCGGCCCTGTGCGTATTACAACCAGTAATGAGAATGCTTGTCAATTGCCAGTCGGGCAATCCCCTCGTCCGGCCCCCTGGCGTTCACTTCCGATGCCTGGCCCAGGGGCGGAAAGGCTGGCCCGTCGCCGACAGGAACGGCAAGCCCGCCGGCATCGCCCCGATCGCCGCCACCATCTGCGCCATCGGCGCCAGGTGCAGCAACGCACGCGCATAAACGTCGCGCTTGAAGGTCACCACGTGCTCCAGCGGGTACCAGAAATCCACCCAGCGCCACAGGTCGAATTCCGGCGTGTCGGTCATGTCCAGCCGCAACTGCTCCTCGCCGCAGACCATGCGCAGCAGGAACCACACCTGCTTCTGCCCGATGCAGACCTGGCGCTCGTTGCGGCGGACGGCGCGTGCCGGCAACCGATAACGCAGCCAGCCCGGCGTGGCGCCCAGCACTTCCACGTGTTCCGGCAGCAAGCCGGTTTCCTCGCGCAATTCGCGATACATGGCCTCGACCGGCGTCTCGTCCGTGTTCATGCCGCCCTGCGGGAACTGCCAACCGTCGCGGCGCACCCGCCGCGCCCAGAACAGCCGCCCGTCCTGGCGCATCAACACGATACCGACGTTGGGCCGGTAGCCGTCCGGATCGATCACGATGCGGACTCCTGAAAAAAATCTACTGTCGGCGACTGTGCCACGGCTCGGCCACGCCGTTCAAGCCACCATCGTCCTGATTGACGCAACGCGCCGACCCGGCCAGAATATCCGGCCCTGCACGCGACAGATCGCAGGCAGGCGTTTCGGCTATGTAGCTCAGACGGTTAGAGCGCGAGACTCATAATCCCGAGGTCGGTGGTTCGATTCCACCCATAGCCACCACCCCCCTAATCCAGGGGGATGCGCGGAAGCCCGAAGAAGTCCAGGAACTTCCTCGCGGCTTGGCGCCAATGCGCGGCGTGGTTTGGGGCGCTTGCGTCTTTCGTGACGCGGCAGTCCGCACCTTCGATGACTGGTTGCTGGTGAAGAAGGCCGGCACTGGCAACAACTTCGTGACGAAAACATCGGCAAGACGTCCTATCCCTGTCCGCCAATGCCGACGATCCGGTTTTCATGTAACTTGATCGGCCGTGCCGGGCGTGGTGCCGGGCCTTGAATCGTGGAGTGGCGACATGGGTCTTGTTCAAGCGGCGAAGGGTGCAATCGGTGGCGTGCTGGCCGACCAGTGGAAGGATTTCCACACGGTGCCGCAGGGCTTGCCGCCGACGGCGGCGCTGTTCGCGGCGGTACCCAATGGCACCAATGCCGGGCGCGGTTCCAACACCAGCGGTTCGTCGAACATCATCACCAACGGTTCGAAGATCGTCGTGCCGGAAGGTTACGGCCTGCTGCTGTTGCAGGACGGCGCGGTCACCGGCTTCGTCGCCGAGGCGGGCGCCTACGAGTGGCGTTCGGACGATCCGAACTCGGCATCGATCTTTGCCGGCGACGGCATCGTCAGCCCGCTGATCAAGCAGAGCTGGGAGCGCTTCAAGTTCGGCGGGCAACCGGGTTCGCAGCAGTTGGCCTTCTTCGTTTCGCTGAAGGAATTGCCGGACAACCGTTTCGGCACGCAGTCGGAAATCTATTGGGACGACGCCTTCCTCAACACCCAGGTCGGCGCGGTGACGCGCGGTTCCTACACGCTGAAGATCGTTGACCCGATCCTGTTCGTGAAGAATTTCGTGCCGGCCACGTACCTGCGGCCCGGCCAGGTGTTCGATTTCACCGACATCGACAACGCGGCGGCCAGCCAGTTGTTCAATGAGGTCGTCGGCTCGCTGGCGCCGGCTTTCAGCCTGTACAGCAACGATCCGGCCAAGGGCAACCGCATCACCAAGTTGCAGCAGGATTCGCTGGGCTTTGCCAAGAGCCTGTCCGATGCGGTCGAAGCCGGTTACCAGTGGAAGTCCGACCGTGGCCTGTCCATCGTCAAGACCGCGATCGTGTCGATCGAATACGACGCCAACACCCGCGAATTGCTCAAGACCGTGCAGCGCGCCGATGCGCTGGCCGGGGCGCGCGGCAATTCCAACCTGCAGGCCAGCGTGGCCGCCGGCATCCAGGCGGCGGGCGAAAACGGCGGTGCGGCCGGCGTGATGGGCATCGGCATGGCCTCGGGCATGCTGGGCGGCATTGGTGGCTTGCAGCAGCCGGTTGCGCCTGCTGCGGACGACCCGGTCGCCAGGCTCACGAAAGCCAAGCAGATGCTCGACGCCGGCCTGATCACCCAGGCCGATTACGACGCGCTGAAGGCCAAGGCGCTGGGCCTGTAATCGCGTCAGCACCATGCCCAACTCCACCACCCCGCCGCCGCTGCCGCCCAGCGGCCCGGGTTCGCCGCAGGACGTGCCGCCGTTGCCGGGCCAGTTCCCGATCGACCCGGCCACCCTGCCCGAGCCGATCCGCGACGAGTTGCTGGCCCCCGATCCGGCGGCCATCGACACCTCGGCCAGCGAGCTGAAGGACGGCCTGAACCGCTGCCCGAAGTGCGGTGCGACCGACATCCGCCCCAGGCCAGGCAGCGACCTGCTGATCTGCCTGTATTGCCGCAACGAATGGCATGGCGCGCGGGTAGAGGAGGAGTTCGGCCTGGGCGAAGGCATCGACCAGCTCAGCGGCACCGTGATCGCCTCCGGCGCGCAGGACATCGCGGCCGACGCGGCCAGCCTGCTCAGCTTCAAATGCACCGGCTGCGGTGCGGAAGTGACGGTCAACACCGAGAACGCGATGACCGCGCGTTGCCACTGGTGCCGGCACGTGTTCGGCGTCAACGAACAAGTGCCCAACGGTGCGGTGCCCGACGCGGTGCTGCCCTTCCACATCAAGAAGGACGATGCGGTCGCGCGCATCCGCCAGTTCGTCGGCAAGCGGCAGATGTTCGCGCTGAAGGCCTTCAAGGAACAGTTCACCCCTGAAAATGTCATTGGCGTCTATCTGCCGTACATGATCGTTGACGCCAACGTCAGCGCCGACGTCGCTGGCGAAGGCGAAATCGAAACGCGGCGCTACACCGTCACGACCGGCAGCGGAAACAACAAGGAAACCACTACCTATTACGACGCCGACGTGTATCGGGTGGAGCGGCACGTCGATTTCACCGTCGATGACCTGCCGCTGGAATCCTCCGGCGCGCGCGGCAATCTGGACACGCGCGCCAACACCAACAACATCATCAACGCCATCCTGCCGTTCGACACCAAGAACGCAGTGAAGTGGAACGCCTCGTACCTGTCCGGTTTCAGTTCGGAAAAGCGCGATCGCGACGTGCAGCACCTGCACCCGCGGCTGGAAGACCAGTTGCTGTCGATCGCGCGCGCGCAGGTCGAAGCGTCGGTGAACCGCTACGGTCGCGGTGTGCGCTGGGAACAGGAAGGCCTGGACGTGCACGGCAGCCGCTGGGTGTCGATGTACCTGCCGGTGTGGCTGTATTCCTACCATCAGCCCGGCAGCAACGGCGGCATGTTGCACTACATCGCGGTCAACGGCCGCACTGGCGAGACCATGGGCAGCGTGCCGGTGCAGCAGTGGAAGCTGCTGCTGGCGGCGCTCGCCACCGGCACCGTCCTGGAAGGCATCGCCTTGTTCATCCTGGGAGTCTCGTCATGAGCGACGACAGCGGCTTGGCCTTGCTGGCGCTTGGTCCGGTCGGCGCGGCCGGCCTGTACTGGGCGCTGTATCGGTATTACCGCAACACCGACAAATCGCATGCCTTCGAGCACGAAACCGCCGTCGAAGCGCAACCGGTGACCGGCAGCGATGCGAAGATCAGCGAGGTCAAGGGCACACGGCGTTCGAGCATCGACGGCGACAACAAAAGCGACTACCGAAAACGGGTGAAGCGAATCCGCTGACGAAGCCGCTCCGGCAAAGCCTCTCTCCCGGCGGCTGGGCCGGTCGTCTGCCCGACGTGGCCGAACATGCCAGTGACGCGGACGAACGCGACAACGCCAATGCGCTGAATTCGCTGCTGACGCCGGTCATCAAATCCTTCTTCACCGAACGCGGCTTCCAGCTCGCCAGTAATGCGCTGCAAGTGTTCGGCGGCTACGGCTACGTGCATGACTACCGGCGCCATGCCTCGAATGTCGATTCAACCCGGGGATCCGGGATCAGCGGATTCGCTCCACCACCAGCGCGACGCCCTGCCCGACACCGACGCACATGGTTGCAAGCCCAAGCTTGCCGTCCGTCGCCTCAAGCTGGCGCAGCAACCCCAGGACCAGCCGCGCCCCGGTCATGCCCAGTGGATGGCCCAGCGCGATGGCGCCACCGTTGGGGTTGACGTGGGACGCGTCATCGTCGATGCCGAGTTGCCGAAGGCAGGCCAGCGCCTGCGATGCGAACGCTTCGTTGAGTTCGATCGCGTCGAAATCGTCGATTGCCAGTCGCAGCCTGGCCAGCAGGCGACGTACCGCCGGCACGGGACCGATGCCCATGACCCCCGGCTCCACGCCGGCGCTGGCGAACCCCAGCACGCGCGCACGCGGCTTCAGTCCGAGACGCTCGGCCTGCTGCCCCGAAGCAAGCAGCAGCGCGGCGGCGCCGTCGTTGATGCCGGAGGCATTGCCGGCGGTGACGGTGCCGGGATTGCGGAAGATCGGCTTCAGGGACGCCAGCGCTTCGAGGGTCGTGTCGGGACGCGGGTGTTCGTCGCGCGCGACAGCGACGGTCTCGCCGCGCTTGCGGCCCGGCACCGCCACCGGTGCGATCTCGCCGTCGAAGAAGCCCGACGCCTGTGCCACGCCGGCGCGCTGCTGGCTGCGCAGCGCGAACGCATCCTGGTCCGCGCGCGAGATGCCGTGGCGCTCGGCGACGTTCTCGGCGGTTTCCCCCATCGTTTCGACGCCGTACAGCGCCTGCATCCGCGGATTGACGAAGCGCCAGCCCATCGTGGTGTCCTGGAGAGTCTGGTCGCGCGCGAACGCCGAAGCCGCCTTGCCCATGACGAACGGCGCGCGCGACATCGACTCGACGCCGCCGGCGATCGCCAGCCCGAGTTCGCCGGCACGGATGCCGCGGGCGATGGCTGCGATGGCGTCGAGGCCGGAGCCGCAGAGCCGGTTGACCGTGCTGCCGGGCACCTCGGCCGGCAGTCCGGCGAGCAGCAGGCTCATGCGCGCGACGTTGCGATTGTCTTCGCCGGCCTGGTTGGCGCATCCCAGGCAGACTTCTTCGATCAATGCCGGATCAAGCCCCGGATGGCGGGCCAGAAGCGCCCTGATCGGCGCGGCGCCGAGATCGTCGGCACGCAGCCCGGACAGCGCGCCGCCATGACGGCCGATCGGCGTGCGGATACCATCGATGATCCAGGCTTCGCCGGTCATGTGCCTGCCTCGTCGGCCATCCGCAGGGGCAGGCCGGTCAGTTGCCGCAACTCATCCAGCGATACGCCTTCGACAGTTTCGATCACCCGCACGCCGCCCGTACCGACCGAAAACACGCCCAGATCCGTGTAAACGCGCGAAACACAGCCCACGCCGGTCAGCGGATAACTGCATTCGGCCACCAGCTTGCTTTCGCCGGACTTCGTCAGCAGTTCCATCATCACGAAGACATGGCGCGCGCCGATCGCCAGGTCCATCGCCCCGCCGACGGCGGGAATCGCATCGTGGGCGCCGGTGCTCCAGTTCGCAAGATCCCCCTGGGTCGAGACCTGGAACGCGCCCAGCACGCAGATGTCGAGGCGGCCGCTGCGCATCATCGCGAAGGAATCGGCGTGGTGGAAATAGCAGCCGCCCGCCAACAGCGTGACCGGCTGCTTGCCTGCGTTGATCAGGTCCGGATCCTCCGCGCCGGGCGGCGGCGCGGGGCCCATGCCCAACACGCCATTCTCGCTGTGCAGGAAGATCTCCCTGTCGTCGGGCAGGTAGTCGGCCACCTGCGTCGGCAGGCCGATGCCGAGGTTGACGTAGGCGCCATCGGGAATGTCCCGGGCGACGCGTGCCGCCATCTGCTTGCGGTCGAGGCGACGGTTCATGCGGTCGCACCGTCGCTGACGCGCACAAGGTGCTTGACGAAGATGCCGGGCGTCACCACGGCCTCCGGATCCAGCGTCCCGAGCGGGACCAGTTCCGACACCTGCGCAATCGTGCATTTCGCGGCCATCGCCATGATCGGGCCGAAGTTGCGCGCGGTCTTGCGATAGACGAGGTTGCCCCAGCGGTCCCCCTTGAAGGCACGAACAAGGGCGAAGTCCGCATGGATGGGATACTCGAGCACGTAGTGGCGCCCGTCGATCTGGCGGGTTTCCTTGCCCTGCGCCAGTTCCGTGCCGTAGCCGACCGGCGTGAAGATCGCGCCGAGGCCGTTGCCGGCGGCATGGATGCGCGCGGCGAGGTTGCCCTGCGGCACGAGTTCGAGCTCGATTTCGCCGGCCCGGTAGGCGGCATCGAAGTGCTGCGAGTCCGGCTGCCGCGGGAACGAACAGACGATCCTGCGCACGCGCTTGTGGCGGATCAGCGCCGCCAGTCCCGTGTCGCCGTTCCCGGCGTTGTTGTTGACGATGGTCAGATCGCGCACGCCGCGCTCGATCAGCGCGTCGATCAGGCCGGAAGGCATGCCCGCGTTGCCGAACCCCCCGATCATGACCGTGGCGCCGTCGTGGATGTCGGAAACGGCGGCAAGGGCCGATGCGACGACCTTGTCGATCATGGCAGCACCGGCAGGGCAGGCATTTCCGGCAACGCCCGGCACGCCAGCCCGCAACGGCCGCATTTCCGGTACCGCGGATTGTTCTTGACCATCGCAATCGTCATGGATCCTCTCGGGTCTGATGTCCGGCGCGTCTTGTTGCCGCCGCTCCGATTCCAGGTGTCGTCGGCATCGCTCCCGACCTTGTCTTCGGCATTAAATCCCATTTCAGGGAATTTGTGGATTGATATCCCGGCCCGGCGAAGAGCGTAAAGCTGCGGCGCAGCATCCTGTCGATCGTGCGCCCAGCCATGGATCGGCCATGGCGCGTCCCGATCAACGGTCGAACACCGCGTCATCCGGCCGCGGCGGCGGCGTGCGGGCGACGTTCAGCAGCATCGCCAGCATGGCGTAGTAGCCGCACAGCGCGCACAGTTCCACCACGCCCTCCTGGCCCAGCACCGCCCTGGCTTCCTCGAAAGCTGCATCGTCCACGCCATGGTCGCGATGCAGTTGCCGGCAAAAATCCAGCACCGCGTGTTGTTCGCGGCGCAATCCACCGGGGTTCCCGCCGGTGCGCAGGGCCTCGACGACGGCCTCATCCACGCCGCTGGCGATGGCCAGCGGCGCGTGCACCTGCCATTCATACGCCTGGCGCCAGTGCCGGGCCGCCGCCAGGATCGCCAACTCGCGCAGATCGGCCGGAATGCTGCACTGCAGGCGCACGTATTCGCCCAGATGCTGGGCGCGGTCGAGCAGTTCGGGCACCCACAGCATTACCCCGAACGGACCGCGCATGGCGCCGCCGCGGCTGGACAGCACGCGCGCGGCCGCCGCCTGCTGCGCATCGCTCCACTGCTCCACCTCCGGCGGTGGAATCCTCGAACCCTCGTGTGCGGCATTCATGCTGGGGCCTCTTCCGCGCTGCACCTTGATTTATTCCTCTGTGAGTGAATATAGTCCGCCGCCGCCCGCCCCGCCAACTCCCCCCCCCCCCGCGATCCCGACGATCCATGTCATCCGAGTTCCTGTTGCTGACCCAATATGAACCCGCCTTCCCCTGTCAGGAGGCGGATGCAGGGCTGCGGCAACTGGCCAGCGTGCACGGCCATGGCAGCGATCGGCACTACTACCGGGGTGGCGATGTGCTGACCTGGGGCATCGCGCTTTGTCAGGAGTTTTCCAGTGCCGACGATCTTGCCGCAGCACTGAGGGACCCGATCACGGCGATTCCCGGCTGGATCGCGTCCCGGCATGCCGGCCGGCGCCGCAGCCTCGACGGTCCGCACGCCGATGCTTCCACCGGCTGGGCGGCACCGCTGCTGATGATCGTGGCCTTCGACGTGCCGGCGCGTACCGGCCCGGAAGTCGATGCCTGGTATGCGCAGGAGCACATCCCGATGCTGCTGCGCGCGCCCGGCTGGGAACGCGCGCGCTGCTACGACGGCCTGCGCAGCCAGGGGCCGGCGCACTGGACCCACATCGCCCTGCACGACCTGCGCGACCTGGACGCGCTGGCCTCGCCCGAGCGCGCCGCCGCGCGTTCGACCGCATGGCGCGCGCGCCTGCAGCACGGCGACACCTGGTTCGACCG
>JASGDT010000044.1:0-22230 GCA_047607085.1 Pseudoxanthomonas sp. | reverse complement strand
GCCGCCGGGGGCCGGGGTCCCGGGGGGGGGGGTTCGGGCGCCCCCCCCCGGGGGGGGGGGCCCCCCCCCCCCCCCGCTCCTACAATGCACGCATCGGAAATCAGGACAAATCATGCGCACGCTTTACCCCGAAATCGCGCCTTACGACACCGGCACGCTGCAAGTCGATGATCGCCACGTGCTGTATTACGAACAATGCGGCAACCCGAACGGCAAGCCGGTGGTGATGCTGCACGGCGGCCCCGGCGGCGGTTGCAACGCGAAGATGCGTCGCTTCCACGACCCGGCCAGATACCGCATCGTGCTGTTCGACCAGCGCGGCAGCGGGCGCTCCACGCCGCATGCGGACCTGACCGACAACACCACGTGGGATCTGGTCGCCGACATCGAGAAGTTGCGCGAAAAACTCGGTATCGGAAGGTGGCAGGTGTTCGGCGGCTCGTGGGGTTCCACGCTGGCGCTGGCGTATGCGCAAACCCATCCGCAGCGCGTGACCGAACTGGTCCTGCGCGGCATCTTCCTGCTGCGCCGCTGGGAACTGGAGTGGTTCTACCAGGAAGGCTGCAACCGGCTGTTCCCCGACGCGTGGGAGCACTACGTCGCCGCGATCCCGCCGGTCGAACGCCACGACCTGATTTCCGCCTTCCACCGCCGCCTGACCAGCGATGACGAAGCAACGCGCCTGTCCGCCGCGCGTGCCTGGAGCGTCTGGGAAGGCGCGACTTCCTTTTTGCATGTCGATCAGGACTTCGTCACCGGCCATGAAGACGCGAAATTCGCGCTGGCCTTCGCCCGCATCGAGAACCATTACTTCGTCAACGGCGGCTTCTTCGAGGTCGAGGACCAGTTGCTGCGCGACGCACACCGCATCGCCGACATCCCCGGCGTCATCGTGCACGGCCGCTACGACGTGGTCTGCCCGCTGCAGAACGCCTGGGAACTGCACAAGGCCTGGCCGAAGTCGAAGCTGATTGTCAACCCGGCCTCGGGGCACTCGGCGTTCGAGGCCGAGCACGTCGATGCGCTGGTGGCGGCGACCGACGCGTTCGCCGGCTGAGCACATGCAGCCGCGGGCCGTGGCCGGGCCGCACCGGGGAACCCGCGTGTGGCCCGCGGCGCTGCTGCGGACAGGTTCCGGCTCAGGCTGTCAGCCGGAAGCCCCGTCCGGTTGTGGCGCGCCCACATCGACCTGTGTCCGCCGATAGACCCGTTGCAGCTTGAAGCCGCCGCCGGGCATGCCGCCGCCCAGGTCGATGTCGATGCGCAGGCCGCCGGCCGCGGGGTCCGGGATCGAATAGCGGAAGTTCGCGCGACGGCCGTCCCGGGTTTCGATCTGCAATACCCATTGGTCGGCCTCGTCGCGCAACGACGCCTGCACGCCGTTGCCCAGATCGGTGGCGCCGGCGAAGGGAACCACGACCACGGCGTCGCTGCCGTCACGGCCGAACATCACCGAGTCGCGGCTGCGATACAGGATCAGGGCGTCTTCGGTGGGCGCGGCGAACGCCGCTTCCGGCGGCAGCAAGACGGTCGGTTCGGGTGCGCCGCCGTGCGGCCCACCCGGCGGCCCACCCGGTGGCGGACCTCCCGTGCCGCCGGCATCGCCGGATGGCGGCCCACCCATGCCACCGCCCGGCGGCGGTCCGCCGCGGTCGCCGCCGCCCGGTCCACCGCCCTTGGGCCGCGATTTGCGGAATTCCTTCTCGGCCTGCTTGAACAGGCGCGCGTTCTGTTTGCTGTCCGGTTGCCACTGGCCGGAAAGGTCGGTGGCGCGCGATGGCGCGGCGGCCAGCAGCAGGGCGCCGGCAAGCGCCAGGAAAGCGGATCGGGTGGGGGAGGACAAGGCGGGTTCCGGCGAGTCGAAGGTGAAGGGGCAACGCGCCGGACGGCGTTGCGATGACCGCCGCGCCGATGCCGCTCAGTCGTGGTTCATGCCGCCGCCGGCTTCGCGCCGCGAACCGTCCAGGTTGTGCTCGATCAGCCACAGCCCGGCCCACAGCTTGGCGTCCAGTTCGTAGCCTTCGGCGAGCTTGCGCGTCAGCCACGCCGCGGCCTCGCCGCGCGGGATCTCGTGCACGGTGATGTCCTCGCCCTCGTCCGGCGCGCCGCCGCCTTCGCCGACCTTGCGCAGGCCGGTGGCGCGGACGAAGGCGATCCGCTCGTTGCTCATGCCCGACGAGGTGGGGCCGACCAGCAGCACTTCGGCGCGTTCGGCAGTCCAGCCGGTCTCCTCTTCCAGTTCGCGGATCGCGGAAAGCTCGATGCTTTCGCCGTCGTGCACGTCGCCGACCAGTCCGGCCGGCATTTCGATGGTCGGTGCCTGCAGCGGCACGCGGAACTGTTCGACGAACACGACCTTGTCCTCCGGCGTCACCGCGATGATGATCGCGGCCATGCCGCCGGGGTGGGTGCGTTCGACGTATTCCCAGGTGCCGCGTACCTGCATGCGCAGGTATTTGCCTTCATGAACGGTTTGCGGCGGGAGCTTCTTTGCGTTCATCGCATGGTTTCCTGAAGTCTGCGCCGCGTCATCGGCCCGAAGCGCAGTGCGTCGGACAGTGATTCCAGCATGCCGGTGTCGGCGGCGGCGCGGCGAAAATCCGGTTCGGCATCTTCGATGGGTGCATCCAGCGCGATCGTGGTCAGCTGCCGCCACAGCCGCGCCTGTTCGCCTTGCGCCTTGAGTCTGGCGGCGACGGTTGCCGCGCCGCGCACGCTCTTGAGGAAGGCGACTTCGCCGCTGCGCGCCAGCAAGGTGTCCAGATCGCCGAAGTGCGCCAGCAGCACCGCCGCGGTTTTCTGGCCGATGCCCTGCACGCCGGGGATGTTGTCGATGGCATCGCCGCACAGCGCCAGATAGTCGGCGATCTGCCGCGCTTCGACGCCGTGGCGCGCCTTCACCCCGGCCATGCCCCAGCGCTGGTTGCGGGCGTAATCCCATTGCTCGTCGTGCACGTGCAGCAGTTGCGACAGATCCTTGTCGGCGGAGACGATCACGCCGCGGAAACCCTTCGGCCGCATCGCGTGCAGGGCGCTGCCGATCAGATCGTCGGCCTCGTATTCGCCATGCGCCAGCACGTTCAGGCCCAGCGCCGCGCACAGCGCCTTGCAATGCCTGAACTGACGTTTCAGTTCCTCCGGCGCCGGCTCGCGGTTGCCCTTGTAGGCCGGATAGAGGCGGTTGCGGAAGCATGAATCCAGCGCTTCGTCGAAGGCGATGGCGATGTGTTTCGGGCGTTCGCGTTCCAGAAGTTCCAGCAGGAAACGCGCAAAGCCGTGCACCGCGTTGGTCGGCCAGCCGTCGGCGTCATGGAATTCGTCCGGCATCGAATGCCAGGCGCGGAACACGTACAGGCTGGCATCGACCAGGTGCAGGGTGGGCAATGCGGCGCTCATGCGGCGGGCGCGGGCGTCCAATCGCTGAGCAACGCTGCCGCATCAGGCCGATCGCGTTCGGGCACGTCCAGCTTCGGCGTGCCGATGTGGATGAAGCCGGCGATGGTTTCGTTTGCCTGCAAACCCAGCGTGCGGTGGATGTCTTCGTCGAACGCCGCCCAGCCGGTCAGCCATTGCGCGCCGAAGCCCAGCGCCTGCGCCGCCTGCAGCAGGGCGAAGCAGACGCTGCCGGCGCTGAGCAATTGCTCGATTTCCGGCACCTTGGGGTTTGACGTGGGGCGTGCGACCACGGCGATGACCAGCGGGGCGAAATCGAAGCGGGTGCGTTCCTTTTCCAACGCCGCCGCCGGCGATTGCGGCTCGCGTTGCAAGGCGCGTTCGGCCAGTTTTTCGCCCAACGCATGGCGGGCGCTGCCGGCGATGCGCAGGAAACGGAACGGCACCAGCTTGCCGTGATCGGGCACGCGCGAGGCGGCCTGCAGCATGCGCAATACGGTGGCGTCGTCGGGGGCAGGTTCGCCCAGTTGCCGGGAGGGGACGGAGCGGCGGGCGTCGAGGAAATGCAGGGGATCGGTCCGGGTCATGGCGCAAAGTTTAGGTTCTTTGGTCATTGGTGGGGTGGCGGGCCCTGTCATTCCGTCCGCCCCCGCTGGGCAAAGCCGCAAATTGCCCACTGCGTCACGGCAATGTGAGCGTGGGGCTATTTAACATTTACGTCACGGTACAGGGGCCGTAAACCCAAGGCAGGCAGTTCGTCTGCAGGGAAAAGGATCATCTGCAATGAACGGCGTCACCCCCACGACACCGATTGCCTCGTCGGTTCCAGCTCCGTCAACCTCGGGCGTGCCGCTGTTGCTGGCGCGTGCGCATGATCTGGCCTTGCCGGCGCTGGCCGGTGCTTTCGACGTCGCCCTGGACCGTTTCGACGATGCCTTGTTCGACCGTGCCGAGCGTGCCGGCTCCGCGCAGATGGCCTTCATGGACGGCATGCGCGAACTGCGCCGCCGTCGCGGTGAATGCGCCGCCGGTTTCCGCGCGCATCTGGAACAGGCCTGGCAGGCAATGCTGGCGCGCGCGCCGATCTCGGTGGAACGCGCCCTGCTGCCGGCTCGCCATGGCGACTTGAGCCTGGTGTCCGAAGAGGACCTGGAAGCACGCCTGGCCGCGCTCAATTTCGCCAACGTGGTCCAGCGCGACAACAAGCAGGTCCTGCAGCGGCTGGAATGGCGGCTGGGCCGCCTGGCGGGGATCGAACTGGATTCCGAGTACGATCCGGTCGGCCCGGACCATGTCGCCGCCGCCGTGCGCGAGGCGTTTGCCGGCTGCGACCTGACCCTGGACGTGCGCCTGGTGGTGTTGAAGTTGTGCGAACGCGAACTGGCCCCGGAACTGGGCCGCATGTATGCGCAATTGGACCAGTTGCTGGCTTCGGTGGAGCCGGCGGGCGTTCCACGTCCAGCCATGCGTGGTGCGGGCCCGGCGGCCATGAGCGGGGCGCAGTCCGGCGCGCAGGCACCGGCTGCCGGCGGCGACGCACCGGCGTGGGCTGCACGCTTCCTCGATCGCATGTCCAGCTTGCGCGGTCAGATGCAATCCGCCGCGCAGCCGCATGGCGCCCACGCCGGTGCGGAGGGCGCGTACGGCGCCGACGGCCTCGACCCGAATGGCGAATACATGTTGTTGAGCGCCCTGCACAACCTGATGCAGGAATCGCGCGGCGCGCAGGCGCCCGCATCGCCGCCGCAGTCTGTCGGCCAGCACCTTTCGCAGCAGGAAATGCTGTCGGTGCTGTCGCTGCTGCAATGCACTCCCAGCGCGGCGTTGCGCGCGGCCCTTGGCGATACCAACGAATCGCTGGCGCATCGGCTGAAACAGGAAGTGCTTTCCAGCGCCACGCGGCTGGGTGCGGATCCTTCGACCACGCGACTGTCGCCGACCGACGAGGACGCCATCGACCTGGTCGGCATGCTGTTCGACGTGATGCTGGACGAGTGCGACCTGCAGGGACGCTCGCGTGAATTGATCGGCCGCCTGGCGGTACCCTTCGTCAAGGTGGCGATGCTGGACCGGCACATGTTCGTGCAGAAGGAACATCCAGCGCGCCGTCTGCTCAACGTGCTGGCCGAAGCCTGCGAAGGCAACCACGGCGAAACCCCCGCCGAGCGCACGCTGATGACCAAGGTCGAGGAGATCATCGACCGGCTGGTGGCCGAGTTCAACGAGAATCTGGCCATTTTCCAGACGCTGGAAGAGGAATTCCGCGAATTCCTGGCTCAGCACAAGCGCCGCATCGAAATTGCCGAACGCCGCGCCGCCGAAATCCAGCGCGGCCAGGAACGCCTGGAAGCGGCACGCACGCGGATGGAGTCGGAATTGTCCGCGCGCATCGGCGACCGCGAACTGCCGCAGGCCATCGACGGTTTCCTGCGCCAGCCATGGGCGCACCACGTCACCATGACCCTGCTGCGCGATGACGAAGACGGTGCGCGCGAAGGCTTCGGCCTGCTCGATGGCATGCTGGTCGAACTGGACGAGGCGCAGCGGCAAGTGGTCGGCAAGCCGTGGCTGCAAGCGTGGCGGCCGGCGCTGCAAAAAGTATTCGCCAGCGTCGGCATGAACGCCGATGCGGCCGCCGCCGCGATCGATGCGCTGCACGACACCTTGCAGGCGGTGGCGCAGTCGCGCCCGGACCTGGAAAGGCCGCTGCCGGAGTTGCCGCCGGTGACCTTGCCGAAAACGGCGGACAACGATGCTTCGCCGGTGCGGTTGGTCGGCGGCACCGACACGCTGGACGAATTCGACCCCACCGACGCCGATCATTTCCGCAGCCTGCCGATTGGCACCTGGCTGGATTTCATCGACAAGGACAACAAGGTGCAGGCCGGCAAGCTGTCGTGGGTCAGCCCGATTTCCTCGCGCCTGTTGTTCGTCAACCGTCGCGGCGTGCGCTTCTGCGTGGCCTCGCCGGAAGAACTGGCGGTGATGGTGCGCCTGGGCCGGCTGCGCAAGCACGAGGAAGGCGACGCCTTCGACAACGCCATGATGGGCGTGATCGACAAGCTGGGCGGCGCGGCGGCAGAAGCCTGAGCCCCCACGTTGGCGGCGCGCTTTATCGTTGCCGTTGTTACCTCCCATGCCCGTCGCCACGCACTTTGCTAGCATCGCGCCATTCATTCAGCGGGCGAGGGGCAGATGGCAGTCGGTATCCGGGTATTGAAGGAGTCCGCTCCGGGCGAGCGGCGCGTTTCGGCCTCGCCGGAAACGGTGAAGAAACTCGTCGCCGCCGGCGCAAGCGTGCAGGTGGAAAGCGGCGCGGGCGCAGCGGCGGGTTTCGTCGATGACGCCTATGCGCAGGCCGGCGCGCAGATCGTCGATGCGTCCGCGCGCGACGCCGCCGACCTGGTGCTGTGCGTGCAGCCGCCGGACGCCACCGCGATCTCCGCATTGAAGCAGGGCGCGACCCTGGTCGGCATGCTGCACCCGCAGGCCGACGCGGCGCGCGGCGAGGCGATCCAGGCGCGCGGCATCGTCGCCTTCCCGCTGGAGCGGCTGCCGCGCACCACCCGCGCGCAGGCGATGGACGTGCTCAGTTCGCAGGCCGGCATGGCCGGCTACAAGGCGGTGCTGATCGCCGCGCAACTGGCCCCGCGCTTCTTCCCGATGCTGACCACCGCCGCCGGCACCATCCGCCCGTCGAAGGTGCTGATCGTCGGCGCCGGCGTCGCCGGTCTGCAGGCCATCGCCACCGGCAAGCGCCTGGGCGCGCAGATCGAAGGCTTCGACGTGCGCCCGGAAACGCGCGAGCAGATCGAATCCCTCGGCGGCAAGTTCCTGGACCTGGGCGTCAGCGCCGCCGGCGAGGGCGGCTACGCGCGCCAGTTGACCGACGAGGAGCGCGCCCTGCAACAGCAGCGCCTGGCCGACCATCTGAAGGGCATCGACGTGGTCGTCTGCACCGCCGCCGTGCCCGGCCGCCCCGCGCCGAAGATCATCAGCCGCGCGATGGTCGAAGGCATGAAGCCCGGCAGCGTGATCGTGGACCTGGCCGCCGAAACCGGCGGCAACTGCGAAGTGACCCAGCCCGGCGAAACCATCGACCACGGCGGCGTGACCGTCGCCGGCCCGCTGAACCTGGCCAGCATGGGCGCGGTCCACGCCAGCGAGATGTACGCGCGCAACGTGTTCAACTTCGTCTCGCTGTTCGTCAAGGACGGCGCGATCGCGTTCGACTGGGACGACGAGCTGCTGGCGAAGACGGTGTGGCCGGAGCGGGCTGGTCAATAGTTGATGTCTATGTCGAGAAAGCCACCAGTCCCGTTGGCCATTATCTCCATCGGCTATTTGGCATACCTGATCTGGCAACTTGCCACCGGAGCGCCCGCCGCTGTTTGGATCAGATTCTTTTTGGCAGCGATCCTCGTCTTTTTTCTGCTTCGCGGCAGCAGAGTTGCTGGCGTCATCTGGTTGGTTTGCAACTTGCTTGGTGCCTTGGTCGCGGCGGCCGCTATGTTTCGCCATGCCCAATCCGACACATCGGCAGCCATGGCCTTTGCCGTAATCGCCGCCGGACTTGTGGCTCATTGCGGGTATTTGTTTTTCAGTCCTTCGGTTAGGCGTTTTCAATCGCCGACGTCATAGGCAGAAATGAATCGCAGCGGCTTTCAGCAGCCGATCGGCTGTTCAATCCCGATGCTGTGTGGATGTCGGGTCGATGAAGCCGGCCCGGCCTGCGGCGGATCGGTTTCGTTGGATTGGATCCATCAATGACCCGTCAATCCCCCGCTGACCGCCGGCGATACGTGATGCAACTGCCGCCGGTGGCGGAGGCCGACCAGCGTGAGATCGAGCGTTTCCTCGATGCGATCTGGGCCGAAAGCGGCCTGTCGCAAGCCACGCTGTCGAGTTATCGGCGCGATCTTGAAGGTTTTTCTCGCTGGCGCAGCCTGCGCGATGGCGCATTGGCGCGGGCCGACCGCGAAACCCTGTTCCGTTACCTGGCCTGGCGCGCGGAACAGGGCTATTCGCCGAAAAGCAGTGCGCGATTGCTGTCGGCGCTGCGCGCGTACTTCGGCTGGTGCGTGCGCCGCGGCGCGCGCAGCGACGACCCGACCGCGCTGCTCGACCCGCCCAAGCTGCCGCGCTCGCTGCCGAAGGCGCTGGGCGAAGCGCAGGTGGATGCGCTGCTGGCCGCACCCGACATCGCCACGCCCAACGGCCTGCGCGACCGCGCGATGCTGGAACTGATGTACGCCGCCGGTCTGCGCGTCAGCGAACTGGTCGGCCTGCCGGCGACCGCCGTCAACCTGCGCCAGGGCGTGTTGCGCGTCACCGGCAAGGGCAGCAAGGAGCGGCTGGTGCCGCTGGGCGAGGAGTCGCAGCACTGGCTGGAGCGATACCTGGCACAGGCGCGCCCGCAACTGGCCGGCAAGAGTGGCGCACCGACCATGTTCGTCAACGCCGGCGGGCAGGCGCCGACGCGGCAGCAATTCTGGGCATTGGTAAAGCGTTACGCCGCCGTCGCCGGCATCGATCCGGCCAAGATCAGCCCGCACGGCCTGCGCCACAGTTTCGCCACGCATTTGTTGAACCACGGCGCGGACCTGCGCGCCTTGCAGATGCTGCTGGGGCACAGTTCTCTTTCGACCACGCAGATCTACACGCTGGTGGCGCGCGAGCAGTTGAAGCAGTTGCATGCGAAGCATCACCCGCGTGGGTGAGGTTGTTTTTTGCTCGTCATTTCCGCCTTCGCGGGGATGACGAGATCAAATCCCCAGCCGTTCCCGTACCACCGCCGCCACGCGCGCGGTTTCGCGCAACGGTTGCGCGTCGAATGCCGTCAACTGCGCATCCAGCGCGCGGATGCGTCCGCGTGCCAGCAGCGCATCGAGAAAACGCCGTGGCCGGCCGTCGATGCGTTGCGGTTCCAGCACGAACACCGGCGCGTGCGTGGCGCAGGCTTCGGACACCATGTTCACCGAATCCGGGGTGCAGACGATGCGGTCGGCCCAGGCCAGCAGGCCGGGGTAGGGGTTTTCGCCATTGCGTTCGCTGCGCCAGATCAAGCTTGCGAAATGACCCAAGCGCGCCGGCAAGGCTTCGGCGATGGCGGCAGGCGTGCGCCGCGACGCGGTGACCAGCAGGCTGCCGCCGTCACGGGCCAGCGCGGTGTCCAGCGTCGAGGCCAGCGATTCGAAAACCGCCATGCCGAAACGCCAATGCGCGCTGTCGCCGCCCAGCAGCAGGGCGGTGCGCGGTCGCGGCAGCTCGGCCAGATGCGCAAAGCGCGTGCGCGCGGCGGCCAGCCAGTCGTCATCGACCGGGTTCAGGCTGCCGAGCAGGGGGATGACGTTGCCGCCGCGCAGGCCGTCGTGCTCCGGCGCGATCACCAGGTCCCAGTGCGACGGATCGAGGCGCGGGTCGAGGATCTGCACCGCCTTCGCACCGCGTTCGCGCAGCAGCCGGGTCGCCAGCGCGGCCTGCCGCCCGCAGCCGATGGCGAGCGATGGCGTTTGCATTTGCGCGAAGGCATCACCGAAGGCAAGTTGCGCACCAGGCAAGCGGTGCGGCGACAACCAGCGCCATGGCGCACGCGCTTGCAACGTGATGTCGGTAATTGCTGCTGGTGCCGCCAATGCCGCCGCCAGCGCACTGACCTGCCGCTGGTTGCCGGCATTGCCGTCGGTCAGCGTGCACAGGCGCGGACAATCCGGCGTTGGCGAAGGGGTTCGTTCCACGCGTGGATACAATTTGTTCCGGGATGGGTGGCTGTTGCCGAACCCGCGACACTCTACACTGCGGCCCTTCCCATCGCTTGTTCGCACAAGGAACCGCCCATGCCCGCTGCACTTGATGCCGTCGCCCTCGACCAGTTGTTCAATACCGCCCGCACCTACAACCATTTCGGTGGCGAAATCAGCGACGACACTCTGCGCCAGTTGTACGAACTGGTGAAATGGGGCCCGACCGCGGTCAACTCGACGCCGGCGCGTTTCGTCTTCGTCAAATCGAAAGAGGCCAAGGCAAAACTGGCCCCGGCGCTGTCCGAAGGCAACCTGAAGAAGACCCTGGCCGCGCCGGTCACGGTGATCGTCGGCTACGACCTGGATTTCAACGACAAGATCAACTACCTGTTCCCGCACGTCGATGCGCGCGGCTGGTTCGCCGAAACCCGCGAGGGTCGCGAGCAGGGCGCGTTCCGCAACGGCACCCTGCAGGGCGCCTACCTGATCCTGGCCGCGCGCGCGCTGGGGCTGGACACCGGCCCGATGTCCGGTTTCGACAACGCCAAGGTCGATGAAGCCTTCTTCGCGGGCACCGCGATCAAGTCGAATTTCCTGGTCAACCTGGGCGTCGGCGACCCGGCCAGCATCTTCCCGCGTTCGCCGCGGCTGCCGTTCGACGAGGCGGCGCGGATCGAGTGAGCGAAGCGCGCCGCGTGCCTTGACCGCTTCGCAAGCCCGCTTCTGCCATAAGCTTCACCCGCAGCAATCCACCCAATCGAGGAATCCGCCATGCGCAAGACCTTGCTCGCCGCCGTCCTGTTCGCCCTGGCCGGCTCCGCCTTCGCCGCCCCGGTCACGTACACGCTGGATCCGACCCATACCGACGTGCTGGCAAGCTGGAGCCATCTCGGCTTCTCCCATCCCAGCGCCCACTTCGGCAACATCGAGGGCACCCTGATCTACGACGCCGACAACGTGGCCGCGTCCAGCGTCGTGGTGACCCTGCCGCTGAGCGGGCTGTCCTCGTTCACGGCGAAGTTCGACCAGCATCTGGCCGGCGCCGAGCTGTTCGACGCCGCCAAGTTCCCCAGCGCCAGCTTCAGGAGCACCCGGGTCGAGGCGCTTGGCGACAACAGGCTGAAGGTCACCGGCGACCTGACCATCAAGGGCATCACCCAGCCGGTGGTGCTGGACGTGACCCTGAACAAGATCGGCGAGCACCCGATGAAGAAGCTGCCGGCGATCGGCTTCGACGCCACCGCCACGCTCAAGCGCAGCGACTTCGGGCTGGGTTACGCGGTGCCGGCGGTCAGCGACGAGGTCAGCCTGCGCATCACCACTGAAGCCACTGCCACCACCCGGTGAGGCGGCGGGCGGGGCTTCCGTCCGCTGAGGAGGGCGATTCCCGCTTTGGCGGGACGCGATCTTCAATGGGCGCATGCCCGATCATGGCGAAGGAACGACACGATTCTCGTCTCGCGTCCCGCCAGGCTGCCAATCGATTTCGCCGCGAATCAGCGTGCGCACCTGCCCGCCGGACCATACCTCGCCGTCGGCATCGACCAGCAACGACAGTTGCGCGTCGAAACCGGCTTCGCGGCCCTGGCTGACGACGAAGCGCCGGCTGCCGTCGGCGGCAGCGGCATGCGGCAACGCGCCGCGTTCGTCCAGCCATGCCGCGAACACCGCATTGGCCGCGCCGCTGGCCGCATCTTCGAAGCGCCTGCCATTGCCGACGAAGGCGCGCACGGCGAAGTCAACATTCCGTCCCGGAGCCGCTTGCCCCGCATCGGATCGCGCATAAGCGAACACGCCCATGCTGCCGGTGGCTTCGGCAAGTTTGGCGATGGCGTCCCAATCGGGCCGGATCGCGCGCAGCGTGGCTTCGCTTGCGACTTCGAGCAGCCACCAGCGACGGCCGCCGTCCATCAGCACCGGCGGCAATGCACCGAAGCCCCAGCCGCGCGTTGCATCGGCCAATCGCGGGTCGGCGTGGGTCGTTGCTTCGGCAATCTTCGCGCGCGGGCTGCGGATGGCGATGCTTTGCTTGCCGTCCTCGTCGTCGATGCGCAGCGGGAAGATGCCGGCGATGCCTTCCTGCCGGACATGCTTGCCGAAGGCAGTGCCATTACGCGGCGCGGCGATGCCGGCTTCGATCGCCGCATATGCCGTGCCGACGCTGGGATGCCCGGCAAACGGCACTTCGGCCTGCGGGCTGAACATGCGCAGGCGGTAATCCGCATCGGGCGTGGTCGCAGGGAAAACGAAGGTGGTTTCCGGCAAGCCGGTCCAGCGTGCGATCGCCTGCATCGTGGCGTCGTCCAGACCTTCGCCGTCCAGCACCACCGCCAGCGGATTGCCTGCGCCGGGGTAGGGCGAAAACACGTCCAGTTGCAGGAAACGGCGCGAAGGCATGGGCGATGTGTCCGTCATGGGGTGCGGCATTGTAGGAGGAATGATTCTTTCGCTCGTCATGTCCGGTCGTGACGAGCGAAAGCGGCTGCGCTTTTCGTCCCGGGTTCCGCGCCGCCACGCCAATCACGCCGCCGCGCGCGGCAATGTCTCCGGCTCCGGCTCGAACAACTCCGCCGGCAATTCGCGCAATACCTTCGCCAGTTCCATCAGGAAACCGCTCATCGCCGAACTCCTGCGCCACAGCATCGCAATGCGCCGGCTCGGCGGTGGCGCGTCGAAGCGCAGCAGGCGGACGTTCGGCGAACGCGCCACCGGCGGCTTCACCGCCAGCGTCGGCAACAGGGTCGCCCCGACGTTGGCCGCCACCATCTGCCGCAGCGTTTCCAGGCTGGTGGCGCGGAATTCGGATTTCTCGTCCGCGCCGGACAGGCGGCAGACTTCCAGTGCCTGATCGCGCAGGCAGTGGCCGTCTTCGAGCAGCAGCAGTTTCTGTTCGGACAATTCGTCCAGGTTCAGCGAATCGCGCTGCGCCAGGGGATGGTTTTCCGGCACCGCCAGCAGGAACGGTTCCTCGAACAGCGGCTCGACGTGCATCTGTTCGTCGTGCACCGGCAGCGCCAGCAGGCCGGCGTCCAGCGTGCCTTCGCGCAGCCGCGCCAGCAGCACGTCGCTTTTTTCCTCCACCAGCAACAGCTCCAGCTTCGGGAAGCGCGCGCGCAGGCGCGGCACCACGTGCGGCAGCAGGTACGGGCCCAACGTCGGGAAGAGCCCCAGGCGCACGCTGCCGGCTTCCGGATCCTGGCTGCGGCGCGCGGCTTCCTTCATCTGCTCGACCTCGGCCACGATGCGGCGCGCGCGTTCGGCGGCGTCGCGCCCGGCCGGCGTCAGCATCACCTTGCGCGGCGCGCGTTCCACCAGGGCCACGCCCAGTTCCTCTTCCAGTTTCCGGATCTGGGTGGAAAGCGTGGGTTGGCTGACGAAACTGGCCGCCGCGGCCTTGCCGAAGTGCTTGAGGTCGGCCAGGGCAATCAGGTATTTGAGGTCGCGCAGGTTCATGAATGGATTGCCATCGGATTTGTCTATCTATTTGGGGTTTGGCCGTGCAATTGTCAATCGCTGGCTTGCGCGGCAGCGAGAAAGCCACTCGATGGCTGCGCCATCCGTCAAGGGTCGGAAAAGCGGAAGCCCCGGCGCTGCCGACAGCCCGCGCAGCGGGCGACTGGCGCCCCGCTTCCGGGTTGTCTGTAAGCTATGCGCCCCCGTTTTCGCCCGTGGCTGCAATGAATCTCCGTCGCGCCTTCCCGATGTTCTCCCTGGCCCTGCTGTTGGCTGGCTGCGGCGGCGAAGAGGTCGTCAAGCCCGCGCCGCCACCGCCGGCAGTGCAAGCGCCTCTGCCGCCGCTGAAGATCGGCCTGGCGCTGGGCGGCGGCGCGGCCAAGGGCTTCGCCCACATCGGCGTGATCAAGATGCTGGAGGCCAACGGCATCAAGGCCGACGTGGTCGCCGGCACCAGCGCCGGCAGCGTGGTCGGCGCGCTGTACGCCAGCGGCATGGATCCGTTCCTGATGCAGCAGAAGGCGATGGCGATGGACGAAACCAGCATCCGCGACATCAAGCTGTTCGGCGGCGGTCTGATCGAAGGCAAGGCCTTGCAGGATTACGTGAACATCCAGGTCGGGCGCAAGCCGATCGAGGGCTTGAAGCTGCCGTTCGCCGCGGTGGCCACGCGGCTGGAAACCGGCGACCGCACCGTCTTCGTGCGCGGCAACACCGGCCAGGCGGTGCGCGCGTCCAGCAGCGTGCCGGGCGTGTTCGAGCCGGTGAAGATCGGCGAGCGCGAATACGTCGATGGCGGCGTGGTCAGCCCGGTGCCGGTGGATGCCGCGCGCCAGTTGGGCGCGGACGTGGTGATCGCGGTGGATATCTCCACCAAGGCCAGCGGCAGCCGCCCCGCCAGCATGGCCGGCATCGTCAACCAGTCGATCACGATCATGGGCCAGACCCTGGGCAAGCAGGAACTGGCGCGCGCCGACGCGGTGATCCGCCCGTTGGTCAACGACATCGGCCCGGCCAGCTTCGAGCAACGCAACAACGCCATCCTCGAAGGCGAACGCGCCGCCCTGGCCGCCCTGCCGCAGATCCGTGCGAAGATCGCCGAACGCGAGAAAGCCCGCGCCGACATGGCACGGCCGCCAGCCGTGCAGCCCAGGACCGAAGACATCGACTGCGGCGGCACCTGGGTGCGCCGGCTCAATCCGTTTGCCAAGGACAAGGCCTGCTGAATCGCGGTCACGCAGCGAAGGAAACGATAAACAAACGTTGTGCCCGGTTAACCCAGCGCCGAGGGGTGGCAGGCACACTGTGTGCGCATCGGCATGAACCGCCGATGCGGGCACGGCGGCGCGGTATCCGCCTTCGGACGGATGCAGGCAGGCAACGTGCAATCGGCAGTATCGGGCGAAAACGGTCAACGCTTCATTGCCGCAATTTGCGCTGCGTTGATGCTGTGGCTGATGGCGCGGTTGCTGTTGCTGGAACCCCAACCGTCGCCGGCTTCGCATGCAAGCGTGACCACGCAGGTGTATTTCGTGCGCCGCGAATCGCCGCGCTTGCCGCAACAATCGCCGCCGCCGGCATTGCAACCGCCGCCCTCGACGACGACCGCTGCGCGATCTTCGATACCGCCTCCGGTCATTGCCCAGCGCAACGACGCGCTGCGCCGGAACGACGAACCACCGTCATCGGACACCATATCGCTCTACACCCGCGATGGCCGTGTGCGTGTGCGCGACGAAATCGCGGCGGTCTCCACGGCGCGCCCGCCCGGCGCAACCGCGCCCGACGACGCGGCGAAGAAACTGCTGGAACGCGACAACCCGATCGACTACAGGCCGACCCGCTTCGACAAGGACTGGGCCAGTGACGGCACCCTGGGCCAGATCGCGGCAAGATCCTTCGAGCGCGGGTTGAAGAAGGCCACCAAGACCGTCACCGGCATGTTGCCGCTGCAGCAGATCAAGCCCCCGACCGCACGTGCGCCGCCGGATGTCGCCTTCAATCCTGCCCAGCACGCCAATCCCGCCGACCTGGGCAGCGAAGCCACCGGCGACGCCTACAAGGCCGCGCCGATCGCCCACGAAAAACCGCCGGGCGACGGCGAGGCCAGCCGCCGCATCCGCGAATCGCTGGCAGCCCTGCGCCAGCGCAGTGCCGGTTGCGAGCGCGTCCTGCGCGACAAGCTGCTGGCACCGGCCGACCGGCATCTGAAGGACCTGGAACAAGCCGAACACGGCCTGGCGCACGGTGCCGATCCATTGCTGGCCGAACGCATCCTGCCGCAGCAACTCGACAGCGCCTACGACCTGTCGCGCAGGGCGCTGTGGTACGCGCAGAAAAAGCTGGCGACGTGCGGCGGTTGACACGCTCTACGCGAATTCGCCAGCCACCACTTTCGCTCCCACCCGGCGCCGCTCCGCCTGCATGTCATGCACCGGCCGCACTTCGATGCTGCCGAAGCGGATCCACGGGAATTCATGGGCGATGCGCACCGCCTCGTCGATGTCCGCCGCCTCGATCAGGTTGAAGCCGGCCAGCACTTCCTTGGTCTCGGCGAACGGGCCGTCCAGCACCGTGCTGCGGCCCTCGCGCACGCGCACCGTGCGGGCGCGGGCGACCGGCTCCAGTTGTTGCGAACCCAGCAGGCAGCCCTGCGCCTTCAGTGCTTCCGCGTGATCCAGGCAGCCGCGCATCAGCCGGTCGTATTCGGCGGCGGGCAGGGCTTCGATCAGCTCGGGATCGGGATAGACCAGCAGCAGGAATTGCATGCGCGGCTCCGACGGCAAGGCGGGAGCGTCATGTTCGCACAAGCACAATCCTTGCAAAACAACGACTTGCAAAATGGCGCAGGATTTTTTGCAGGCGCTTGTCGATTTCTCGCCCTCTCGTCCGTCACGACAGTTGAATGCGGGCAATTTCGCCCGTTGCAGACGCGAGGAATCCTGCGATGACCATCACCCTGACCGCCTTCGAACGCTCGCCAGATCGTGGCCGGGGGCTGGCGCGCGACATGGGCGTGCGCTGGGCGCTGGCCGAAGTCGGCCAGCCCTGTGAAGTGCGCCTGCTTTCCTTCGCTGCGTTGAAAGCGCCGGCGCATCTGGCGCGGCAACCGTTCGGGCAGATACCGACCTTCGAGGAGGGCGACCTGGTGCTGTTCGAATCCGGGGCGATCGTGCTGCATGTCGCTCAATGCCATCCGGGCCTGTTGCCCGCCGACGCGAATGCGCGTGCGCGTGCGATCGCCTGGATGTTCGCCGCGCTTTCCACGCTGGAACCGCCGATCGTCGAATGCTCGACGGCGATGCTGTTCGAGCGGGACAAACCCTGGCGTGTGCAACGCCAACCCATGCTTGACGAGCGGGTCCGCACCCGGCTGGCCGCATTGTCGCGCTGGTTGGGCGATGCGCAATGGCTCGACGGCGACTTCAGCGCCGGCGACCTGATGGTGGTGACGGTCCTGCGCCGGCTGCACGGTTCGGGCCTGCTGGAGGAATTCCCCAACATCGCCGCCCTCGTCGCCCGTGGCGAGGCACGGCCCGCTTTCCGGCGGGCCTTTGCCGACCAGTTGGCGGTGTTCACCGCCGCCGGCAATCCATGAGTCAACCACCCAAGACGCACGCTTCACGAACGACACGCTTCACGACGCATCATCCACGACGAACCATTCACGAACGGAGGAACGAACCGATGAAACTGATCCCCTGCCTGATGTTCCGCGAAGGCAAGTGCCGCGAAGCCTTCGCGTTCTACGCGCAGGCCTGCGTGGCGAAGAGGATTTCGCCACGCTTCGGCCTGTTCTACGACCGCTACGGCCAGCCGTGGATGGTCAATTGCACGCAACCACAATCGAAGGAGAACTGAGATGCCCGGCACCGTCAAACTGCACCGCGTCCTGCGCGCCCCGGCCGCGCGCGTCTATCGCGCCTTCCTCGACGCCGACGCGCTGGCCAAATGGCTGCCGCCCAACGGCTACACCGGCAAGGTTGACAGCATCGACGCGCGTGTCGGTGGCGGCTACCACATGTCCTTCACCCATCTGGACAGCGGCGGCAGCCATTCCTTCCGCGTCGAATACCTGGAGCTGGAACCCGATGCGCGCATCGTCCACACCGACCAATTCGACGATTCCAGCCTGCCCGGCACGATGATGGTCACCATCGCGCTGACGCCGGTCTCGTGCGGCACCGAGCTTTCGATCGTGCAGGAAGGCATCCCCGACCTGATCCCGACCGACCAGTGCTACCTTGGCTGGCAGCAATCGCTGGCCCTGTTGGCGCTGCTGGTCGAAGCGGAGGGTTCCGAATGACGCTTGCACTGTATGGCCATCCGTTTTCC
The DNA here is from genome assembly GCA_047607085.1 of Pseudoxanthomonas sp. GTDB lineage: Bacteria > Pseudomonadota > Gammaproteobacteria > Xanthomonadales > Xanthomonadaceae > Pseudoxanthomonas_A. Next base: position 4,306 of record JASGDT010000044.1, on the reverse strand, counting down.
TCCTACACGCAGAAGGTGCTGATCGCGTTGTACGAGAACGGCACGCCGTTCGAATTCCGCTGCATCGGCCCGGAGACGCCGCAGCATGCGGAAGAATGGCAGCGGCGCTGCCCGCTGCGCAAGTTCCCGCTGCTGGTGGACGGAGAAAGCGATGTCATCGAAACCAGCATCATCATCGAGTACCTGCAACTGGCGCATCCCGGGCCGGTGCGCCTGCTGCCCGCCGATCCGATGCTGGCGCTGGAAGCACGCCTGCTCGACCGCTGCTTCGACCAGTACGTCATGGATGCGGTGCAGGTGGCGGTGGCCAGCGCGTTGCAGCGGATACCGATGGAAAAGGAGCCGGCCCGCAAGCATGCCGCCGAAAGGCTGGAACAGGCCTATGCCTGGCTGGAAACGCGGCTCGCCGGCCGCACCTGGGCCGCGGGCGCGGAATTCACGCTGGCGGACTGCGCGGCCGCGCCGGCCCTGTTCTATGCGGACTGGACGCACCGGATTGCCGACAGTTTCCCGTTGTTGCGGGCCTATCGCCAGCGCCTGCTGGCACGCCCGTCGTTCGCCCGGGCAGTCGAGGAGGCGCGGCCGTTTCGGTCGTACTTCCCGCTCGGCGCACCGGATCAGGATTGAAGCGCTGTACCCATGCAACCAGAGGAGCAAACGACATGAGCTACGTTGACGGATACGTGATTCCGGTGCCGCAGGCACGCCTGGATGAATACAGGAAGATGGCGCGGCTGGGCCGCAAGGTATGGATGGAACACGGTGCGCTGGCCTATCACGAATGCGTGGCCGACGACGCGCCGGTGGGCAAGCTGACCTCGTTCCCGCGCTCGGTCAAGTTGAAGGACGACGAAGTGGTGGTGTTCTCGTACATCGTTTACAAGTCGCGCGCGCACCGCGACAAGGTCAACAAACTGGCGATGAACGACAAGCGCTTCGCGAAGATGGACTTCAAGAGCATGCCGTTCGACGGCAAGCGCACGATCTTCGGCGGTTTCAAGACGCTCGTTTCGGCGTAAACAATCCGGACGGAGAAGCGGCATGACCACACCCGCAAGAAACACGATCTGCCTCTGGTTCGACCGCGGCGCGGAAGAGGCGGCGCGGCTCTACGCCGCCACCTTCCCGGATTCGTCGGTCGGCGCCATCCTCCGCGCGCCGGGGGACTTCCCTTCGGGCAAGCAAGGCGACGTATTGACGGTGCAGTTCACCGTGCTCGGCATCCCGTGCCTCGGCCTCGATGGCGGCCCCGAGTTCACCCATGGCGAGGCGTTCTCGTTCCAGGTCGCCACCGCCGACCAGGCCGAGACCGACCGCTACTGGAACGTGATCGTCGGCAATGGCGGCAGCGAGAGCGCCTGCGGCTGGTGCAAGGACAAGTGGGGCCTGTCGTGGCAGATCACGCCGGTCGCCCTGACCGAGGCCATCGCCGACCCCGATCCGGCCGCGGCCAGGCGCGCGTTCGAGGCGATGATGCGGATGCGCAAGATCGACATCGCCGCGATCGAGGCGGCGCGCCGAGGGTAGGCGTGTGCTGCCGGCAAGCCGGCCCGAAGCCGCTTTGCGGCCTGGCTTGCGGCGGTGTGGGCGACATGTTGTCATCCGTCGCCATGAGCGACGCGAAGCTGCAAACCACGCTGGACACGTTGTGGCGGATGGAATCGCCGAAACTGGTCGCGCGCCTGGCGCGGATGACCGGCGACATCGGCGTCGCCGAGGAACTGGCGCAGGACTGCTTCGCCGCCGCGCTGGAACGTTGGCCGCGCGACGGCCTGCCCGGCAATCCGGCGGCATGGCTGATGACGGCGGCGAAGAACCGCGCCATCGACCACCTGCGCCAGCGCCAACTGCACGCAAGCAAGCGCGACGCATTGGCGCACGAGCTGGAAAGCGACCCGGTGAACGACGACCCCGCCAGCGACGCGAAACTGGAAGACGACATCGGCGACGACCTGCTGCGGCTGGTGTTCGTGTCCTGCCACCCGGTGCTGCCGCCCGAAGCGCGCGTCGCGCTGACCCTGCGCCTGCTGTGCGGCCTGACCACCGACGAGATCGCGCGCGCTTTCCTGCAAGCCGAGCCGACCATCGCCCAGCGCATCGTCCGCGCCAAGAAGACGCTGGCGCAAAAGCAGGTACCGTTCGAGGTGCCGCGCAAGGACGAATTGCGCGAGCGCCTCGATTCGGTGCTGGAAGTGGTCTATCTGGTCTTCAACGAAGGCTATTCGGCCACCGCCGGCGAGGACTGGATGCGTCCGGCATTGTGCGAGGAAGCCCTGCGTCTGGGCCGCGTGCTGGCCGGCCTGATGCCGTTCGAGCCGGAAGTGCACGGTCTGCTGGCGCTGATGGAATTGCAGGCCTCGCGCCTGCACGCGCGCCGTGGCAGCGGTGGTGAAGCGATCTTGCTGGAAGCGCAGGATCGCGCGCGTTGGGATCGCGTGCAGATCCAGCGCGGCCTGCAATCGCTGCAACGCGCGCTGGCGCTGGGCGGAGCCGATGGCTTCCATGCGCTGCAAGCCGCGATCGCCGCCTGCCATGCGCGCGCCGCGCACGCGGACGATACCGACTGGCGGCAGATCGCCGCGTTGTACGCAAGACTGGCGGCGGTGTCGCCCTCGCCGGTGATCGACCTGAACCGCGCGGTGGCGGTTTCCCGCGCCGATGGCGCGGCGGCGGCGCTGCCGCTGGTCGATGCGCTGTATGCCGATGGCGCGTTGCGCGACTACCCGCACCTGCCGGCGGTGCGCGGCGACCTGCTGGAAAGACTTGGCCGCCGCGGCGAAGCGCGGGCCGAATTCGAACGCGCCGCCGGCCTGACCCGCAACGCGCACGAACGCGCGCAGATGCAGGCACGGGCGATGGCGTGCCTTGAATGACCGCATGCAGGTGCGGCGCGGGCCGTGACAGGCCAAGCGTTGAGGCCCATGCCATCGCTGCACATGCATGCCCGCAGGCGGATCAATCCTCGTTGCCGACGTGGATCGTGGTGTCCGCAGGCTTGTCGCCGTTGTCCGCGGTTCCGACAGGCGCCGCCAGCATCGCCAGCGGTTGGCCTTCGTGGCGATATTCCAGCGCGTCCTGCAGCCGGCGCAGGCTTTCGACCTGGGGGCATAGTGCGTTGGCCTTGGCCTCGATCGCGTCGCTTTGCGCATCCAGCCTGGCATCGAGGTCATCGCCCAGCCGGTCGGCGCGTTCCCCGATCCTGTCGGCATGGCCGGTGACCATTTGCCAAAGCAGGTGGCGTGCGATGCTGCCCTTGAATTCCTCGGCCTGGTCTTCGACGTATTTCTCGAAGTTGCCGTCGAAGGCGTCCTGATCCCAGCGGCCCTTGCCGAGCGTGGCATCGACGTAGTCGTTCGCTTTCCTGCGCATGCGCTCGATCTTGCGTGCGTTGGCCCCACTGCCGGTCATGATCTCGATGACACCGCCAAGCGCGTCGTAGCTGATGTTCGCCACATCGTGGGCGATGTCGGCCACCTGAGGCATCAGCGCGCGGGCACCGGTCTCCAGCTCGCGCAGCCGCTGCGCGTCGGCGTCGCCGATGGCGCGCACCTTGTGGTCGATGCTGAGTTCGCCGTCGTGGAAGAAGATCTCCTTCGGCGAACCCTCGGCGCGGTACAGCCAGATGCCGCCGCTGTCGGCCAGCACGTTGAACGGTGTGGACAGGCCGCACTGGCGCGAAGACACCTGCGGGCGGTGGTCCTTCTTCGCCGGTGCATCCGCGGGCTCGGCGGCGTGCGCAGCGACGGTCAGGCACAGCGTGGCGGCGAAGGGGACGAACTTGCGCATAGCGGTCGCGGAGGGAGCGATGCCGGCAGGTTCGCCGGGCGCGCCGCCGCGGTCACGTGCGGAAAGTCATTGTGCGGGAAGTCATCCGTCTCGCGTCTTTTCCCTTCTGCCGCGAGAAGGGGAGAACGGCGGCGTCAGGCCAGGTCCTTGTAGTAGGCCACGACTTCGCCCTTGTGCTTGAAGGTGATCGGCTTGCCCTTGCGGTCCAGCGCCTTGCCGGCCTGCACGCGGATCCAGCCTTCGCTGATGCAGTATTCCTCGACGTTGTCGCGCTCCACGCCGTTGAAGCGCACGCCGACGCCGCGCGCCAGCGCATCGGCATCGTGGTAGCGGCTGTCTTCATCCACCGCCAGGCGGTCGGGAGGGGTATCGCTCATCGTCGGTTCCACAGGTGGTTGCAAGGGTGCACAGTTTATGGGACTTGCGCGGAATTGGCAGGTCCGCTCCATGCACGGGTCCGCTCGCGTCGGCCGCGCAGGGCCGACCTACACATCATCGGCAGTAGGTTGGCCCTGCGCGG
>JASGDT010000043.1:0-27618 GCA_047607085.1 Pseudoxanthomonas sp. | reverse complement strand
GATCGTGCACCTGACGCGGCCGATGACCGAGCCCAATCCGCACGGCTACGAGCGCCTGACCGGCGACTCGGGCACTCGCCATGTGCTGGACCTGGACGTGCCGCTGATCACCCTGCCGGTGATGCCCGGCCGCAACCTGGCGGTGCTGACCGAAGCGGCCACGCGCCTGCACATCCTGCGCACCAAGGGGATCGATCCTGCCGCGATGTTCATCGCCCGCCACAGCAACCTGCTGGAACGCAGCGCGCCATGAGCGCCGCCGGCGCCGCCGTCGCCACGCCGCATCCGGTGATCTTCGTCAGCGGCCTGTCCGGCTCGGGCAAGTCGGTGGTGCTGAAGACGCTGGAAGACCTGGACTACTACTGTGTCGATAACCTGCCGGTGGAACTGCTGCCGGCGTTCGTGCGCAGCCTGATCCGCGACGGCGCGCTGCCGTCGAAAATTGCCATCGGCATCGACGCGCGCAGCCGCCACAGCGACCTCGGCCAACTGGAACGCTGGCGCGCCGCACTGGCCGAATTCGGCCTGCAGGCGCAACTGCTGTTCTTCGAAGCCAGCGACGCCAGCCTGCTGCGCCGCTACGCCGACACCCGCCGCAAGCACCCACTGAGCACGCGCACCCGCAGCCTGGCCGATTCGATCGTTCTGGAACGCGAACTGACCCGGCCATTGCGCGAGGCCGCCGACGCGATCATCGACACCAGTGACCTCAACGTGCACCAGTTGCGCCGGCGCATCATCGCCGAGTTCGTGCACAACGCCGTGGTGCCGCTGTCGCTGCTGTTCGAATCCTTCGCCTACAAGCGCGGCGTGCCGGCCGACGCCGACTTCGTGTTCGACGCGCGGGTGCTGCCCAATCCGCACTGGCTGCCGGAACTGCGCCCGCTGACCGGCCGCGAGGCCGGCGTGCGCGACTTCCTCGAATCGCAAGCCGACGTGGTCGAATACGTGCGCCAGGTCAGCACCTTCCTCGACACCTGGCTGCCGAAACTGCGCGGCGAAACCCGCAGCTACGTCACCGTCGCCTTCGGCTGCACCGGCGGCAAGCACCGCTCGGTCTATCTGGCCGAGACCCTGGCCCGCCACGCCCGCGAACAAGGCTGGGAAGACGTGTCGGTGTTCCACCGCGAGCTGGATTGAGACCGGGTACGGGCGCTTCGCTCATTGGCGCGACGCAACACTTCCAGCTTGTCATCCACGTCTGTTAACGTGGTCGCATGTCCTGTGGCATCCTGCTCGTCACCCACCCCGGCGTGGGCGCGTCGATCCTGGCGATCGCCGCGCACCTGCTGCGCACGCTGCCGTTGAAGGCGGAGGCCTTCGAGGTGCCGTTCGACGCCGATCCGGCCGCGCTGCTGCCGCGGGCTTCCGCTGCGCTGCGGCGGGTCGATGGCGGCGACGGCGTGCTGGTGCTGACCGACCTGTACGGGGCCAGCCCCAGCAACCTGGCCGCGCAGTTGTCGCGCCTGGGCACGCCGGTGCGCCGGGTGTCGGCGCTGAGCTTGCCGATGCTGCTGCGGGTGATGAATTATCCGGAACAGGGACTGGACCAACTGCCCGCCACCGCCGCGGCGGGCACCCGCAATGGAGCGATCATCGACGATGCTTGAACGCGAACTCACCGTCAGCAACCGCCTGGGCCTGCACGCCCGCGCCACCGCCAAGCTGGTGCAGGTGCTGGCGCCCTTCCGCGTGAATGCCACCCTGGCCGCCAAGGGCCGCGAGGTCAACGCCAAGAGCATCATGGGGGTGATGCTGCTGGCCGCCGGCCAGGGCACGCCGGTGACGGTGCGCATCGACGGCGAGGACGAACAGACGGCGATGGACGCAGTCGCGTCGCTGTTCGAACGCAAGTTCGACGAGGACAGCTGATGAGGATGCTGCTGACCGGCCACGGCGCATCGCGCGGCAGCGCATTGGGACGCGCCCGTGTCCGCCAGCCGCAGGCGCTGGACGTGGCCGAGCAGCGCATCGCCGCCGGCCAGGTCGAAGCCGAACTGCAACGCCTGCACGCCGCTGTCGGGGCCACCGGCAACGAGATGCAGGAACTGCGCATCCGCCTGAAAGGCGCACTGGCGCGCGAAGTCGGCGAATTCCTCGACCTGCACGCCCTGCTGCTGGACGACCCGGAACTGCTGCACAGCCTGGATCAGTTGATCCGCCGCGATCGCTACACCGCCGACTACGCCCTGCGCCTGCAGCGCGACCGCCTGGCCGCCGTGTTCGACGGCATGGACGACGCCTACCTGAAAAGCCGCATGGATGACCTGGACCATGTGATCGGCCGCATCCACGCGCACCTGCACAAGCGCGCCACCGCACCCAGGGGCGTGGCCGGCGAGATACTGGTCAGCGAAAACGTCGCCCCGTCGGAACTGGCGCAATTGCAGGCGCAGGGCGTGGTCGCCATCGTCACCACCCACGGCAGCGCGCTGTCGCACAGCGCCATCCTCGCCCGCAGCCTGCACCTGCCGCTGATCGTCGGCGCGGCGCAGGCCTTGCAGAAGGTCGCCGACGGCGACGTGCTGGTGGTCGATGGCGGCAGCGGCGGCATCGTGGTGGAACCGAACGCCGACGACCTGCGCGCCTACCGCGCGCGCCAGCGCGAAACCGCAAAGGAACAGCGCGAACTCCAGCGCCTGCGCAGCAAGCCCACCCGTACCCGCGACGGCGCGGACATCGTGCTGCTGGCCAATGCCGAATCGCGCGAGGACATCGCCAGTGCGCATGTACTGGGCGCGGCCGGGCTGGGCCTGTTCCGCACCGAATTCCTGTTCCTGCAACGCAAGCAACTGCCGGACGAGGAGGAACAATTCCGCGTCTATCGCGACGCCGTGCTGGGCATGAGCGGCCGCCCGGTGACCTTCCGCACCCTCGACCTGGGCGCGGACAAGGCCGACCACAGCGGTCTGGTGCTGGACAACGAGGACAACCCCGCGCTGGGCCTGCGCGGCGTGCGCCTGTCGCTGGCGAACGCCGGCGTGTTCGACACCCAGTTGCGCGCCATCGCCCGCGCCTCCGGCTACGGCACGGTGCGGGTGCTGGTGCCGATGGTCAGCAGTCGCGAGGAAATCCTCGCGGTGCGGCGCAAGCTCAAGCGCGTGACCGAACAACTGCGCAAGCAGGGCCACGCCGTCGCCGAGGAGATTGCTTTCGGCGTGATGATCGAAGTGCCCGCCGCCGCACTGGCCGTGCACGGCTTCATTGATCTTGTCGATTTTCTTTCGATCGGCACCAACGACCTGGTGCAATACCTGCTGGCCGCCGACCGCAACAACGAAGCCTTGGGCGAGTTGTATTCGCCGCTGCACCCCGGCGTGCTGCGGCTGCTGCACACCGTCATCGAAACCGGCTGGCAGGCCCAGGTGCCGGTAGCGGTCTGCGGCGAAATCGCCGGCGACGCGCGCTTCGTGCCGCTGCTGCTGGCCTTGGGCCTGACCGAATTCAGCCTGCACCCGGCCACCTTGCTGGAAGTGCGCCGCGTCATCCGCGACAGCGACCGCGGCGCACTGCTGTCGCGGACCTGGAAATTGTTGCGGGCACGTGACCGCGCGGGTATCGAGCGCTGGATGGAAAACGCGCTTTGACTTGCTCTTCCCTGCAAGGAGAGGGAGAAAGCAGCGATGCTTTCCATTTCCCCATTCCCGCCGCACAGGCGATAATGCGCGATGAACGCCTGACCCGCCGCGACTGCTGACGCGGTCTTTCCCGCAATCGGAGCCGCGCATGGCCGAAGCCGCCCGCCACGACAAGACCGCGCGCCAGTTGCGCCTGCTGTCCGATGCGCTGGACAGCGGACGCCTCGGCCCGGTGCGGCGGCTGGTCAACACGCTGTCGCCGGCCGAAATCGGCAACCTGCTCGAATCGCTGCCGCCGGGCAAGCGCGAAGTGGTCTGGGGCCTGGTCGATGCCGAGGACGACGGCGAAGTGCTGGTGCACGTCGGCGACGAAGTGCGCGAAAGCCTGCTGGCCGACATGGACCCGGACGAAATCGTCGCCGCAGTCGAAGACCTCGACATCGACGACCTGGCCGATCTGGTCGAAGACCTGCCGGATACCGTCATCGACGAAGTGCTCAAGTCGATGGACCGCGAGAACCGCGAGCGCCTTGAGCAGGTGCTGTCCTACCCCGAGGACAGCGCCGGCCGCCTGATGAACCCGGACGTGGTCACCGTGCGCGCCGACGTCAACGTTGACGTGGTGCTGCGCTTTTTGCGCCTGCGCGGCGAGCTGCCCGACCATACCGACCACCTGTTCGTGGTCAGCCGCCGCCACCAGTACCTGGGCCGCGTGTCGCTGGCATCGCTGGTCACCCACGAAGCCGGCACCCCGATCAACCGCCTGATCGACGACGAACAACCGGCCATCGACGTCGGCGAAAGCGCCGAGGAAGTCGCGCGCCAGTTCTCCGACCACGACTGGATTTCCGCGCCGGTGGTTGACGACAGCAACATCCTGCTCGGCCGCATCACCATCGACGACGTCGTTGACATCATCCGCGAACAGGCCGAACACCAGGCGATGGGCGCGGCCGGTCTGGACGAGGAAGAAGACCTGTTCAGCCCGATCAAGCGCGCCGTGCGCGGCCGCGTGGTGTGGCTGGGCATCAACCTGCTGACCGCGTTCCTGGCCGCCTTCGTCATCGGCCGCTTCCAGGTGACCATCGAGAAGATCGTCGCCCTGGCCGTGCTGATGCCGATCGTCGCCGGCATCGGCGGCAACGCGGCGGTACAGGTACTGACGCTGATGGTGCGCGGCCTGGCGCTGGGCCAGGTTGGCCCCAGCAACGCGCGCATCCTGTTGTGGAAGGAAATCCGCGTGGCCCTGATCAACGGCCTGCTGATCGGCGGCATCGTCGGCCTGATCGCGCTGCTGTGGTTCGGCGACTGGCTGCTGTCGCTGGTCATCGCCAGCGCACTGGTGATCAACTTCTGCGCCGCCGCCACGGCCGGCGTGCTGCTGCCGCTGCTGCTCAAGCGCGTCAACATCGACCCGGCCGTCGCCGGCACCGTGGTGGTCACGGCAGTTACCGACGTGATGGGGTTCTTCTGTTTCCTGGGGTTGGCGACGTTGATCCTGCTGCGCTAGGCCGCGGTTTGCGGGTGTTTGATCTGTAATATCCGATCACGTAGCCGCTTCAGAGAGCAATCCGATGATCCTTGGACTCCGCACCGCAATCTATCCTGCCAGTGACTTGGCTGCCGCAAAAAAGTGGTACGCACAGGTACTTGGCCAAGACCCTTACTTCGATGAACCGTTCTATGTTGGTTTCAGCGTCGGCGGCTTCGAGCTTGGACTAATACCTGATGGCCAATCGGGTACTGCAGGCGCGCAGCCACTTTGGGGTGTCGCTGACGCTGAGGCAGCGTACAAGCGTTTGCTTGAGTTGGGAGCTGCTCCACTTGAGCCCGTCGCTGACGTAGGCGGGGGCATCAAAGCTGGAGCCGTAATAGATCCCTTCGGAAACAGATTCGGAATCATTGAAAATCCGCACTTCGATGCAAGCAATGTCAAGTAAGCAGGGTGGGCACGTAGTGCCCACCACAACCCGACACACGCCCATCATCGCTGCGCGTGGGCACCGGAGGTGCCCACCCTACCCACTTGATGTCGACCTCAGGCATCAACGCAACGACCAACTCCCATCGGCTTCGATGCGCAGGCAATTCGGCGTTTGCGCGGTGCAGGCTTCGACGCGAGCGATGTCTTCCGGTCGCAGGTGCAGTCGCCATGCCAGCCCATGCTGGCCAATGGCATAGAAGCGCTGGTCGTCATCCACGCTCAAGTGCAGCGGTGCCCGCACATTCTTCGTTTCCAATTCGCGCAATACCGCCTCGGCCCAGCGGGCGCGGCCGATCAGGCCCGGATGGTCCAGCCGGCGCGTGCCTTCCACCGCCAGCAGCGACGATGCGCCGATCAGCAGCGCCGCCAGCACGGCAACGCCGCGCCCCTGCAACAGCCGCGCCAGCGCGATGGCCGGCAGGATCGCGGCGACGGCGGCGTAATAGGCGTAGCTGTTCCAGGCCAGCGGGAAATACGGCGCATACGCCAGCAGCACGAAGGCCGCGACCGCACCCCATTGTTTCAAGGCCAGCCGTGATGAACCGCCACGCAATGCAAGAACCCACGCCGCGACCATTGGCAATGCACACGCGGCTGCCCACAGCGCGCCGGCTTTCACCTCGCCGGTGGCGAGCATGCGCAGCGCCTCGCGCGGTACGTTGAGCAGCCATGCGCACAGCGAGGCCGCGTTGCGCAGCAGGTTGCCGCCGAAGACAAAGCCATATTGCGCGGTGGAATTTTCGGTGACCTGCGAACGCAACGCCAGCCACAATGCCGCCACCGCAAGGCTGGCGGCGAACGCGATCATTTCACCGCGCCGCCAGCGCAAACCGGCGAAAAACGACACCAGCACGAGCAATGCCGGCGTCAGCACCGCCGATTCCTTCACCAGCAGCGAAAGCGCGAAAAGCACCAGCATCACCGCGAAGCCGACCATTCGACCCGCGCCTTGTGTTTGCGCTGCATGCAGCCATGCCGCCAACGCCAGCGTGGTGAACAGCACCAGCAACGGATTGTTCGCCGCCGACGCCCAATGCACCGGCAACAGGCCCAGCGCGAGAATTGCGTAAACCCCGCCGGCCAGCAGGCCCACGCGGCGCGGCGCTTCCCATGCGCAGGCCAACGCCAGCGTGCGGGCAAGCACGCCGACGCCGGCCGCCGCAAGCAGGTGGAACAAAAGATTCGCGACATGCGCGGCCAGCACATTGCCGGCGAACGCGGCATCGACCACGCGCCACCATGCCTCCTGGCTCAACGGCCGCCAGAATTGCAGCGGCGACGCCGGCCAGAACGTGCGCAGCCAGCTTTCCTGCGCCGCATTGGCCGCATGCGCGCCGTACAGATACAGATAATCGTCGCCCCAGTACGGTGTCAACAACGCCGGCAGCCACAGCAGCGCCGCAAGAACGCACAGCAGCACGAAAGCGATCGCGTCCGCGCGTGCCGGTTTCGACAGCGCCATCACGCCAGCAAGGTTTCCAGCACCGCCATGCGGATTGCCACGCCGTTGCTGACCTGGCGCAGCACCAGCGATTGCGGGCCGTCGGCGACTTCGTCGGTCATTTCCACGCCACGGTTGATCGGGCCGGGGTGCAGCACCACGGCGTCGGGCGCGGCCTGTTGCAGGCGCGCCGCGGTCAGGCCGTAGTCGCGGTGGTAGCCGTCCAGCGACGCCACCAGGCCTTCTTCCATGCGTTCGCGTTGCAGGCGCAGCATCATCACCACGTCCGCGCCCTGCAGCATCGCGTCGAAGTCGTCGCCGACCCGGCAGCCCTCCAGCGTGTCGTCGTCCGGCAGCAAGGCGGCCGGCCCGCAGACGCGGATTTCGCCTGCACCCAAGGCGCGCAGCGCGTGCAGGTCGCTGCGAGCCACGCGCGAATGCTTGACGTCGCCGACGATCAGGATTTTCAGTTTGGAGAAATCCGGGCCCTTGGCCTGGCGGATCGTCAGCGCGTCCAGCAAGCCCTGCGTGGGGTGCGCGCTGCGGCCGTCGCCGGCGTTGACCACGGTGGTGCCTTCGCCGCAATGCACGGCCAGCATTTCCGCCGCGCCGTCCTCGGGGTGGCGCACGACGAAACCGCGCACGCCCATCGCTTCGAGGTTCTTCAAGGTATCCAGCGCGGTTTCGCCCTTGCGCGAAGACGAGGTGCTGGCGTCGAAATTCAGCACGTCCGCACCCAGCCGCTGCGCGGCGATCTGGAACGAACTGCGGGTGCGGGTGGAAGGCTCGAAGAACAGCGTGCAGACGGTGGTGCCGGCCAAGGCGTCGCGCTTCTGCGTGCGCCCCAGCGCGGCGTCGCGGATCTGCCCGGCGCGATCCAGCAGCCGGCACAGGGTTTCCTTCGGCAATCCGTCGAGGGTGAGCAGGTGGTGCAGGCGGCCGTTCGAATCGAGTTGCAGGGTCATGCGGGTTCCGTGTGAGTGTTTTGAAAATCTATACCTGCGTTGCATCCTGCGGCGCGGCCAGCCAGCGTTCGATGATGACCGCCGCGGCCACCGCGTCCAGCGCGGCGGCGTCGCGGCGGCGCTTGTGGCCTTGCGCGCGGTCCAGCGCGAAGCGTTGCGCGGCCTCGACCGAGCTGGAACGCTCATCGACCATCATCACCGGCAGCGTGTAGCGCGTCTTCAGTTCGCGCGCGAACGCCTGCGCACGCTTGCGGATGGGCTGGTCGCCACCGTCCAGGGTCATCGGGTCGCCGACCACCAGACCGTCCGGCCGCCATTCCGCGCGCAGTTTGTCGATCGCCGGCCAGTCTGGCGCATTGCCATGCACATCGACCACCGCCAGCGCGCGCGCACCGCTGCCGAAGGCGCTGCCGACCGCCACGCCAATGCGCCGCGCGCCCACGTCGAAACCCAGCACGGTGCCGTCCAGTTTCATGCCGGCTCTCCTTTATGCATGACCGCTGTAATCGGTGAGCCGGGTCATGTCCACGCCGATGCGGCCACCGGCGGCCTGCCAGCGGCGTTCCAGCGGCAGCGCGAACAGCAGTTCGGCATCGGCCGGCGCGGTCAGCCAACTGTTCTCGCCCAGTTCGAACTCCAGTTGCCCCGCGCCCCAGCCGGCGCAGCCCAGCGCCACCACCGCGTTGCGCGGGCCGTGGCCGGCAGCCATCGCTTCGAGCACGTCGCGGCTGGTGGTCAGGTACAGGCCGTCGGCAACTTCCAGCGTGGATTCCCAATCGCCGCCGCCGTCGTGGAGCACGAAGCCGCGTTCCGGGTGCACCGGCCCGCCAGCCAGCACGATCTGGTTGCGCAGGCCCTCATCGCGCGTATCCAGCTGCATCTGCTGCAGTACCTCGCCCACGGTGTAGTCCGAAGCGCGGTTGACCACCACGCCCATCGCGCCGGCCTCGTCGTGCTGGCAGATCAAGGCCACGCTGCGGGCAAAATTGGGGTCGTCCAGTGCCGGCAGTGCGACCAGCAACTGGTTGGTCAGGTTGGGCGACAGATCGGGCATGGGGCCATTCTAGAGCGTGCCATGCGTCTTGCAGCACCCTGGCCTTGCGGTTGACCGCGGATCGTCGCCACTGCCGTTTTGCGGATGAGCGATGAACGGAAAAAAAGAACCGCATCGGCTGCAAGCCTGCGCCTTTGAAAAAACACCCAACACACTGAAACAAAAAGGGAAATCCGGTAACAGCCGATGCGGTGCGTTTAATTGACCATGAATGCAGTGGCATGTCCCACATTGCCACGCCGCATATTCGCGCTAGGGTGTCTGCGCCCGCTGCACTGGCATGCGATCCGAGGAAAATCGAAACAGAACCCATGCGCCGCATGCAAGGCTGCGCTGCGGGAGGGAACCGGAAACCTGTCCACTGGAATGGAGGATTTCTCATGAACCTGCTGCATTTGTCTTTCGTGGGCTGTCTGCGCCCGCACGAAGCGCCGCCACCGCCGCCGACCGCCGAAGAACGCCTGAGTGCGTTCCGCGCAGCCTGGCCCACCGCAAACGCCAACACCTGGCCATGGAAATGGCGCGAGGAAGCCGGCCAACCGGCGCTTGCAGACGCCGCAACCCGCGATGACGCCCTGCGCATTTCCCGCGACATGCTCAGGCGCATCGCCGGCAACGCCCTGCCAATCGCGCACCAGATTGCTTGATGCACAACAAAAAGCCCGGCCTTGCGCCGGGCTTTTTGCTGGCGGGAACACCGGCGATCAGCGCACTTCGGCGACTTCGACCCCATCCAGGCCCTGCGCCAGGGTGCGGGCGTCGCCGCCCTGGGCCAGCTTGATGCGCAGGCGCACCTCGTTCTGCGAGTCGGCGTAGCGCAGCGCGTCCTCGTAGCTGATCTCGCCGGCCTGGTACAGCTCGAACAGGGCCTGGTCGAAGGTCTTCATGCCCAGGTTGGTGGATTCCTTCATGACCTCTTTCAGCTTGTGGATCTCGCCGTCGCGGATGTAGTCCTGCACCAGCGGCGTGCCCAGCAGGATTTCCATCGCCACGCGGCGGCCCTTGCCGTCCGGGGTAGGGATCAGTTGCTGCGCGACCACGCCCTTGAGGTTCAGCGACAGGTCCATCAGCAACTGGCTGCGGCGGTCCTCCGGGAAGAAGTTGATGATGCGGTCCATCGCCTGGTTGGCGTTGTTGGCGTGCAGGGTGCACAGCACCAGGTGGCCGGTTTCGGCGAAGGCGATGGCGTAGTCCATGCCTTCGCGGGTGCGCACCTCGCCGATCATGATCACGTCCGGCGCCTGGCGCAGGGTGTTCTTCAGCGCGTTTTCCCAACTGTCGGTGTCGATGCCGACCTCGCGCTGGGTGATGATGCAGCCTTCGTGCTTGTGCACGAATTCGATCGGGTCTTCGATGGTGATGATGTGGCCGGTGGAATTCTGGTTGCGGTAGCCGATCATCGCCGCCAGCGAGGTCGATTTGCCGGTGCCGGTGGCGCCAACGAAGATGATGATGCCGCGCTTGGTCATCGCCAGGGTCTTGATGATCGGCGGCAGGCTGAGCTCCTCGACCGTGGGAATCCTGGCCTCGATCCGGCGCAGCACCATGCCCACCTGGTTGCGCTGGTAGAAGGCCGAGACGCGGAAGCGGCCCACCCCGGACACGCCGATGGCGAAGTTGCATTCGTGGGTCTTCTCGAATTCCTCGCGCTGCGCCGGCGTCATCACGTTGAGCACCAGGTCGCGCGACTGCTGCCCGGTCAAAGGCGTCTGCGTGATCGGCGACAGCTTGCCGTGCACCTTCATCGACGGCGGCATGCCGGCGGTGATGAACAGGTCCGACGCCTTCTGGTGCGCCATCAGTTTGAGGAAGCTGGTGAAGTCGATGCTGCTCATGGGTGGCTCCTTTGGAGCCGTGACTCGCGATTCGTGATTGGTGATTCGAAAGAGCCAGAACCTGGCGCTCCTGCTTTCCCCGAATCACCAATCAAAAATCACCAATCACGGCCTGTACGAATCACGAATCACGAATCACGGCCTTATTCGAAAAGACGCTTGTCCTTGGCGTATTCCTTCGCTTGCTGGCGGCTGACCAGACTGCGCTTGACCAGATCCTGCAGGTGCTGGTCGAGCGTCATCATGCCCTGCTGCTGGCCGGTCTGGATGGCCGAGTACATCTGCGCCACCTTGTCCTCGCGGATCAGGTTGCGGATGGCCGGGGTGCCGACCATGATTTCCCACGCTGCGGTACGGCCGCCGCCGATCTTCTTCAGCAGCGCCTGCGAAATCACCGCGCGCAGCGATTCGGACAGCATCGAGCGCACCATCGGCTTTTCGCCGGCGGGGAACACGTCGATGATGCGGTCGATGGTCTTGGCCGCCGAGCTGGTGTGCAGGGTGCCGAACACCAGGTGGCCGGTCTCGGCGGCGGTCAGCGCCAGGCGAATCGTTTCCAGGTCGCGCAATTCGCCGACCAGGATGTAGTCCGGGTCTTCGCGCAACGCGCTGCGCAGTGCCTCGTTGAAGCCGTGGGTGTCGCGGTGCACTTCGCGCTGGTTGATCAGGCACTTCTGCGAGGTGTGGACGAATTCGATCGGGTCCTCGACCGAGAGGATGTGCGCGTATTCGTTCTTGTTGACGTGGTCGAGCATCGCCGCCAGCGTGGTTGACTTGCCCGAGCCGGTGGGACCGGTGACCAGGATCAGGCCCTGCGGCTGCTGGATGATCTCGCGGAACAGCGGCGGGCAGTTCAGGTCTTCCAGGGTCAGCACTTCCGAGGGAATGGTGCGGAACACCGCGCCGGCGCCGCGGTTCTGGTTGAAGGCGTTGACGCGGAAGCGCGCCAGCGACGGGATCTCGAAGCTGAAGTCAACCTCGAGGAATTCCTCGTAGTCGCGGCGCTGCTTGTCCGACATGATGTCGTAGATCAGCGAGTGGACCTGCTTGTGGTCCAGCGCCGGGATGTTGATGCGGCGCACGTCGCCATCGACGCGGATCATCGGCGGCAAGCCGGCCGACAGGTGCAGGTCCGAAGCCTTGTTCTTGACCGAGAACGCCAACAGTTCGGCGATATCCATTACGTGTTTTCCCCGTGTTGATGCGCAACAACTGGAACGATGCCGGCCCCGCAGGCAGTATAGCGCCAAGTCCATGCTACCCACGGTTGCATCGCCATGCCCGCCGGCGCCCTCGAAGACATCCTGCAAAGGCTGGAAGACGCCGCCATGGCCGCAGACCGGCCAGTACCGCGCCTGCTGGCGGTGTCCAAGTTGAAACCAGCCGCCGCCATCGCGCAACTGGCGGCGGCCGGGCAGCACGCATTCGGCGAGAACTACGTACAGGAAGCACGGGCCAAGGCCGCCGAACTGGCCGCGCCGGGGCTGGAATGGCATCTGATCGGTCATCTGCAATCCAACAAGGCCGAGGTCGCGGCCACCCTGTTCGACTGGGTGCAGACCGTGGACCGGCCCAAGCTGGTCGCGGCGCTGGCCCGGCACCGACCACCGCACCGGCCGCCGCTGAACCTGCTGATCCAGGTCAACGTCGATGACGAGCCCGGCAAGCACGGCTGCCGGCCGGACCAGATCGAGGCGCTGGCCGCCGCCATCGCCGCCGAACCGCGGCTGGCGCTGCGCGGACTGATGGCCATCCCCACCCCGCACGACGACCTGGAACTGCGCCGCCCGGCCTTCCGCCGCCTGCACGGACTGTTCGACGCGCTGGCCGCGCGCTACCCGTCGGTGGATACCCTGTCGATGGGCATGAGCGACGACTTCGCCATCGCCATCGCCGAAGGCGCGACGATGGTGCGGATCGGGACGGCGTTGTTCGGGGCCAGGACCGGGAATGGCCAATAGGGAATGGAGAAACGGCGATACCATCACCTTCGCCCCCCTTCCATTCCGCCGACCGACGCCATGCCTGCTTCTTCCACTCCCCCTTCCTCCTCACCCATTCCCGACCCTTCAATCGCCTTCATCGGCGGCGGCAACATGGCCCGCAGCCTGATTGGCGGCCTGATCGCGCGTGGCGCCGATCCGGCCAGCCTGCACGTGGCCGAACCGGTGGCGGAGTTGCGCCAGGCCCTGGCTGACGAATTCGGCGTTGACGTGCATGCCGAGGCCGCACAGGCCGCCGAGCGGGCGTCGATGTGGCTGTTCGCGGTCAAGCCGCAGGTGCTGCGCGGGGTTTGCGAATCGCTGGCGGCCATCGCCGCGCGCAGCACGCCGCTGGTCGTTTCGATTGCCGCCGGCATCACTTCGACTCAGCTGCAACACTGGCTGGGCACGGCCTTGCCGGTGATCCGGGCCATGCCCAACACGCCGGCCCTGCTGGGGGCCGGCGTCACCGGCTTGTTCGCCACCGATGGCGTCGATGCACAAGGCCGGCAGCGCGCCGAGACCCTGCTTTCCGCCGCCGGCAAGACCGTGTGGGTGGCCGACGAAGCGCAGATGGACGCGATTACCGCCGTTTCCGGCAGCGGCCCGGCCTACATCTTCCTGCTGGCCGAGGCGATGGAAGCCGCCGCGATCGCCGAAGGCCTGCCGGCCGAGGCTGCGCGCACGTTGACCTTGCAGACGATCCTCGGCGCAGCGCGGATGCTGACCGAAGCCGGCGAAGTCCCGGCCGAACTGCGCCGCCGCGTGACCTCGCCCGGCGGCACCACCCAGGCCGCGATCGA
This sequence comes from Pseudoxanthomonas sp., assembly GCA_047607085.1. Taxonomy (GTDB): domain Bacteria; phylum Pseudomonadota; class Gammaproteobacteria; order Xanthomonadales; family Xanthomonadaceae; genus Pseudoxanthomonas_A. The sequence continues at coordinate 13,976 of JASGDT010000043.1, read as the reverse complement.
AACCCTCCAGGCCGCTGGCTTCGAGGCGCTGGTCGGCCGAGCGATCCATGCCGCCACGCGCCGCGGCAAGGAATTGTCTGCGGCGAACGGCTGAATCGCCCCGCCCGCGCGCGATTCTTGCCGGCGTCACGGATACAGCATCCGCTTGCTCCATGTCCCGTCCGCACCGCGCTCGTAGCGCCAGCGCTCGTGCAGGCGGAATTGCGCGCCGTACCAGAATTCCAGCGCGTCGGGGATCACGCGATAGCCGCTCCAGCCCGATGGGCGCGGCACTTCGCCGCCGGCGAATCGCGCTTCGGCCCGGGCCATGCGCGTGTCGAATTCCTCGCGCGAATCCAGCGCCTGCGATTGCGCCGAGGCCCACGCGCCGAGCTGGCTCACCCGCGGGCGGCTGGCGAAATAGGCGTCGGCCTCGGCGTCGGTGACGATTTCCACCACGCCTTCGATGCGCACCTGGATGCCCGCCTCGCGCAGGCTGCGCCACAAAAACAGCAGCGCCGCGCGCGGATTGGCCGCCAGTTCGCGGCCCTTCTGGCTGCCCAGATGGGTGTAGAACACGAAACCGCGCGCATCGAACGACTTCAGCAGCACCGTGCGTGCCGAAGGGCGACCCTCCGGTGTGGCCGTGGCCACGGTCATCGCATTGGCTTCCCGTTCCGCCGGGCTGGCGCGGGCCTCGTCGAACAGGTCGGCGAAGGTGGACAAGGCTTCTGCGTAAAGATCGGCGCTCATGGTCGTGACGATGCGTGGGTTCGCGCTATTGTCGCGCCATGACCGCATCGCCGCATCCCGCCGGTTTTCCCGCGCCCCTGATTGCCGAAGCGCTGGATGCGGCGCTGGCGCTGCCGGTCGGACACGTGCCGGTGCTGGGTCTCAGCGGCCTGCAAGGCACCGGCAAATCGACATTGGCCGCGCAAATCGCCGCGCTGGCGACTGCACGCGGATCGCGCGCGGCCGTGGTGTCGATCGACGACTTCTACCTGCGCAAGGCGCAGCGCGCCGCACTGGCCCGCACCGTGCACCCGCTGCTGGCCACGCGCGGCCCGCCTGGCACCCACGACATCGCGCTGGCCCTGCACACGCTGGACGCCTTGCGTGCGGGCGAACCCGTCGCCCTGCCGCGCTTCGACAAACTGGCCGATGACCGCGTGCACACGGCGTACTGGCCACGCATCGACGCGCGCGCCGATGTCGTGATCTTCGAGGGCTGGTTCCTCGGCACACGCGCCGAGGACGAAGCCGCATTGATCGAACCGCTCAACGCACTGGAACGCGACGAAGACCCCGATGGCGCATGGCGGCGCGGCTGCAACACGGCGCTGGCGCGCGATTATCCGGCGCTGTGGTCGCGCATCGACGCGCTGTGGTTCCTGCAACCGCCGGGTTTCGAGATCGTGCCGCACTGGCGCTGGCAGCAGGAACAAGCCCTGCAGGCCGCCGACCCCGCACGCAAGGCGATGACCTGCGCGCAGATCGAACGCTTCGTGATGCACTACGAGCGCATCAGCCGGCAGGCGCTGCGCACACTGCCGGCCATCGCCGACCGGACCGTGCCGCTGGATGCGCTGCGGCAGCCGCTCAATCCACCACGAAGGTGATGCGCAGGTTGACCCGCCATTCGGTCACGTTGCCGGCGTCGTCGGTGACCACCTTGGTTTCGTTGACCCACGCACCCTTGATGTTCTTCACCGTTTCGGCGGTCTTTTTCAGCCCTGTCTTGACGGCATCCTCGATGCTTGTTTTCGACGAGGCATTGACTTCGATGATCTTGGCGACGGACATGGCAATTCCTTTCCCGCATTGGTGGCGCGATGCGCCGGAGTGCGCAGCTTGTGCCCGGGCGCGTTAAGTCCTTGCCATGAAGTGATAGCATCGCCGCCGATGAATCCCGCTGCGAACCTGATCCTGGTCGGCCCGATGGGCGCCGGCAAGACCTCCATCGGCAAACGCCTGGCCGAGCGATTCGGCCTGCGTTTCGTCGATGTCGATCAGGCCGTCGTCGAGCGCAGCGGGGCCAGCATCCCGGTGTTGTTCGAGCACGTCGGCGAGGCCGGTTTCCGCCAGCGCGAATCCGAGGTGCTGGCGGAGATCCTGGCCGGCGAAGGGCAACTGGTTTCCACCGGCGGCGGCGCGGTGCTGGGCGCGGGCAACCGCCAACGCATGCGCGAACGCGGTTTCGTGGTGTGGCTGCGGGTCGGCATCGACCAGCAGTTGCGCCGGGTCGGTCGCGACCGCAACCGCCCGCTGCTGCACACCCACGATCGCGAGCAGCTGCTGCGCGACCTGGCCGCCGTGCGCGAGCCGCTGTATCGCGAAGTCGCCGACCTGTCGCTGGATACCGATGGCCTGTCGCCGGCCGAAGCCACCGGCGCACTGGTCTCTCGACTGGCGGCGCAATGGCAGCGTGGCGACGAATGTGCCGCATGAAAACATCTTCGAGTTCCATATGACCGGACAACAAACCCGCACCGTCGATGTCGGCGGCGCTTCTCCCTATCGCATCCATATCGGCCCCGGCTTGAGCGGCGACGGCGCGTTGCTGGCGCGGCATCTGCGCGGCCGGCACGTGTTGCTGGCCAGCGATTCGCACGTCGCGCCGCTGTACGCGGACGGCGTGCGCGCGGCCTTGCTGACGGCACGGCCGCAACTGCAAACCGGCGATTTCGTGCTGCCGGCCGGCGAGGAATCGAAAACACTGGCGAATTTTGCCCACGCCATCGAAGCACTGGCCGCATTGGGCGCAACCCGCGATGCCTGCGTGCTGGCGCTGGGCGGCGGCGTGGTCGGCGACCTGGCCGGCTTTGCCGCGGCGGCGTGGATGCGCGGCATCGACTGCGTGCAGGTGCCGACCACGTTGCTGGCGATGGTCGATTCTTCCGTCGGCGGCAAGACCGCCGTGGACATTCCGCAGGGCAAGAACCTGGTCGGCGCGTTCCACCCGCCGCGCGCGGTGATCGCCGATACCGCGCTGCTGCGCACCTTGCCGCCGCGCGAACTGCGCGCCGGCCTGGCCGAAGTCATCAAGTACGGCGCGATAGTGGAAGCGCCGTTCCTGGACTGGCTGGAAACGCACGCCGATGCGCTGCTGGCGCTGGACGACGCCGCGCTGGCGCTGGCGGTGGCGCGCAGTTGCGAACACAAGGCCGCCATCGTCGAGCGCGACCCGTTCGAGCGCGGCGAACGCGCGCTGCTGAACTTCGGCCACACCTTCGGCCACGCCATCGAGGCCGAACAAGGCTATGGCGGCGTCGGCAACGCCAACCTCAACCACGGTGAAGCGGTCGCGGTCGGCATGCTGCTGGCGGCGAAGCTGTCCGAAGCGTTGAACCTGTCGTCGCCCACCGACACGCAACGCCTGCGCGCGCTGCTGCTGCGCTTCGGCCTGCCGGTGGAAGTGCCCGCCGGCCTCGACCCGCAGGCACTGGTCGCGCGCATGCGCCTGGACAAGAAGGCGCAGGCCAGCGGCCTGCGCTTCATCGTCTGGGACGGCGCTGGCCGCGCGCGGGTGCTGGCGGACGTACCGGAGGACGTGGTGCTGAGGGTGCTGCAAGGCTGACGGCACGCTCCCACGCCAACGCGGGAAGAGCTTGAAAACGGCTACAATTTCGCCATGCGCGTCTTCCTGCAACAACGCCCCGGCGCCGGCGAATCGCCGCGCTACGTGCAACTGACCCTGCAACCGGACCTGTTCGGCGGCTGGGAACTGCTGCGCGAAAGCGGCCAGGTCGGCGGCCGCGCGCAACTGCGGCGCGACCAGTACCTGTTGCAGGACGAGGCCACCGCCGCCTTCGAGAAGGCCCGCGACACGCAACTCAGGCGCGGCTTCCGGACGACCTTCGTGCAAGGCGCGGAGCCGCCGAAAAGCTAGAGCGTGTTATTGCCGGAAGGGCCGTATCGCCACTCCGACAACCAGCAACACGACACCCACCAGGAACCCCGTCTTTGTCCGCCACTCCCCTCCGCAACGACCGCTTCCTGCGCGCCCTGCGCCGTCAACCGACCGACTGCACTCCGGTCTGGCTGATGCGTCAGGCCGGGCGTTACCTGCCGGAATACCGCGCCACGCGCGCCAGGGCCGGCAGTTTCCTCGGCATGGCCAAGAACCCGGACATCGCCTGCGAAATCACCCTGCAACCGCTGCGCCGTTTCGACCTGGACGCGGCGATCCTGTTCAGCGACATTCTGACCGTGCCCGATGCGATGGGGCTGGGTCTGTATTTTGTCGAGGGCGAAGGCCCGAAGTTCGAGCGCACCGTGCGCAGCGCCGGCGATGTCGCGAAGCTGTCGGTGCCGGACATGGAAACCGAACTGCGCTACGTGATGGACGCGGTGCGGCTGATCCGCCGCGAGCTGGACGGCAAGCTGCCGTTGATCGGTTTTTCCGGCAGTCCGTGGACGCTGGCCTGCTACATGGTCGAAGGCGGCGGCAGCAAGGATTTTTCCCGGATCAAGGCGATGGCGCTGAACGATGCGGCCACGCTGCACACGCTGCTGTCGGTGGTCACCGATGCGGTGATTGCGTATCTGGGCGCGCAGCGCGCGGCCGGCGCGCAGGCCTTGCAGGTGTTCGACACCTGGGGTGGCGTGCTGTCGCCGGCGATGTATCGCGAATTCTCGCTGCCGTACCTGGCACGCATCGCGAAGGAACTGGATCGCGGCCAAGGCGCTGCTCGCGCACCGCTGATTCTGTTCGGCAAGGGCAATGCGCCGTATCTGGAGGAACTGGCCGCTTCCGGCGCCGATGCACTGGGTGTGGACTGGCTGGTCGAATTGGGCGAGGCCGCACGTCGCACGCAGGGCAAGGTCGCGCTGCAGGGCAACCTGGATCCGGCCACGCTGCATGGCTCGCCGGATGCGATCCGCGCGCAAGTCAGGCGTGCGCTGGACAGCTACGCCGAAGGCAACGGCGGAGAGCGCGACGGCCATGTGTTCAACCTCGGCCACGGCATGTCGCCGGACATGAATCCCGACCACGTTGCGGTGCTGGTTGACGCAGTGCACGAATACAGCCGGCGTTGATTGCGGGTGGACGCGAAAGAACCCTATTCCCGGTCAATCGACGTTCGCATCGCCGCTTCCAGCATTTCGCCGGTCAAGGGCTTGCGCAGGAAGCCGTCGAAGCCCGCGTCCATCGCCATCGGTTCGGCGGCGGCGTCGGCGCGGGCGGTGATCGCCAGCAGCGGCGTGGCGAAACCCTGCGCGCGCAGTTGTCGCGCCAGCGCCAGGCCATCGAGGCCCGGCAGGTCCAGATCCAGCAAGGCGGCGTCGAAGCGTTCGCCACCGCCGACTTCGGCCAGCGCGGCCAGGCCATGTGCAGCGTGACGCACCGCGTGGCCGCGCGCCTGCAACAGGCCGGTGATGACTTCGGCAACGGTGGGGTCGTCTTCGACCAGCAGCACGTGCCATGACTGCGACGCCACCGCCGTTGCCGCGCCTTCATCGCGCGCTGAAGGCGACAGCACGGTGGTTTCCTCCAGCGGCAGATCGACGATGAAGCGCGCGCCTTCGCCCGGCGTGCTTTCCAGTTCGACGCCGCCACCCATCGCTGCCGCCAGTTCCTGGCAGATCGCCAGGCCCAGGCCGCTGCCGCCGTAGCGTGCGGTGGTGCGCGCGCCTTCGGCCTGCACGAAGCGCTGGAACAGCCGCGCCTGCTGCTCGGCATTGATGCCCGGGCCGGTATCGCTGACGGTGAAGCGCACGCCGCCGCCGGCGCGCGGCTGCACCTGCAAGCCGATTCGGCCGCGCTCGGTGAATTTCAGCGCGTTGTTCAGCAGGTTCAGCAGGATCTGCCGCACCCGCAGTGGATCGCCACGCAGCGCGCGCGGTGCGGCCGGATCGATGGCGCATTCGAAATGCAGGCCGCGCTGCCGTGCCATCGGTGCGACCAGATGGGTCACGTCGGCAATCAATTCACGCAGGTCGAATGCCTGCTGCTCCAGTTCCAGCTTGCCCGACTCGATCCGCGACAGGTCCAGTGCATCGTTGACCAGACGCAGCAGGTGCTTGCCGGCGTTCTGGATGGCGTTGGTGTAGCCGCGCTGCTTTTCGTCCAGCGGCGTGCCCAGCAGCAGTTCGCTCATGCCCAGCACGCCGGTCATCGGCGTGCGCACTTCGTGGCCCAGGGTGGCGAGGAAGCGGGTCTTGGCCAGCGAAGCCTGTTCGGCCAGCTCGCGCTTGTGTTCGGCCAGTTGCCACGCGCTGCGCCGCTTGACCCGCATGCGGTAGGCCGCGGCGGCGTACCACAGCAGCAACAGACCCAGCACGACGAACGCGGCCAGCGTCCACCATGTGCGCCACCATGGCGGATCGACATGGAAGGCAATGGTCCTGGTCTCCGACCACAGGTTGTCGGCGGTGCGGCCGGCGATCTCCAGCCGGTAATCGCCCGGTGGCAGGCGCGAGAAGGTGCGCTCGCCGCTGCCGCCCACATCGACCCAGTCGTCGTCGAAACCGGAAAGCCGGAAGCGGTAGCGGTTGCCGGCCACGTTGTCGAACGACAGCAAACGCGCCACCACGTGCAGATCGCGGTCGTCGTTGCCGACCCGGAACGGCAGATTGACCGGCAGCGGGATCACATCGCCGCCGCGGCGCACGGCGATCGAATCGATCGCCAGCCGTGGCATCAGCGACGACGGCCTCAATGCAGCCGGATCAAACACCGCCACGCCGTGCGCCGCGGCGATCAGCAACCGCGCGTCGCCGCCGGCAACCGGTGCGAACGCGATTTCCTGCCCCGGCAAGCCATCGCCGATGCCATAGATCCGCGTTGTCGCCAATGCTGGATCGACCCGCACCAGGCCGCGATTGCTGGCCACCCACAGGATGCCGTCGCCATCCTCCGCAATGCCCTTGAAGGCGATCTGCGGCAGGCCCGCCTCGGCGGCGATGCGCTTGTGCAACTTCAAGACGCCATTTTCGAAACGGTAAGCTTCGACTGCACCGAAACGCGCGATCCAGACCATCCCGTCGCCGGCCGGGTCGAAGCCGTCGATCAATCCTTCCGGCGAACCCGGCACCTGCACGAAGCGCCTGGCCTGCTTGTCCCATGCCTGCAATCCCTGCGTTCCGGCCAGCCACACCTCGCCCCGCGGTCCACGCTGCAACTGCTTGACGAACAGGCCCGGCGACAGGCCGCGTCCATCGCCCAAGCGGATGTTTTCCAGCACCCGGCCTTCCATCGTGCGCACCTGCATGCCAGTGGCCGACGTCCATATCCACAACAAACCGTCCGCATCCTGCGCGATGCCCAACACGCCTTCCTCCAGCGTGGCGTCCTCGCGGCTGTCCGCATTCCATTGCCGCACTGCACCGCTGGCCGGGTCGTAGCGCAGCAGGCCGTCGTTGTAGCCCACCCAGACCTTGCCATCCGTGCTTTCCAGCACCGTGTTGAACACGACACTGGGAACGCTGCGGTAAACCGGCCGGATCGTGTCGGTCAACGTGTCCAGTCGATCCAGCACGCCGCTGCTGCCCACCAGCCATACCATTGCGTCCTTCGATGAAACCGTCGCACCGTAAACCTGGGTGTTGCCCAGCGCCGATGGCGACCTGCCGTTTTTCTTCAGTACCAGAAATTGCCGCCAGTTCGACGGCAGATGCCAGACACCGGCATCGTTGCTGGCAAACCACATGCCGCCATCGCGGCCGACCAGGGCGCGATCGAATTTCGGCGCTATCGGCCCCTGCACCAAGTTGCTGTACAGGGATGCCGGGTACAGGCGGTCGTCGATGAAATGCAGCAGGCCCTCGGCGTGATTCACCCAGTAGCCGCCGTCACGATCCTGCAATACCACGCCGGATGCATCGGCTTGCTGCGACAGGATCCGCGGCAATGGCAGGCGCTCGCCCGACGCCGCATAGTGGCGGCCCTGCGTGGTGGTCTGCGTCCAGGCGCTGCCGTCATGATCGACGACCAGGCCGACCACGTATTCCTCGTCGGGCATGCGCAGGAAATCCTTGCCGGTCCAACGCGCCGCACCGCTGGCGGTCGCCACCCACAGTGTGCCATCGCGGCCGATTTCCAGCGCGGTGACCGTGCGTCCGGGCAGACTGCGCTGATCGCCCGGTCGTGGCAGGAAGTGGTCGATGCCGCCATCTTCGCGCAAGCGGTAAAGCCCCGCCGAAGACGTGCTGATCCACAACGCACCATCGGCCGTGCGCGCCAGATCCCAGATCGGATCGGCGTCCAGTTGCACGCCGCCGACTTGCCGGATCGCGCGGAACTCGCGCCGCGCCGCATCCAGCACCACCAGCCCCGCGCTCTCGGTGCCAATCCACAGCCGGTTTTCGGCATCGACGTTCAGCGTGTTGATCTCGTTGTCGCCCAGCCCGTCCTCGCTGCGCCAGACGCGGAACCCCAAGCCGTCGTAACGCGCCAGTCCGTCCAGCGTGGCGAACCACAGATAGCCGTCGGCATCTTCGACCAGGTCATAGACAATGTTCGAAGGCAACCCTTCGGCGACCGACAACTGCCGCAGCATCGGCGTTTCCGGCATGCCCGCCAGCGCCGGCACGGCGATCGAGAAGGCCAGCAGCCACGACAGTGCAAGGCTTGCGCCGACACGGCACATCCACGCATTCATCCCGTGCATTCCCCATCCCTTCCCGGAAACCGGCCGCCGGCATCGTCGCAACGCATCGTTGCGGGCGCAAGCGCGGCATCCTCGCGGCATTCCGCTTACCATCCCCGGTTCCACAGGCGGATTCCGCCAGCCGATACCGCACGCCATGACCTTGAAGAACACCGCCGACCGCTGGGGCAGCATCAGCCAGACCCTGCACTGGCTGATCGCCGCGCTGATCCTCGCCATCGGCGTGGTCGGCCTGACCATGGGCGAGTTGCCGCGCTCGCCGAAGTACTTCTGGGTCTATACCGCGCACAAGTCGCTGGGCATCACCGTGCTGGCGCTGATGCTGCTGCGGCTGGGCTGGCGGTTGTACGCCGGCGCGCCCCGGCCGGTGTCCGGCACGCCGCGCTGGCAGCACGCCATCGCCAGCCTCACCCACGTGCTGCTGTACGCGCTGGCGCTGGCGATACCGCTGTCCGGCTGGCTGTACGATTCGGCCAGCGGTCTGCGCCCGTTCAAGTTCTTCGGCTTGTTCAACATGCCCAAGCTGGTCGCACCGGACGATGGTTTGAAGGCGATCGCGCACTTCGCCCACGAATGGGGCTTCTGGCTGCTGATCGCGCTGGTGCTGCTGCACGCGGGCGCGGCCTTGCAGCACCATATCTTCAACCGCGACGCCACCTTGCTGCGGATGCTCCCGCGCCGCAGGAAATCATCCGCCGCATAGACGATGATCGCGCCGCAACGCTTCCATGCAATGAAATAGCCGACAGTCAGGATTTTCCCGATGAACAAATCCTTCGCCAGCCCCGCCCTGACCGCCGCCGCGCTGGTCGCCACTGCTTTCATCGGCATGGCCGCCACCGCACCGGCGCGCGCCGCCGACTACGTGCAGGCGCCCGGCTCCACCCTGGTGTTCGCCAGCAGCTACGACGGCGAAGTGTTCACCGGCAAGTTCGGCGGCTTCGCGACCACGCTGAGCTTCGACCCGGCCAGGCTGGAGGCATCGAAGCTGGACGTGACCATCACCCTCACCGGCAGCAACAGCGGCAACGAAGATCGCGATTCCACGCTGCTGGGCGGCGATTTCTTCAACGTCGCAAAGTTCGCGCAAGCGCACTACACCGCCAGCAAGTTCCGCGCGCTGGGCGGCAACCAGTACGCCGCCGACGGCGTGCTGAACCTGCGCGGCATCAGCAAGCCGGTCACGCTGACCTTCACCTGGACCCCCGGCGCGCAGCCGGTGCTGGCCGGCAAGGCCACGGTCAGGCGCCTGGATTTCGGCATCGGCAGCGGCGACTGGGCCGACACCAAGACCATTCCGAACGAAGTGGCGGTGAGCACCAAGGTGGTGTTCAAGCCGAAGTGATGCCGAAAGTGCAGGAGCACATGCCCGCAAAGGGTGCAAAAGGCCAACACGCCATGGCCGTGCTGCCCGCAATCAAATCCTGTAACCGTCGTGGATCGCGACGATGCCGCCGGACAGGTTCTTGTAGCGCGCGCGGGCGAAGCCGGCGTCGGCCATCATCGCCTTCAGTTCTTCCTGCGGCGGATGCTTGCGGATGCTTTCGGCCAGGTACTGGTAGCTGTCGGCATCATTGGCGAACAGCTTGCCCAGCTTCGGCAGCACCTTGAACGAGTGGAAGTCATAGACCGGCTTGAACCAGTCCGCCGTCACTTCCGAAAACTCCAGCACCCGCGCCTGCCCGCCTGGCTTGAGCACGCGATGCATCTCGCGCAACGCGGCGTCCTTGTCGGTGACGTTGCGCAGGCCGAAGGCGATCGTCACCAGGTCGAAGCTGCCATCGGGAAACGGCAACGCCTCGGCATTGCACTGCACGTAATCGAAACCGGCGACCAGGCCGCGATTGGTCAGGCGGTCGCGGCCCACCGACAGCATGCCGGCGTTGATGTCGCCCAAAACTATCTCGCCGGTATCGCCCACGCGCGGCTTCAGCAGCGCGGCGATGTCGCCGGTTCCGCCGGCCAGATCCAGCACGCGGTCGCCGCGGCGCACCTGCGCGGTGGCGACGAAGTAGCGCTTCCACACCCGATGGATGCCGAGGCTCATCAGGTCGTTCATCAGGTCGTAGTTGCCGGCGACCGAAGTGAACACCTCGCCGACCAGTTTCTGTTTCTGCCGTGCATCCACGTCGCGGAAGCCGAAGTGGGTGGTGCCGCGCTCGTAGGGGGAAGGCTTTTCGGAAGCTTGGCTCATGCCCGGATTATCGCACCATTCCCCGCGCATTCCGCCTTCGCGTCGCCATGCGACAATGTTCCATGACCGAACGGGACCGCTATGCACCGCGCGAATGGCTGCCGCACGAGCGGCCGACCCTGCCCGGTTCGGCGTCCACTCCGCTGCACGCGCCGCTGCGGCGGGTGCAGTACGGCGCCGTCGGCGTCATCGTCGCCCTGACCGGCGGGCTCAGCAACGCGCTGGTCACCGCCAACCTGCCGTACCTGCAGGGCGCGCTGGGCGCGTATGCGTGGGAAATGGCGTGGCTGCCGGCCGCGTTCGTGATGACCAACGCTTCCGCCAACCTGCTGCTGGTCAAGTTCCGCCAGCAGTTCGGCCTGCGCCTGTTCACCGAGATCTTCCTGGGCCTGTACGTGCTGGCCACCGCCGCGCACCTGTTCGTCAACGACCTGCATTCGGCCATCGCGGTCCGCGCCGCGCACGGGCTGGTCGGCGCGGCGCTCAGTTCGCTGGGCATCTACTACATGATCCAGGCCTTCCCGGCCGTGCACCGGCTCAAGGCCCTGGTCATCGGCCTGGGGCTGAGCCAGTTGGCGCTGCCGCTGGCGCGAGTGTTCTCGAACCGCCTGCTGGAATTCGGCGAGTGGCGCGGCCTGTATCTGTTCGAACTGGGCCTGGGCGTGGTCTCGCTGGCCTGCGTGCTGATGCTCAAGCTGCCGCCCAGCGACCGCATCCGCGTGTTCGAGAAGCTCGATTTCCTCACCTTCATGCTGTTCGCCAGCGGCGCGGCCGGGCTGGCGGCGGTGCTGTCGCTGGGCCGCTACCTGTGGTGGACCGACACGCCGTGGCTGGGCGTGACCCTGGCTTGCTCCATTGCGCTGCTGGCCGCCGCCGCGCTGGTCGAACACCGCCGCCAGCGGCCGATGATCAACACTCGCTGGCTGGCCAACGGCGACATGCTGCGGCTGGCCGCCAGCATCGTGCTGATCCGCATCGCGCTGTCGGAACAGGGCGTGGGCGCGGTCGGATTCCTGCAGCAACTGGGCATGAGCAACGAACAGACGCACGCGCTGTTCCTGGTGGTGCTGCTGGGCGCGGTGCTCGGGATCGTCGCCAGCGCGGTGCTGCTCACCCGCGAGAACCTGCCCTACCACCTGGTCGCCTCGCTGGCGATGGTCGCCGTCGGCGCGTTCATGGACGCCGGCGCCACCAGCCTGACCCGGCCGGAGGAAATGTATTTCAGCCAGTTCCTGATCGGCTTCGGCAGCATCCTGTTCCTCGCTCCGGCGCTGCTGATGGGCTTCGGCAAGGTGGTCACCGAGCCGCGCAACCTGATCAGCTTCATCGTGCTGTTCGGCATGTCGCAGAACATGGGCGGGCTGTTCGGCAGCGCCTTCCTCGGCACCTTGCAGATCTGGCGCGAGAAGTTCCATTCCAGCCAACTGGTCGAACACCTGGTCCTGACCGACCCGCAGGTCGCCGCGCGCGTGCAGGCCTACGCCGCCGCCTACGCGCACAGCGTGGCCGACCCGGCGCAGCAGCAGGCGCTGGCGCTGAAGCAACTGGCCGCCGTGGCCACCCGCGAGGCCAACGTGCTGGCCTACAACGACGTGTTCCTGGTCATCGGCTGGCTGGCCCTCGCCACGCTGGCCTGGATGCTGTTCCACCTGCTCCGTATCCGCTGGAAGCGACGCCTGCCCGACGCGCCCGCCGCCAGCGCCTCCACCGTCGCCAACGCCGCCGCGAGCACCGCATGAGCACGCCCGATCCCGCCGCAACGCCCGCCCCGCCAGCCGCCGCACCCGCAGCGCCGGCCGACGCCGCACGCCTGAAGTCGCGCCGCCGCCGGCGCATCTCCGGCATGGCCGGCTTCCTGCTGCTGGTGCTGCTGGGCATCGGCCTGGTGCTGTACGCGTGGCGGTTGCCGCCGTTCTCCAGCGCGATCGAAAACACCGAGAACGCGATGGTGCGCGGCCAGGTCACGATCATCGCGCCGCAGGTCAGCGGCTACGTGGTCGAGGTGCCGGTGCAGGATTTCCAGCCGGTGAAGCCCGGCGACTTGCTGGCGAAGATCGACGACCGCATCTACCGGCAGCAACTCGACCAAGCGCAGGCGCAACTGCAGGCCGCGCGGGCCAACCTGGACAACTGGGAGCAGCAGTTGCGCAGCGCGCAGGCCGGCATCGCCCAGAGCCGGGCCGGCGTCGCCAGCAACGCCGCGCAGTACGCGCGCACCCGCGCCGCGCTGGCCCGCGCCGAACGACTGGCGAAGGACCGGCTGCTGTCGGAGCAGGACCGCGACACCGCCTTCGCCGCCAACGCGCAGGCGCAGGCCAGCGTGGCCCAGTCGCAGGCGGCGCTGCAGGCGTCCGAACAGAACGCACGCAGCGTCGAGGTCAACCGCGCTTCGCTGGAAGCGGCGGTGGCCGGCGCCGAAGCGGCGGTCAGGCTGGCGCAGATCAACCTGGACAACACCCGCATCCTCGCCCCGCGCGGCGGCCGCCTGGGCCAGGTCGGCGTGCGCGTGGGCGCCTACGTCACCAACGGCACGCAACTGATGGCGGTGGTGCCGGACACGCTGTGGGTGGTGGCGAACCTGAAGGAGACGCAGATGGCCAACGTGCGCATCGGCCAGCCGGCCAGCTTCACCGTCGATGCGCTGGGCGGCGCGAAACTGCATGGCCGCGTGCAGGAAATCTCGCCGGCCACCGGCAGCGAGTTCAGCGTGCTGCCGGCCGACAACGCCACCGGCAACTTCGTCAAGATCGCCCAACGCATCCCGGTGAAGATCTCGGTCGATCCCGGCCAGGAAGCGGCCGCACGGCTGAGCCCGGGCATGTCGGTGGTGGTCGCGATCGATACGTCTTCCGCCGGCGATTGATGCCCGCTCCTACCCCGAATAGACCCTTCTCGCCCGCTTCAACGCACACAGGATTTCGTAGGCGCTGACCTTGCAGGCGGCGGCCAGTGCCGACACCGTCGGCGCGTCGCCCCACAACTGCACGGTACTGCCCAGGCCGGCGTGCGGGTGGTCGGTCAGATCGACGGTCAGCATGTCCATCGACACTCGGCCGATCAGTTTGCCGGGGTGGCCGTCGATCGAAACCGGGGTGCCGTTGGGCGCCATCTGCGGGTAGCCGTCGGCGTAGCCGAAGGCGACCACGCCCACGCGGGTAGGCCGTTCGGCGACGAAGCGCGCGCCGTAGCCG
>JASGDT010000042.1:0-20532 GCA_047607085.1 Pseudoxanthomonas sp. | reverse complement strand
GTCGGGGACGTAGCCCCGACCTACGAAGCGGTAAATTCACAGCAACGGACAAGCCGTGCCCTTTCGCCGGGGGTCGCGACAAGCGCAATAGGCATGTTGTCGCGCGCGCGAGTCGGGGCAGGATTGCCCCGACCGAGCGAAAAGCGGCTCCCGGCGACAGGGCGCGGCGTCCCACCGAAGCCAGCGACTTCCGCGGAAGAACGACTTCCGCGGAAGAAGGGGGAACCAAAAAATCTTCCAGCCCCCTTGAAACCCCACCAGCCGCCCCTACTTAGCTGGCACCCGGTTCGCCGGGACTTTCATGCCCGCATCGCTGGCACTCATTGCCGGAGAGTGCTAAAATTTCCCGGTTTTCCCTTCCCAATCAACCATTTGCAGAGGTTCGAAATGAGCAATCTGAAGCCGCTTAACGACCGCGTCGTGATCAAGCGCACCGAAGAAGAAAAAGTCTCCGCCGGCGGCATCGTGATCCCGGATTCGGCCACCGAAAAGCCGATCAAGGGCGAAGTGGTCGCCGTGGGCCCGGGCAAGACCCTGGACAACGGCAACGTCCGTGCCCCGGCCGTCAAGGTCGGCGATCAGGTGCTGTTCGGCAAGTACAGCGGCACCGAGGTCAAGCTCGACGGCACCGATTACCTGGTGGTGAAGGAAGACGACATCTTCGCGATCCTCGGCTAAGCAGCCGTGAGCCGGTAGCCGGGAATCGGCAACCGGAAAGCACGCGGACTTTCCAGCACTCCGGTTACCGGCTCCCGGTTGCCGGTTTCCCAAGAACAGAATCAATCACGAATCACTGGAGTTACACACATGGCAGCCAAAGACATCCGTTTCGGTGAAGACGCCCGTTCGCGCATGGTGCGCGGCGTCAACATCCTCGCCAACGCCGTGAAGGCGACCCTCGGCCCGAAGGGCCGCAACGTCGTGCTGGAAAAGAGCTACGGCGCGCCGACCATCACCAAGGACGGCGTCAGCGTCGCCAAGGAAATCGAACTGGCCGACAAGTTCGAGAACATGGGCGCGCAGATGGTCAAGGAAGTCGCTTCCAAGACCTCCGACAATGCCGGCGACGGCACCACCACCGCCACCGTGCTGGCGCAGGCGTTCATCCGCGAAGGCAGCAAGGCCGTCGCCGCCGGCATGAACCCGATGGACCTCAAGCGCGGCATCGACCAGGCCGTGAAAGCCGCCGTCGAGGAACTGAAGAAGCTGTCCAAGCCGACCGCCGACGACAAGGCTATCGCTCAGGTCGGCACCATCTCGGCCAACTCGGATGAATCCATCGGCAACATCATCGCCGAAGCGATGAAGAAGGTCGGCAAGGAAGGCGTCATCACCGTCGAGGAAGGCAGCGGCCTGGACAACGAGCTGGACGTCGTCGAAGGCATGCAGTTCGACCGCGGCTACCTGTCGCCGTACTTCATCAACAACCAGCAGTCGCAACAGGTCGAATTCGACGACCCCTACATCCTGATCCACGACAAGAAGATCAGCAACGTGCGCGAACTGCTGCCGGTGCTGGAAGGCGTGGCCAAGGCCGGCAAGCCGCTGCTGATCGTCGCCGAGGAAGTCGAAGGCGAAGCGCTGGCCACCCTGGTGGTCAACACCATCCGCGGCATCGTCAAGGTCGCCGCCGTCAAGGCCCCGGGCTTCGGCGATCGCCGCAAGGCCATCCTGGAAGACATCGCCGTGCTGACCGGCGGCACCGTGGTGTCCGAAGAAGTCGGCCTGTCGCTGGAAAAGGCCACCATCGCCGACCTGGGCCGCGCCAAGAAGGTGCAGGTGTCGAAGGAAAACACCACCATCATCGACGGTGCCGGCAAGACCGACCTGATCGAGGCGCGCATCAAGCAGATCAAGGCGCAGATCGAGGAGACCTCCTCGGACTACGATCGCGAGAAGCTGCAGGAACGCGTGGCCAAGCTGGCCGGCGGCGTCGCCGTCATCAAGGTCGGCGCGGCCACCGAAGTCGAGATGAAGGAAAAGAAGGCCCGCGTCGAAGACGCCCTGCACGCGACCCGTGCGGCGGTGGAAGAAGGCGTGGTGCCCGGCGGCGGCGTCGCCCTGATCCGCGCCAAGGCGGCGATCGAAGGCCTGAAGGGCGCCAACGAGGACCAGAACCACGGCATCCAGATCGCCCTGCGCGCGATGGAAGCCCCGCTGCGCGAGATCGTCACCAACGCCGGCGACGAGCCGAGCGTCATCGTCAACCAGGTCAAGGAAGGCAAGGGCAACTTCGGTTACAACGCCGCCAACGGCCAGTTCGGCGACATGATCGAGTTCGGCATCCTCGACCCGACCAAGGTGACCCGCACCGCGCTGGTCAACGCCAGCTCCATCGCCGGCCTGATGATCACCACCGAAGCGATGGTGGCCGAAGCGCCGAAGAAGGAAGAACCGGCGATGCCGCCGGGCGGCATGGGTGGCATGGGCGGCATGGACTTCTGATCCATCCCGGCCGCAACACCGCAGCACCGAAAACCCCGCCAGCGATGGCGGGGTTTTTCCTTGTGCCTTCGTTGCCGATGAAACAGTGGCGCACCGGATGGCGCCGTGTTTCAATGCCGATCCATGAACGCCAACCGCGCCCGCTTCCACTTTTGGTACTACGGCTTTCCAATGCCATCGGCGGAGGAAGGATCGCGTTCAACCTGAAGAAAACTTCAGACGCATCCCGAAAGCCGCCAGCGCGAACTGGCGGCTTTTTTCATTCAACGAAATATCGAAGCCCACGAGAGAAACCCCGATGTCCCCGCTGACCGACGACCTGCGCATCCGCGCCATCCAACCGCTGGCCACGCCGGCGCAACTGCTGGCGCAATTGCCTTGCGACGAAACGGCTTCGGCCACCGTCGCCGCGTCGCGCGCGGCGCTGCACGCGATCCTGCATGGCGATGACGACCGCGTGGCGGTGGTGATCGGCCCGTGCTCGATCCACGACCCGGCCGCCGCCATCGAATATGCCCAGCGCCTGCGCCCGCTGCGCGACGAACTGGGCGACGCGCTGGAAATCGTCATGCGCGTTTATTTCGAAAAGCCGCGTACCACGGTCGGCTGGAAGGGCCTGATCAACGACCCGGATCTGGACGGCAGCTTCGACATCAACAAGGGCCTGCGCATCGGCCGCAACCTGCTGCTGGAAATCAACCGCATGGGCCTGCCGGCGGGCGTGGAATTCCTCGACGTGATCTCGCCGCAATACCTGGCCGATCTGGTTGCGTGGGGCGCGATCGGCGCGCGCACCACCGAGAGCCAGGTACACCGCGAACTGGCCAGCGGCCTGTCGTGCCCGGTCGGCTTCAAGAACGGCACCACCGGCGACGTCAAGATCGCCGCCGACGCGGTGGGCGCGGCCACGCATCCGCATCACTTCCTGTCGGTGACCAAGCAGGGCCAGACCGCCATCGTCACCACCAACGGCAACCGCGATTGCCACATCATCCTGCGTGGCGGCAAGACGCCCAACTTCGACGCCGCCAGCGTGCAGGCGGCCAGCGACGTGCTGGCCAAGTCCGGCCTGCCTGCGCGGCTGATGATCGACGCCAGCCACGCCAACAGCGGCAAGAACCCCGACAACCAGCCCGCCGTCATCGACGACATCGCCACGCAGATCGAGAATGGCGAAACCCGCATCGTCGGCGCGATGGTCGAAAGCCACCTGGTCGGTGGCCGCCAGGATCTGGTCGAAGGCTGCGAACCGACCTACGGCCAGAGCATCACCGACGGCTGCCTGGGTTGGGAAGAATCCGTCGCCGTGCTGCGGCGACTGGCGAACGCGGTGCGCGCGCGCCGTGCCAGCGCCAGCGCGGAAGCGGCCTGATTCCGGCGCAAGCCAAAGCGTTGCCGGGATGATGGGCAAGGTCGGGGCTGCGCCCTCGACGCTTGCATCGGGCAAGGCAACAGTGCGTCGAGGACGTGGTTCCGACTTGTCCGAGTCAAGGTTTGCCCAGCAACTCGATTTCGGCCAGAGAGAATGGCCGCGAATCGCTGGCGGCAGTGATGACCAGCCGGTAATGGCGGTATTTCGCGGGAGCATGCAGCCGGAACGGCCGGGTGTAGCGCGGCCATTCGAAAGCCTCGCCGCGGCGGCGATCCAACTCCTGCCACGTCTTGCCGTCATTGGAGCCTTCCAGCACCCAGCCGCCTGGATGGCCGCCGCTGCTGCCGGAAGTCAGCGTGTACATGACGACGGCAGCATCCGGTTGCTTGTCGAAGGAACAGGTGATCGATGCCGGCGTCGCGGAGAAAACCGCTTCGCTGCGCGAGTCGTCGTCGAACAGTTCGCCAACACCCGCCTCTGCCGCGCCGCAACCTGTGCCGGTCAGGTCGGCCAGTGGAGTCGGCGGCGCATCGCCAACCGTCAGTGACGGCGGCAGGGCCGCAACTTCGCTGCCCCATGTGCCGGGTTCGGCCGACATGCGGAATTCGATGTCGCCGCCTTCGACCAGCAGTCTGTGCGGGATCGTGGTGCGACTCCAGGGCTTGCCGTTCACGCCGACGCCGGCGACGTACACGTTGTCGCGGCCGTTGCCAGGTGCGCGGATCGTCAGCGTGCGCCCACCCTGCAAGTGCACCGTGGCCCGGGCGAACAACGGCGAGCCGATCGCCAGGTCTTCGCTGCCCATCTGCAACGGATAGAACCCCAGCGCCGCGAACAGCCACCACGCCGAGGATTCGCCGTTGTCCTCGTCGCCGGGATAGCCCTGGCCGATCTCCGAACCGACGTACATCCGCGCCAGCGTTTCGCGCACGATTTCCTGCGTGCGCCACGGCTGGCCGGCGTACAGATACATCCACGGCACATGGTGCGCGACCTGGTTGGAGAAGCCCCACTGGCCCATGCGCACGTCGCGCGCCTCGACCATTTCGTGGATCACGTCGCCGTAGGAGCCGGGATGGCCGGCGGTCTCGGGCGTGGCGAAATAGGCGTCCAGCTTGCGCGCCAGCCCGTCGCGGCCGCCGTACAGGTTGGCCAGCCCCTGGCCGTCGTGCGGCGCCAGGAAGGCGAAGCCCCAGCCGTTGGTTTCGGTGTAGTCGTGGTCGTGGCCCCAGATTTCCGGCTTGTAGTCGGGGGCGCTGGATTTCCACTTTCCATCGACGGCGCGGCCCTGGAAGAAGTCGATGGCCGGATCGAACATGCGCACGTAGTTCAGCGCGCGGTTGCGGTAGTAGTCGCGCTCGGTCAGCAGTCGCTCGCGCGGGATCGTGACGGATGAATCCTTCGTCATGGCTTCCAGCAGGTTGGCGATGCCGTAGTCGTTGATGCAGCCCTCCAGCGCCCAGGACACGCCTTCGCCGACGGCATCGGGCGTGTAGCCGATGAAGGGCGCCACGTCCATGCCCTTGCGGCCGACGTTGTCGTTCGGCGGCGCGACGGCGGCGTTGCGGATCGTCGCGGCGTACAGCGCGGCCGCGTCGATGCCGCGCACGCCCTTGACGTAGGCGTCGGCGAAGGCCACGTCCGAACTGGTGCCGGTCATCAAGTTGGCGTAACCGGGCGAGGACCAGCGCGGCACCCATCCGCCGTCGCGGTAGTGCTGCAGGAAGCCGTTGACCATCTCCGCGGCCTGGTCGGGCGCGAACAGCGAATACGCCGCCCACGCCGTGCGGTAGGTGTCCCAGAAGCCATTGTTGACGTAGATCTTGCCATCGACGACCGCCGCACCGGTCGCGGTCTCGGTGGTTCCGGCAGGGATGTCCTTGCTGGCCGAGGACTGCACCGCGTGCCGCCAGTGTGGGGCATCGTTGCTGCCGACGTTCTCGTGGCCGGCATTGGGATACAGGAACAGCCGGTAGAGGTTGGAATACAGCGTGGTCGTCTGGTCCGGCGTGGCGCCTTCGACTTCGATCACGCCGAGCCGTTCGTCCCACGCCCGTTGCGCGCGTTCGCGCACGTCGTCGAAACCGTCGTCCGCGGCGATTTCCAGCGCGAGGTTGCGCCTGGCCTGCTCGACGCTGATCAGCGAGGTGGCGATCCGCATCGTGACGGTGCGCGTTTCCCCGGCGTCGAAGCGGAAATAGCCCGGCACGTTGCCGCGCCTGCCGCCCTTCGGCCCATCGGCCGCGACCAGCTTGCCGCTGGCGACGACCGGGCGGTCGAACTCCGCATGGATGAACATGCGGCCGGCGCCGTTGGACAAGCCACTGCGCGTATCGGTGTAGCCGCTCAACTCGCCCGTGGCCGGCGACAGCAACAGGTCGCCGCGATCATCGACGTTGTCGAAGATCAGGTTCGCATCGTCGCCGGGGAAGACGAAGCGGAACATCGCCGCATGATCGGCGGGCGCAATCTCGGCGACGATGCCGTTGTCCAGTTGCACGCGGTAGTGGTGCGGCTTGGCGATTTCGTTTTCATGGCGAAACGGCAGCGCACGCGCGGCGCGTTCGGCGTTCGGCACGCCGCGTGCGATCGACGGCATCACCTGGAAGGTCTGGCGGTCGCCCATCCATGGGCTGGTTTCGTGGCTCAGCGCCAGCGCTTCCAGTCGTGGCCGGTTGTCGGCGTCGTTGCGTCTGGCGTATTCGTAGATCCATCTCAGCGAACCGGCATCGGTGACCGGCGTCCAGAAATTGAAGCCGTGCGGCACCGCCGTGGCCGGAATGTTGTTGCCGCGCGAGAACGCGCTGCTGGCATTCGTGCCGCGCGTGGTCAGCACATGGTCGCTGGGACGTGTGCTTGCATCGTTTTCGACGACATTGACGAGGGCGATGTCGTCGATCCAGCCGCGAAAGCGCGCCGCATCGGACGGGCCCTGGTAGCCGATCAGGATTTGGGTGATGCGTTTGCCCGCCGCGACCGCGCCGATGCGCGACTGCTTGTGGTTCCACTGTTGCGCGTACAAAGTTTTCGATTCGCCTTGTCCGCGTGGCGACAGCGCGAAGCCGTGCTGGTCGCGCGCGCCCAGCGCGGACAAGCGCGTGCCGTCGCTGAAAAGCAGGTCGATGGCGGCGAAGGTGGCATGGTAACGCTGATCGCCTTCGATGAATTGCGGGAAGATGCGGTACGACAGTTTCGTGTTCGCGCTTACCGGAATGGAAACCTCGAACAGTCGCAGCGAGGCTTCATCGCCGCTGGCGTCGGTTTGGCCTGCATATTCCAGCGAATGCATGCCGGTGAAGCCCACGCCGGTTCTGGCGGTATAAGCCGCGTCCGGGCCGCCGCCGACATGCGCATGCAGGTGCATGTCATCGTGGCCTTGCACGCCAACCGGTTGTGGCTCGCCGGTTTCAAACGAGGAACTGAACAGGATTGCCGGTTCGGCATCCGTCGATGCTGCATTGGCCGGTGCGGAAAGAATCGCAACGGCCACGGCTGCGCCACGCAAGCGCGAGAAACAACGCGAAATCATCGCCACGCCCGCCGCTTCAACGATTCCGGCGCAACACGGCCAGCACGTCATGGCAGGCGCCCATGGTGTGGTAATCGGTCTTGCCTGCCGGGCTTTTCTCGTCGTCGTACTTGCGGTTCTCGCGCGTCAGGATGCGATACCACGCGCCGTATTGATGATCGATCATGTGCTGCCAGGCGTAATTCCACAGGCGGTCATACCAATGCCAGTAGCCGTCATCGCCGGTGGCGGTGGCCAGGCGCGCGGCGGTGGCGATGGATTCGGCCTGCACCCAGAAATACTTGTCCTCGTCGCAGATGAAGTTCTCGCCATCGGGCAGCGAGCGGCCGGGCACGTCCTTGCGCAATTTCTCCGGTGCAAAGCCATAGACCAGCCCGCCGAATTCGGCGTCCCACGAAGCGGCCACGGCGCGGTCGAACAGTTCGCGCGCCTTCGGCAGCAGCCAGTCGATGGCTTCGCCGGCATCGCGCAGATGGCCATCGAGAATCAGCAGCAGCTTCGCCCATTCGGTCTGGTGGCCGGGCTGGAAACCCCAAGGCCGGAACAGGTGGCGCGGGTCGTCGCGATGGTAGTCGGTATCAATCCGCCAGTCGCGGTCGTAGTGTTCCCACACCAGCCCGCCGGCTTGCGCGGCCTGCCGGCGCGTCATGTGGTCGGCCAGCAGCAGGGCGCGATCCAGATAGCGGCATTCGTGGCTGGCTTCATACGCGGCCAGCATCGCCTCGCACATGTGCATGTTGGCGTTCTGGCCGCGGTAGCCGGTGAAATTCCAGTTGCGGTCGGCTTCGTCGCGGTACAGGCCGGGACCCGCTTCCCAGTAGCGTTGCTGCAGCAGCTCCCAGGTTTCGTCCATCCACGGCCTGGCATCGACGATGCCTGCCTTGACCGCCGTCGCATACGCCAGCAGCACGAAGGCCGCGCCGTAGCAGTGCTGCATCGTGTCTTCCGGCTGGCCCTCGCGCAGCGTCCAGAAATAACCGCCGCTTTGCGCGTCGCGGTGTTTCTCGCGCAGGAACTTCAAGCCGTGGCGCGCGGCCTTGAGATATTCGTCGTGCAGCGCGGCATTCTCGCTGCCGAATTCGTTGGCGGCGGTTGCATAGTTGAATACGAAGCGCGTACTGCTGACCAGGTGCCGATGCGCGGCGTCATAGACCGTGCCGTCGTCCTTGAAGTAGTGAAAGAATCCGCCGGCCGGGTCGATGCAGCGCGGGTGGTAGAACGCCATGGTCCGGCGGATGTGTTCGCGCAGGAAGGCTTCGCTGCGGAAGTCGGCATGCGGAGGAATGGCTTGGCTCATGTAATCACTCCGGAGGAGAGGCAAGGGTATCGGCCAGCGAACGCAACGTGAGTGCGTCGCGCAGGCGGGGAAGATCGGCATCGGATGTCACGCGCAGCGAAACGCGCTCGCCGGGCAGCAAGGTCAATGCATTGTCGGAAAGATCGGCATCAATCGCGCCGAAATCGATCCACAGCGCGCGCGTCATCCGCTTTGCGTGCAGGTCCAGTACCAGCCCATCGCCGTCGCGGCGCAATTGCGCGTCCACTTCCGGGGCGGGCCAGGCGATGTGCTTGGCGGCGGTGAAATACACCACGCCGCGCGATGCCGGTTCGCCTTCGACGACGAGATCGAAAACGGCGACGCGGGTTTTGCCGTCCGCGCCTGCCAGCAGATCGGCGTCGTCGTAGCTGGCGATGGCCGAGGCGGAAAGCGGTGGCAACGCCACCGGCTTGCGTTCGTCACGCAGCACTTCGCCATCCAGCGACATCACCCGCAGGCGCAACTCGCCGTTGCGCGCATCGGTGCGGTCGTTCAGCAGGCTGACTTGCGTCTTGCCTTGCGCGTTGCGCAACGCGGCCACGGCAACCGGCGCAAAGAAACGCCGCGCGTGGAAATGCAGCATCTTCCAGCGCCCGAACCAGTCCATGCTCGACCACGATGCGCCCGGCCACACGTCGTTGAGTTGCCAGAACAGCGAGCCCATCGTGTACGGGCGGCTGGCGCGGTGGTGCAAGGCGGCCAGCTCGATGCCCTCGGCCTGCATCGCCTGGCCGAGGTAAACGAAATCGGCGAAATCCTTCGGTTCGCCGAATTCCATCCGCACGTAATGCAGCAGGCGCTCGTTGCCGGCGCCGGCCATGAACTTCTGGTGCGCGCGGATCACCGGCGCGTCGATGCCCTGTTCTTCCGGCCTGGCGAACGCCGAGATCGTCCGCAGCACCGGCCAGCCCTGCAGCCCGTACTCGGACATGAAGCGCGGGGTCACGTCGAGATAGGCGGTCGGCGGCAGCGCCTTGTTGCCCCAGACCTGCCAGTAATGCATGTCGCCGCTGGCCGGCGTGTCGGCGACGCCGACGAGGTCGTCGCTGGGCGAACTGGCCCAGTAGCGGATGCCGCCGCCCTCTTCCTCGACGATCTTGCGCAGGTCGCGGTCGAATATCTGCACGTAGCCGTTCCAGACTTTCTCCGCGAAGGCGGGATCGGCCGCGCGCAGATCCCTTTCGCCCCGGCCCCAGTGCTTCCAGGCGATCTCTTCCTCGTTGTTGCCGCACCACAGCACGATGCTGGGATGGTTGCGCAGGCGCCGCACCTGGTCGCGCGCCTCGGCCTTCACGTTCTCGCGGAAATCGTCGTCCCAGCCCGGCTGCATGCCGCCGCCGAACATGAAGTCCTGCCAGACCAGCAGGCCGAGTTCGTCGGCGATGTCGAAGAACTCGTCGCTTTGGTAATAGCCGCCGCCCCAGTTGCGGATCATGTTCATGTTGGCATCCACCGCCGACTGCAGCACGCGGCGCAGTTGCGCCTCGGTGACGCGCGGAGCAAACATGTCGAAGGGAATCGCGTTGGCGCCCTTGGCGAACACCGGGATGCCGTTGACCATGAAGGCGAAGCCGCGGCCCTTGTCGTCGGCATCGCGGCGCAATTCGACGCTGCGCAGGCCGGTGCGCGCGGCAGTCTGCGCGACGACGCCTTTTTGGTCGGCGATTTCCAGTTCGTAGCGGTACAGGGGTTGCGCGCCGTAGCCGGCTGGGTACCAAAGCTGCGGCCTGTCGATTTGCAGCGGCAGCGATACTGCATTGGTGCCGGCGACGACGGCGATGTCACGCCGCATGGCACGGGTACGCTGGCCGTTTGGTGCGACCTGCCACAGTTGCAGCCGGTAATTGCCGGCACGCGCGACATCAATCGTCGCAATCGCGGTCAGTTCCGCACGAGCCGTGTCCACCTTGTCCTGTCGCAGTTGCAGGTTGTCGATGCGCAGCGCGTCCCAGCTTTGCAGCCTGATCGGTTTCGACACGCCGGCGGTGACGTAGCGCGGGCCCCAGTCCCAGCCGTAGTGGTAGCCGGGTTTGCGCGCGAAGTTGCCGGTCATTGCGTCGGTCGGTTCGTCGCCGTAGGGCGAGGGATAGTTGCCGGCGATCTTGTGCGGCATCGCCTGCACCTGCGGCAGCAGTTTCGCGATTGGCGAGCGGAACACGATGCGCAGTTCGTTGCCGCTGGCGCGCAGTTTGCCTTGCACCGGCACGCGCCAGGTGCGGAAGGCGTTGTCGGCATCCAGCAGTTTCTCGCCGTTGAGGAAAACCTCGGCGAAGGTGTCCAGCCCTTCGAACACCAGATCGCTGCGCGCGTCTTCCAGCGCATCGGCCGCCGCGTCGAAGTTGGTGCGATATTCCCAGTCCGTCAGCCCGATCCATTGCAAGCCGGCTTCGGGTGCGCCGACGTAGGGATCGGCAATAAGTCCATTCGCCAGCAGGTCGGTATGCACGGTGCCCGGCACCGTGGCCGCGCGCCATTGCGCGGCTTCTGCATGCGTGGCGGTTTGCGTACTGCCGGGTGGCAGGCGGAATTGCCAACCTGCGTCGATGAGCGTGTCGCCCGCATGCGCCGCAAACGCGGCGACGCAAGTCAGCAGCAGGCCGGCGGTCCGGCGCAGGTGCGGAGCGCCTGGCTTGTTGCCGCTGCCGGCCATGTTGCCGATCCGGTTGTCGGTGCGGGTCATTGCGCATGTCCTCCAGATGATGTGTGCAGCATTGATTATGCCCAGCCGCCCGCATGCCGGCGAAGAAAAACGGCAGTTGCACGATGGGAGGCAACTGCCGGGCAAGGCCCCGCGCCGGCCGGTGCGGGGAGGGGGGATCAGAACTTGTAAGTCAGGCCCAGGTACAGCACGCGGCCGGCGTAGCTGTTGGAGTAGAAGCGGTCCCTGGTGTCGTTGCCCAGATGGGAGCGCGTCTCTTCCTTGGTCAGGTTCAATACCGAGGCGGTCATGCTCAGCGCGTCGCTGAAGTTGTATGCCGCATTCAAGTCGATCTGCTGGTAGGGCTCCTCGTAAACGTTCAGACCGTTGACCAGGCCATCGACCACTTCGCCGCGACGGTTGTACGAAGCGCGCAGCAGCAGGCCGCCGGTTTCGTAGAACACGGTGAAGTTGGCCTGGTTCTTCGCGCTGCCGACCAGCGGCGACTTGCCGATCTGGGTGCCGTCCTCGAGGGTGATGGCCGCTTCGTTGGTGCGGTTGTAGGTGTAGTTGGCCTGGAAGCCGAGGCCGAAATCCAGTGTGTGCTGAGCGTAAACCTCGATGCCTTCGGAAACCGCATCGCGGCCGCCGGCGCTGGTCGAGTAGTTCTGGATCGTGACGGTTTCGCCGCCCACGACCATGTCCACGTCCTGCACCACCGGCACCGAGAAATTGCTCACGTCCTTGCGGAACAGGCCGGCGCCCACGACCGAACCGGGGTGGAAGTACCACTCCAGACCGATGTCGTACTGCGTGGCCTTATACGGTTCCAGCTTCTTGTTGCTGCCCGAGCCGTACCAGCCCTGTTCGCCCGCGCCGCCGGTCAGGCGACGATCGTTGACGTATTCCGGGCTGAAATATTCGAGGCTGCCGGGGGTGGCGATGTCGCCGTAGCTCGGGCGCGCGATCACCTTGGAAGCCGCTGCGCGCAGCAGCAGGTTGTCGGTCAGTTCATAGGCCAGGTTGAAGCTGGGCAGCACGTCGGTGTAGGTACGGTCCAGTGCGCTGATGGCGAATGATTCGGTGCGCTGTTCGCTGTCCGAAAGCCGCCAGTAGCCTTCGCTGCCGCAGTAGGTGTCGGCCGGCGCGCCGGTGGGCGCGGCGTCGCCGTTCTGGCAGGACAGCGGATTGCCGTCGGCACCGTCGAAGAAATAATCGTTGTAGGCGGTGACCTTGTCCGTCGAGTCGGCGTGCTGTCGGGTGTTGACGACGCGCACGCCGACATTGCCGCGCAGGCGCTCGGTGCGGAAGTTGGCCTGCAGGTAGGTGGAGTAGATCGTTTCGTCCACGTTGTAAACGAAGTTGTCTTCGTTGCGGGTCTGCATCGCCCCGTAGGTGCTGTTCAAGTAGGCGATGTAGGCCGGGAAGTTGATCGCCGGGAAGGCGCTGGCATTGATGCCGCCAGCCAGATTGCCCAGCGAATACACCAAGTCCGGCGAGAACTGGCTGGCCAGGTCGTTGCAGCGGCCGTTCCAGTAGCGGTTGTCGTAATCGCTGGCATCGGTGCCCGGGCAAACCCAGTAGCTGTTGCCGGTGCTGCGGTGGATGCCGCCGTCGCGACCCTTCACGCCGAACTGGATCGACTCCAGGAAATCGCCGTCGTTGTGCCAAGTGGTATCGATCTGGGCGTATTTCTGCTCGGTGCTGTTGCGGGTCCACGACGAGCCGGTCGAACCCAGATCGACCTGCAGGATGCCGGCCGCCAGGTTCTGCATCAGTTCCGGCGAGAAGGTCATCGTCGGCGTGCCGACCAGGCTCCACGCGCTGGCGTAGTTGCCCAGGTTCCAACTGCCGTCGGCGTTCTGGCTGCGCGGCTTCAGCGGCACCGAGAATTGCAGTTTCGGCCCGCCCTTGGCCCAGGTGCGGCCCAGCTTGAAGGCGACATCGACCGAATCGCCGACCCAGTCGCCGGCGAAATCGACGGTCTGGGACAGCGATTTCTCGATGTTGTAGCTGCCGGTGATTTGCGGCGTCGGCACGGTGCAATCGTCCGAGCCCCAGCCGCCCGGGGCCATGCCGGCGGCGGCGGCCTCTTCCTCGCTGCAGTAATAGGTCTTGCCGGCATGCAGGCTGTAGTCCGCGCCGGTGACGATGGTGCCGCTGGGGTCGAAGCTCAGGCCGTCGAGCAGGCGACCGCCGGCCCAGTTGCCATCGCCCCAGTAGCGGGCGATGTTCCATTCCGGCACCTTCAGCGTGTTGGTCTGCGAGTTCTGCGACAGCTCGAAACGAAAGTAGTTGGCGGTCAGGGTCAGGTTGTCCACCGGTCTGAACTGGAAGGTCAGCTGGCCGCCCTTGCGCTCGCGTTCTTCTTCCTTGACGCTCAGGTTGACCGAAGTCGGCATCATGAAGCCGGTGTAGTAGTTGCCGTTCTGGTCGTAAAAACCCGTGCCGCCCCACCAATTGGAGTCGAAGCTGGAGGGATTGCCGTTCACATCGACCGCGGTGCCGCCTTCGTCGCGGCCGTACCACTGCCAGCTTTCGGTGCTGGCGCCCATCGTGCGCGTGGTCCGCCTCTGGTCGGTGTAGCCGACGAACACCCCGAAGCGGTTGTCCTGATCGTGCCAGGAATACGAGCCGGAGAGCTGGCCGTCGGTCTTCTTGCTGGTGTCGGCCCAGGTGCCTTCGACCGAGACGAAACCGCTGTTGGGTTCCAACTCCAGCGGGCGGCGCGTGTGCAGGATCACGGTGCCGCCGACGCCGCCTTCGTCGATGCGCGCTTCCGGCGACTTGAACAGCTCGGCGCTGGACAGCATGTTCGACGGCAGCAGCATGTAGTTGAACGAACGCGTCGGATCGCCGTTGGATTCGGCCGTGGCGATGTAGTTGCCGTTCAATTCGGTCAGGGTCAGTTCCGAGGACAGGCCGCGGACGCTGACGTTCTTGCCCTCGCCGCCGCTGCGGGTGACGATCACGCCCGGCACGCGCTGCAGCGCGTCGGCGACGTTCTTGTCGGGGAATTTGCCGACGTCCTCTGCGGTGACCACTTCGACGATCGCGTTGGCGTCGCGCTTGCGGTCCAGACTCTTCTCGATCGCGTAGCGGTAGCCGGTGACGGTGACCTTGTCCAGTTCGGTGGCCTGCTGTTGCGAAGCATCGGATTCGACGGTTTCCTGGGCGAAGGCGGCTGGAGCCATGAGCGTGATGGCGATCGCCGCGGACAGCGCGCTGCGGACGTGCGTGCACGACATCTTTTTCATTTCAATCTCCCTCTCCAGGATTGAATTGACGATTGCTGCGGATGCGGTTTGGATCGATCCAATCAGCCGGGCCATTATTAACATGGCCTTAGTCCGCTGCATGCTGCCGCGCAGCAAGGAACCGGCGATGTCGCCGGGCCGGTTCTCTTCAGGCGTCCGCCGACTGTGGTTCGCCGAGCAGCGCCATCGCTTCGGCGTGCGTGGGCAGGGCGGCGAAGGCGCCGTGGCGCGTCACCGCCAGCGCGCCGCAGGCCGAGGCGTAGCGCAGGCAGCGTTCCAGCTCGGGCGAGTTCGCCAGCAGGTCGTCGAAGTTGCGCGCGTCGATGTCGTGGCGTTGCAACTGCGACAGCAGGCCGCCGATGAAGGCGTCGCCGGCCGCGGTGGTATCCACGGCCTTGACCTTGAATGCCGCCAGTTCGCCGTTGCCGCCGCGCGCATGCCAGCGCAGCGGCGCGCCGCCGTCGGTGACCAGCACCAGCTTTGCGGTGCGCAACAGGCGCGCGACGATCTCGTCGTCGCCGTGGCGGCCTTGCTTGAGGTGTTCCAGTTCCTCGCGCGCCAGTTTGACCAGGTCGGCCGCTTCCAGCGCTTGCCACAGCACCGGCAGCAATGGCGTGGCGTTCGGCCACAGGGCAGGGCGCAGATTCAGATCCAGGCTGACCAGCGCGCCGCCGGCCCGCGCCCGCGCCATGCCCGACAGCGTGGTCGCGGCGATGTCAGGGTCGGTCAGGCTGTTGCTGCACACGTGGAAGGTGCCGGCTTCGGCCAGGCAGGCCGGGTCGAAGTCGGCGTCGCGGAACAGCAGGTCGGCGGCCGGCGGGCGATAGAAGCTGAAGCTGCGTTCTCCGTGCGCGTCCAGCGAGACGAAGGCCAGCGCGGTGTTCGCCTGCGCGGTGCGGCGCACGTAGCGCGTGCCGGCGCCGGCATCGCGCAGGCTGTGCAGCAGGAAGTCGCCAAACATGTCCTGCGCCAGCATGCCGACGAATTCGCAACGCCCGCCCAGCCTGGCGACCGCGACCGCGGCGTTGGCCGGCGCGCCGCCGGCGAACTGGCGGAAGGTCGGTGCTTGCCCGGCGGCCGGCGGGGTGGCAAGGAAATCGATCAGCGTCTCGCCGAAGCAGACGATGGTGTCGGAAGGGTTCATCCGGCAGTGCTCGTGTCGGGGCAGGGCCGCGCGCGGCGGCAGGCGTGTTCAATGGGCAGGCGCATGCGCGGTGCTGTCGCGTTCGGTCAGCTGCACGCGCACGACCACGGTGCGGTGTGGTTGCGATGGAGCGGTGGCGCGTTGCAGCAGCATTTCCGCCGCCTGTCGGCCGCGCGCGCGCGGATCGGCAGCCAGCGTGGTCAATGGCGGAATGCCGACGGCGGCTTCGGGAATGTCGTCGAAGCCGGTGACGGCGAAATCGACGCCGGGGCGGCGGCCCAGTCGCGTCAGGCCCAGCATCAGGCCCAGCGCCACCGCGTCGTTGTAGCAAACTGCCGCCGTTGGTGCGGGCGTGGTGGCGAACAGTTCTTCCGCGTGCGCGTTGGCTTCGATGCGGGTGGGCGCGGTTTCGATCATCCAGCGTGGGTCGATGGCGATGCCGGCTTCCTGCAAGGCATCACGATAGCCCAGGCGACGCTGGCGGCAGGAACTGGAATCGGCATGACCACCATAGAAGGCGATGCGGCGATGGCCCAGTTCCAGCAGGTGCGCGGTGGCGGCGTGCGCGCCGGCGCGATTGTCCAGGCCGAGGAAATCGTATTCAAAACCCTCTGGCCGATTCGCGGCGGGTTGGTTCTCGATAAGCTCGCGGTTGAACACCAGCAGCGGCGTGAGCCGGCCGACCGCCAGTTCGATGCCGGCGGCGTCGCTGTTCTCGGCCGGCGACAGGATGATGCCGGCCGGGTGGTGTTCCATCAGCGAACCCAGCACCTGCCGCTGCCGCGCCGGCGATTCGTTGCTGCAACCGAGCAGGGTCACGTAGCCCTTCGCGCCCAATGCCTCGTCCACGCCGGCGGCGAATTCGGCGAAGAACGGGTTCGACAGATCGTTGATGACCAGCGCCACCGACGAGGAAACACGTTGGCGCAGGTTGGCGGCAGCGCGGTTATAGACGTAGCCTTGGCGCTGCATTTCCGCTTCGACCCGCTGGCGGGTGTCGGCATGCACCAGCGGGCTGCCGCGCAGCACCAGCGATACGGTTGCCCGCGACACGTCGCAGGCGCGGGCGATATCGTTCAAGGTGATTCGGCGCGGCGGATGGTTCAAAATGCTCCCCGGTTCGATTTGGATCGATCCAATCAGATATATCCTGCGATAACCGCCGACCACCCGCAAGCCGCGCCGCGGCGTGGCGGGGACGCCGATCGGTTTCGCTCCGGGCCGCGTGCGGCCGACAGCCACATGGGAGGGTACATGTACGGATTCGCTGTTTCGATACGGGTCGGCAAGGGCAAGCGGATGGCATGCGCCCTCGCGCTGGCGGCGGGACTGGCCGGCGCGCCGGCGGTGGCCGCGACGGGCGACGACCTGCCGGCGCTGGTCAACACCTTCATCGGCACTCAGGACGAAGGCAATACCTTCCCCGGCGCGTCGGCGCCGTTCGGCCTGATCCAGGTCAGCCCGACCGGCACGCACTACGTCGGCTGGCGCTACGGCGATGAGAAAATCCGTGGCTTCGGCCATTCGTTCGTGTCCGGTGCCGGTTGCTGGGAGCAGGGCGGACAGGTGTCGGTGTTGCCGGTGACCGGCACGATCGGCCCCGGCGGCGATTTCGACACCACCGATGCGAAGAACTTCGACCACCGCAAGTACGGCGCGCGCTACAGCCAGGACGGCGGCGCGGGGCAGGCCGGCTACTACAAGGTGCGCTTGACCGACTACGGCGGCATCGACGTCGAGGCGACTGCGCTGACCCGCGCCGCGGCCGAGCGCTACACCTTCGGTGCCGATGCGAAGACCGGCCACGTGCTGGTCAACGTCGGCCAGGCCAACGACAGGCATCGCGTGATCGGCAGCCAGGTGCGCGTGGTCGGTGACCGCGCCGTCGAGGGCAAGGTGACCACGCTGAGTTTCTGCGGCGGGCACCAGTACGCCACCTGGTTCCGCATCGAGTTCGACCGCCCTTTCCAGTCTTTCGGCGTCTGGGGCCAGGCCGGCGGCACGCCCGGCGCGCGCTTCAGCATGGAAAGCGAATACGAACCGATGAACGGCGCGTGGCTCAGCTTCGACCTGTCCAGGGGCCGCAGCGTCACCGCGACCAGCGCGATCTCGCACGTCGATGCCGAAGGCGCGCGCAACAACCTGCGCGCCGAAGCGACGAACAACGGCAAGCCGCTGTCGTTCGATGCGATGCGTCACGCTGCGCAACAGGCGTGGCGCGATGAGCTTGCCAGCGTGCGCATCGACGGCGGCAGCCGTGACGACCGCGCCGTGTTCTACACCTCGCTGTACCACGCGCTGCTGCATCCGATGACCGGCAGCGACGCCGACGGCCGCTACCGCGGCTACGACGACCAGGTGCACGCCGCCGACGGCTGGACCTATTACGAATACTGGTCGCTGTGGGATACCTACCGCTCGCAGAACCAGTTGCTGGCGCTGCTGCGCCCGCAGCGCGCGCACGACATGGCGCGCAGCCTGCTGGCGATCGACGCGCAGGGCGGCTGGCTGCCGCGCTGGGGCTACGCCAACTTCGACACCAACACGATGACCGGCGATCCGGTCACGCCGTTCCTGGTGGATCTGTGGCGCTACGGCGCGCTGCAAGGACTGGAAGCCGACGCCTGGCGCGCGCTGCGCAAGAATGCCTTCGGCGTGCCGCCGACGGAATCGCGCCACTCCGGCCGTGCAGGCAATGACAATTACCTGAAGCATGGTTTCGTGCTCTACGACCGCACCTTTCCGGCCAAGGGCATGGACGTGGACCCGCACAACGGCGGCTCGGCGACGATGGAGTACGCGCTGGCCGACTGCTCGCTTTCGCTGATGGCCGCTGCGCTGGGCGAAGCGGACGACGCGGCCGCGCTGCGCGCGCGCGGCGACAACTGGCGCAAGGTCTGGGACGCGAAACTGCGCGAGGACGACACCGGCTTCGTCGGGTTCCCGCGCCCGCGCATGGAAGGTGGCGACTGGTTCACCCCGCCCACCGGCAGCTACGACCCGCGTTCGCATTACGGCTTCCACGAAGGCACCGCATGGCAATACCAGTGGCTGGTGCCGCAGGACGTGCCGGCGCTGATGCAGGCGATGGGCGGGCGCGAGGCAATGGCCAAGCGGCTGGACGCCTTCTTCGCCTACGACGAACTGCTGGCCGACCCGCAACACGCGGCGCGCAAGGCCTGGGTCAGCGGCGCGTATTCGTATTACGGCCAGTTCCGCTACAACCCCAACAACGAACCGACCATGCACGTGCCCATGCTGTACAGCCTGATCGGGCAACCGTGGAAAACCGCGACCGTGCTGTCGGCAGTGCAGACCTTGTTCACCAACGCACCCAACGGCGTCACCGGCAACGACGACCTGGGCACGATGTCGGCGTTCTACCTGTTCAGCGCGATCGGCTTCTCGCCGTTGATGTCCGGCAGCGGCCAATGGCTGCTGCATCCGCCGCGCTTCGACCGCCTGGAGATTGCACTGGACAACGGCCGCAAACTGGTGGTCGAAGCCGATGGCGCCGCCACGCAGCGTCCGCAATACGTTTCGTCGGTTGAACTCGACGGCCAACCGCTGGCGGCCGTGTGGCTGGACAACGACCGGCTGAAGCAAGGTGGCTTGCTGAAGTACCGGTTGGCGGCAACGCCCGACCCCGTAGGCTGGGGCTCGCACGCCGGCGACATCCCGCCGCCCGCCTGCCCCAGTCCGGCCACGATGCATTGATCTGGTTCCGACTTGCCAGCGGTCATGGGCCGCTGGCGATTACAATTCACGGATGTCTTCCGCCGCGCGCCACGCCGAATCGATTCGCCTGTCCGTCGCCCCGATGATGGAACGGATGGAAAATCATTGAATTTCAGCTAGTTGCAATAGCGCGTGTGCAATTTGAGCACACGCATTGCACACAAAAATCGCTCGAACTGTCCCGTGTTTTTCACACGTGCTCAATGCCGGAATTGATGCGCACATCTTGGCTGCAGGTGCTTTCGAGCGCACATCAGAACTTGCCGAGAACCGACCATAGCGGCTCACGGGGTGTTATCTCGATGGGGAGACTTTCGGAAGTGGGTGGGCCGCGTGGCGCTTGACGAGCCTGACGGCAGTTAGGACACCTGCAGAAAGCAGGCGTACGCACGCTAACAGCGCCAATGTTAGCGTGTCTAATTCAAGTTAAATCGTTGATCCCTGCTACGAACTGAGTAGTTCCGCGCGCACTTTGCGTATAGACCCGGACTGAGCTGGTGAGGCAGATGGGCGTAGTGCACACGAAGCGCGAGCGGCAACCTTGTCGCGAATCGACGAGGGAAGTGGATCCCAGTGGTGTCGGGCGCTGAGGTGTCGATCAACGTTCCTGGAACCGCAGTTGTGCGTCGCGGTCGTTCTCGAAGGCATTGGCGGCAGTGAACGACGCTTTCGCGGCGGCGTAGTCCGCGTAGTCCATGCTGGCGGTGAAGGCCTGCGCGCGCTCGAACATGCGGATGACCGGATCGATCTGGCGCGTCCGGCTGAAGGCCTTCAGCGTGGTGATGTAGTCGTCGCGGTACACGGTGGGGATGATGATGCGGCACTCGTTGGCCGCGGTCAGTTCGGCATTCATCATCGCCCGCGACAGCCGGCCGTTGCCGTCATCGAACGGATGGACCTCCGAAACGGCGATCTGCATGAAGATCGCCCGTGCCAGCGCGTGCGGCAGGGCGTGGTAGAGCGTGAACGCCTCGACCAGGGTGCCGGCGACGAGCGCGGGCTCGACGAAGACGGAATTGCCGGCCCGGTTGCGCTGCAACTTGAACTCGCCCGGGCGCTTGTCGGTGCGGTGCTGCAAGATCTGCCAATGG
>JASGDT010000041.1:0-5886 GCA_047607085.1 Pseudoxanthomonas sp. | reverse complement strand
GCCAACGCCGCGATCATCGGCCAGCAGGAAGTGATCCACAACGAGAGCTACAGCTACGTGCTGGCCTCGATCACCGACCTGCAGAACCAGAACCGCATCTTCGAGATCGCGCGCACGCATCCGACCATCCTCAAGCGCAACGCGCCGATCATGGATTCGTACAACGATTTCATGCGCGAGAAGACCGCCGAGACGCTGCTGCGTTCGCTGATCCAGTCCTCGATCCTGGAAGGCATCAACTTCTATTCCGGCTTCGCCTACTTCTACAACCTGGTGCGGCAGAACCGCATGACCGGCACCGGCAAGATCATCAGCTTCATCAACCGCGACGAGCTGGCCCACACCAAGTTCATCAGCGAGGTGATCCGCGCCATCGTCGGCGAGAACCCGGAGCTGCAGACCAACGAACTCGCCGACTACGTGCACCAGGCCTTCGCCCACGCGATCGAACTGGAAATGCAGTGGACCGGCGAGGTGCTGGACGGCATCGACGGCATCGACGTCGATGAAATGATCCGCTACGTCAAGTACCGCGCCAACAAGATGGCCGGCATGCTCGGCATCGAGAAGTTGTACGCCGACACCACCGACAACGTGATGCCGTGGATCAAGGCCTACGCAGACAACTTCACCGAGACCAAGACCGACTTCTTCGAGATGCGCAATGCGTCGTACAAGAAGACCAATTCGGACAACGGCTTCGATGATTTGTAAAAGCCGTGAATAGGGAATGGAGAATGGGGAATCGAAAGAGCGCCGCATTCGCCATTCCCCACTCCCGATTCCCGATTCCCGTATTTCCATGCACATCCTCCTCGCCTTCACCTCGCTCAGCGGCAACACGCGTGAAGTCGCGCGCGCCGTTGCCGCACGGTGCAAGGCCGGCGGACACCGCGTGGACATGATCGAAGCCGGCGTGCGGACCCTGGCCGATGCGCCGCTGCCAGTGGCGACTTACGACCTGTTCCTGCTCGGATCATGGAGCGACAACGCCGGGCGCACACCGTCGGAAATGAAACACCTGATCGCCGCGCTGGTCGAAGCCTGCGCCAGCAAACCCGCGCACGTCGCGGTGTTCGGTACCGGCGAAACCCAATGGGGTGCCGAATACTTCTGCGGCGCGGTGCATCGCATCGCCCGCTTCTTCGACAGCCGCTACCCAAGCCTGTGCATCGAACAAATGCCGCACGGCGAACGCGACGCGCAGGCCATCGCCGACTGGACCGATCGCGTGCTGGCGCAACGCATCAACGAAAATCATGGACACCCGCATGCAGACCTTCACCGCCACGTCGCCTGACGACTACGCCGCCGCCCTCGCCATGCACCCGCGTCTGCTGGTCGATTTCCACAAGGACAACTGCCCCGGCTGCCGCATGCTGGAAATGTCCTTGCAGAAATTCGCCGCCAGCGATGCCGCCGATGGCGTGGCCCTGTTGAAGGTGAAAATGGAAGACATCGGCGAGGATTTCTTCCGCAGTCTCGGCTTGCGGCAAACGCCGACGCTGGCGCTGTTCAAGGACGGTGGCGAAACCGCGCGCCTGCCCGGCTTCCAATCGCCGCAACAGGTCGCCGCCGCAGTGATCGCGCACCTGTGAGTCCGGGCCGCCCGTCGAGACGCGGCGGCAGCACGGGGCGCTTCCCGGCCGCGCCCACCGCGACGTCGCTGCGCACCGCTTGAAGATGCGCGCGCGGGGCGCTCCAATGGCGGCCATGCCTTCGCGCAATGCAGACGCTTCCGCCATGCCGACCCGCCGCCGCCTGCTGGGCGCGGGGGTCGCGCTGGGCGTGCTGGGCGCCGTGCCCGGTCGCGCGACCGCCGCGCTGCGCGATGCCGAAGCGGTGGACTGGATCCCGCCGCGGGATTTCCTGGCCGACTTGCCGCGACAGATGCAGGCGCTGGGCGTACCGGGCATCGGCATCGCGGCGGTCGAGGACGGGGCACTGGCCTGGTCGCACGTGTCCGGCTTGGCGCATGCCGGCCGCGCCACGCCGATCGCCGATGACACCTTGTTCGAGGTCGCCTCGCTGAGCAAGCCGGTGTTCGCCTACCTGACGCTGCAACTGGTCGATCGCGGCGAACTGTCGCTGGACCGGCCGCTGGTGGACTACCTGCGGCCCGGATACCTGGGCGACGGCCCCTGGGTGGACGTGATCACCGCGCGCGACGTGCTTCGCCACTCCACCGGGCTGCCGGATTGGCGCAAGGATCCGGCGCACGAACGGCTGCAGCCGGCGGTGGCCCCGGGCACGCGCATCGATTACTCCGGCGAAGCCTTCGTCTGGCTGCAGCGCGTGGTGGAGACGATCACCGGCGAAAGCCTGGACGCGAGCATGCAACGGCTGTTGTTCGGGCCGGCCGGCATGCGCGACAGCAGCTACGCATGGAGTCCGGCGCTGGCGGCGCGTTCGGTGTACGGCGGCCTGCCGGGCGCCCAGGGCATGCCGCCGCAGTTGTTGCGCGAGCAGTGGCAAGCGGCGCAGGCGGTGGCCGATCGCCATGGCCAATCGCTGTCGGACTGGTGCTACGCCGACGCCGAGCGCGCACTGGCGGAGGTACAGGCGCTGGCGCCGGCCGGGCTGGTCGCCTGGCCCGGCGACATCCTCGCCAACGCCGCGGCCAGCCTGCGCTGCACCGTGCAGGACTACGCGCGCTTCATGGCCTTGATGGTGCGCGAACCTAGCGCCGACTGGGAGCTGCGGCCGGCCACGCGCGCGGCGATGCTGACCCCGCAGATTGCTGTGCCCGGGCGCTGGAGCGAAAAGACCCTGGGCTGGAACCTGGAATCGACCCTGCGCGGCCCGGTGTTCTTCCATTCCGGCAGCAACGGCGGGATCTTCAAGAGTTTCGCCCTGGGCGACGCCGCGCGCCGGCGCGCGCTGGTGGTGGCGACCAACGCCGCGCAGGGCAACCTGCTGTACCGGCGCGTGGTGCGCGCGGCGACCGGGATCGACCTGCTGGCGTTCGACGTCTGATTCCGCCGGCGCCCGATCCAAAGGCGCCGACGGCCGCCGGGCTCAGGCGATCGATGCCCGGTAGATCGACTCGATCGCCGCATCCAGCGCGGCGTCGAACTCGGGGTCGCTCTGCTGCGCGCTCAGGCCCTCGGTCAGTGCGCGGCTGAAGCTGGCGATCACGCCGGGGTTCTTCGCCAGCTTCGCGTTGGCGTCGTCGCGGCTGTAGCCGCCCGACAGCGCCACCACCTTGAGCACGCTCGGGTGTTCGACCAGTTCCTTGAACCAGCCGTCCACGCTGGGCAGGGTCAGCTTGAGGATGACCGGGGTGGACGGATCCAGCTGATCCAGCCGCGCCAGCAGGCCGCGCTTGAGCTCGACCTCGATGGCCTGCTTGTCGGCGGCCTTGATGTCCACCTCCGGCTCGACGATCGGCACCAGGCCGGCGGCCAGCACCTGCCGCGCCAGCTCGAACTGCTGGTCGAGCACTTCACCGATACCCTTGGCGTTGTCGGCCTTGATCACCGAGCGCTCCTTGGTGCCGAACACGCCCTTGGCCTTGGCCCGCGCCAGCAGTTCGGACAGGCCGGGGATCGGCTTGAGCTTCTGCACGCCGTCGGCCTCGTCCTCCAGGCCCTTGTCGATCTTCAGGAACGGCACCACGCCCTTGTCCTGCCACAGGTAGGCCACCGCGTCCTTGCCGGCGAACTCATCGTCCATGGTGCGTTCGAACAGGATCGCGCCGAGCACGCGCTGCCCGGAGAACGCCGGGCTGGTGACGATGCGGCTGCGCATCCGGTGCACCAGGGCGAACATTTCCGCGTCGCCGGAATACGCCGATTCGTCGATGCCGTAGAGCTTGAGCGCCTTGGGCGTGCTGCCGCCGCTCTGGTCGAGCGCGGCGATGAAGCCCTGGCCCGAGGCGATCCGGTCCAGCTGTTCCTGATTGATGGCCACGGCGGATGTTCCTGTGTCGTGCGGGAACGGCAATGTTACCGTCCCGCGCCGCCGTGCGCCCGGGCAGGTGTCAGTGCGTGCGCGGCGTGCGTTGTTCGCCTTGCCCGCACTGCTCGCCGTCGCGATGCCGGTGGCGCGACCAGTTCCAGACGTGTACGCCGGCCAGCAGCAGCGCGCCGGTCACCGTCAGCGGCACCTCCAGCTCGTGCGTTGGCCAGCCCAGTGCGCCGAGCAGCAGGCCGGACAGGCCGAGCAGCGCCAGCGCGACCAGCGGCGCGGGCAGGCGGCGCCGGCGGTGCGCGCGATGGAGGGCGGTGCCGGTCAGCGGGATGGCGACGGCGACGAAGACCAGGTGCACCCACTCGGCTTCGGCCCACACCGACAGCGCCGGCAGCAGCGCGGCGAGTACCGGCAAGGCGAGGCAATGCACCAGGCAGAGCGCGGACAGGCCGATCGCGGCGAAGTCGAACGGGCGGGTGGACGGGGCGGAGGCGTCGGCCATGGCAGCGGGTTCTTTCGTTGTCGAGACATTGTTATATTATAACACAATCAGGGAGAAAGCCCCGACGACCCTCTCTCTTGGCCCGTCCGCCTGCCGACCGCCGCCTCCCCGTCACCATCCTGTCCGGGGGTTCCTCGGCGGCGCGGCAAGGCCATCCGCCCGACCACGTGCTGCGCGCGCCCCAGGTCGCAGGGCGCGGGGCGATCGTCAATGATGGCCCACGGGTTCAGGCGGCCCGTGCGACCGATCCGCGCAGGATCCGCGCCGCCTCGACCAGCGCCTTCAGCGCGG
Source organism: Pseudoxanthomonas sp. (assembly GCA_047607085.1). Classification (GTDB taxonomy): domain Bacteria; phylum Pseudomonadota; class Gammaproteobacteria; order Xanthomonadales; family Xanthomonadaceae; genus Pseudoxanthomonas_A. The sequence continues at coordinate 1,181 of JASGDT010000041.1, read as the reverse complement.
CCCGCGTTTCCGGCCAGCCGCGGGTCTTCAGGCCGCAGTCCGGGTTGACCCAGATCTGCTCCGCGCGCAGCACCGCGCGCGCCTTGCGCAGCAGTTCGACCATCTCCGACACGTCGGGCACGCGCGGCGAGTGGATGTCATAGACGCCGGGGCCGATCCCGTTCGGGTAGCGGAACTTGACGAAGGCGTCCAGCAGTTCCATGCGCGAGCGCGAGGTCTCGATCGAGATCACGTCGGCGTCCATCGCCGCCACCGCGTCGATGATGTCGTTGAACTCGGAATAGCACATGTGGGTGTGGATCTGGGTCTCGTCTTCCACTCCGCCGGCGCTGATGCGGAACGCCTCCACCGCCCAGTCCAGGTATTCCTTCCACGCCGCGCGGCGCAGCGGCAGGCCTTCGCGCAGGGCCGGCTCGTCGATCTGGATCACGCCGATGCCGGCCGCCTCCAGGTCCTGCACCTCGTCGCGCAGCGCCAGCGCGATCTGCCGGCAGGTGTCCGCGCGCGGCTGGTCGTCGCGCACGAACGACCACTGCAGCACCGTCACCGGCCCGGTCAGCATGCCCTTCATCGGCCTGGCGGTCAGCGACTGCGCGTAGCGCGACCAGCGCACCGTCATCGGCGCGGGACGGGTCACGTCGCCGTAGATCACCGGCGGCTTCACGCAGCGCGAGCCGTAGCTCTGCACCCAGCCGTTCCTGGTGAAGGCGAAGCCGTCGAGCTGTTCGCCGAAGTATTCGACCATGTCGTTGCGCTCGAACTCGCCGTGCACCAGCACGTCCAGCCCGATCTCCTCCTGGAAGCGCACGCACCTGGCGGTTTCGGCCTCGAGGAAGGCGTCGTAGTCGGCGGCGGACAACTTGCCGGACTTGTGCTGCGCGCGCGCCTGCCGCACCTCGTGGGTCTGCGGGAACGAGCCGATCGTGGTGGTCGGGAACAGCGGCAGGCCCAGCTTGGCCTCCTGCACCTCGCGCCGCCGCGGATACGGCGACTGCCGCTGCGAGGCGGTCGGCTGCAAGGCGGCGATGCGCGCGGCCACCTCGGGCTTGTGCACGCGCGCGGAGTCGCGGCGCGCGGCCCGGCGCGCGCGCGCGTCGGCCAGCGCCGCGTCGGCCTGCCGCTGTTCCCGACCACCACGATCGGCTCGTTCCCGCAGACCCACGAGGTGCGGCAGGCGCGCG
>JASGDT010000040.1:0-78879 GCA_047607085.1 Pseudoxanthomonas sp. | reverse complement strand
GCCCGGATTTCCTGCCCCGCGTTTCCCGCGACCCGGACGATGATCATGTCCTCGCCTGCGCGCTGGCCGCACAAGCCACAATCATCATCAGCGGCGATGCAGATTTGCTTGCGCTGCAACCTGCGTGACTGCTGCACAGACAATCGAACGTATCGCCGCACAGCATTGAACCATTCAATTACCCGCCCATCTTGAAATCAACCGGAACCCTGATACGTCCCGCAACTGGCTTCCCGCCAGACTGCCCGGGGTTGAAGCGCCATGTGTGCGCCGCTTCCATTGCGGCGGCATCCAGATCACGGTTACGACTGGACTTCTCCACCGAGACATTGGTGACGTTGCCATAGACATCAACATCAACGATCAAGATCACTGTTCCCTCAATACCGGAACGTTGAGCAGCCGGCGGATAACGCGGCGGGTTCATGTTCTTGGATGCCATATCGACCGAAGCCTCGACATCCTGGGCAACTTCTTCGGCCAGTTCCGGACGGCAAAGCATGTAATAGAGATTGCCTAGCGGTGCGCGCGGATCAATGGTCATCGGTTGACCCGGCGAGTCCAATCGCTCTACCACTTTCTCACCCTGCAATCTCAGCGCTCTCAGAATGGTTCCTTCGATCGCATCGCATTCAATCCTGGTTTCAGCAAGCGTCATTTCGCCATTCCGATACACAATCTTGGTTACCACCGTCGCCGAGCTCCTGCCTTCATGCATGCTCTGTGTGTCGTAATAGAAATCACTGGAATCTTTTTTCCCGAAATAACGCCATCTGTCCCCATCCATGACAGGCGCAAGCTCGGCCAGCAGACGTGCATCGGCCTCCGCACTGCGTGCCGCTTCTCGGATTTTCTTGTTTCGATCAAGGTACTTGACCAGAAACCCCTTTGAATCCACCTTGCGCTCGTTGTGGCACAAGAGCAGCGCATCAGCAAGCTGTCGCTTGGTCGAGAAGCCGGATTCTGGCAAATTGTCATGCTGGCATTGGCACTCGGCCGTCGCATACCCACGTTCGACATTGCTGCCGAATTGTCCATTTGGCTGCCCACTTTCTTCCTGCGACACGCAGGACTGCATCCACACCGAATGTTCCGGCACCTCCCGGATTTCTTGCGCCATCGCAGCCGTGCCGACTCCCGACATCCACAGCACACATGCAAAATATCGAATTTTCATCGCTTTCCCCTCAGTCCCCCAGATACTCATCCACGATTTCCGCATCACTCTTGGATTCTTCGCTCCTGGATTCTTCTGGCTTTGCTGAGCTACGGTCCTGCTCAATCATCAGGAAAGGGATTTTCTGAAGATCCCCGGCACCTCCTGTCAGCACATCAGCCGGCTGCATGGCTCGCGTTGACAGCAACCTGCAATCCTCCAGCATCGGGGTGCCCATCACCTCACCAGCCCCGGTGCATTCGATGTCCGCAGACTTCCCCTTCACCAACATGGCCGCTTGTGCCTTGCTCATGCCCGAAGCGCGCGGCGGATTGAACACGCTGTCACCTGCGTAAAGCACGATGTCAGGCTCATCCATCACGTCTGATTCGATACTTTCAACAAGACCGGAAACCCGCAGTCGCTTGCCCTTGAATTTGGCATCCGCCGCAATTTCATTGGCGTCATATGCCGCATGCAATTCGATTGCCGTCACATTAATGGATACGGCGGCAGGAGCCTTTTCCGGCTGCCGCGTCTCCGACACTTCCGCACCTGTAGGCTCCTGCACTACTTCGCTCTGTTGCGAACTGCCAGATTGCAGATACTCCCATTCGCACACCGCATCACCCCGATGACAACCCGGACTTGGCGGTTTACCCAGCAATGCAATCCAAACAAACAACCAGCCAAACCCCAGCACACGGGACAATGCACTGTGCCCCTTGCGGAACAGGAGCAGGGTAAAAACTGTAGGCAGCAAGAAAATGGCGATTCCTACGCCGATGCTCACCTTGCGTTCTTTCGGCTCCGTGCCGCGCGACTTGAACTCCAAAGTGGAGAAGTCAGCGCCTTCTTTGCTTTCATCCCTGCCGGAAACCCTCGCTCCACAGTTGGCACAAAACGCCGAACTATCCGACAGCGTGCTGCCACATTTTTCGCAAAAGGCCATTCCGCGCCCCACTTGAATAACAACCACCGGCACACTGCCGATTCCCCATCACGATCAAACTACGCCTCTCCAGCGCGCCCCTTTAGACAGACATGACAGAGCCCCACAACCAACTCCCCAAGTGCGGCATCGTCCTTGATCGGGATTTCTGGCCCTGAGCGCAATGACTGGGACTCACTCGGCTGGTGATAGGCCTGAATACGGATGACGTCGCTGTTGCCGGCAGTCCAGTCCGCACCCTGCTCTCGGTCTGCCGCGCGAACATAGGTAATGCGGAGATTCGCCACATCTACATAGAGGTTCCCTCTGCTGTCGGTATTGGTTTTCATGCATCCCCACTCGTGACTGATAAATCTGCCGACTCCACGCGCCAAGACACCCTCAACTACCACCTTTGGCATCGTTTCCATTCGTGGTTGGTGCAGGCCAGGAAACGCAAGTCGGGTTTTGACCCGCCTTTGGCTATCTCTCGCAACACACATCCCCAGCATCAATCGGCTTCACATGCCACCCCCTTGCCGGCCTAGAACTGAACCGTCGATTCAGTTATCTATTGAATCATACTTCAACACAAGGAACAAGCGGCGCTTCAACGTAGCCGCATGGACGAGAAACAGCAGTTCTCGAAGCGATTGAAGGCAGCGATGGCGGCAGCCGGTCTGGATGCGCGGCCCACGGTTCTGGAAAAGATGTTCAACCTGCACTACCGGGGTGCGCCCGTGACCTATCAGGGCGTGCGGCGCTGGCTGATTGGTTTGTCCGTACCGGAACAGGACAAGCTGGAACTGCTGGCCGATTTGTTGAACACCGACCCAAGCGCGCTGCGCTACGGCGCCAAGACCCGTGCCCAAGTCAACGCGCCAAAGGCAGCTTGGTCGGAAGCTGCCACCATCGATGATCGGGTTGCCATCGAAACCTTCCTGCGCCTGCCTTCGACCAAACGACAGGCCATTCGACAGGTCATTCACGCCATGACGGACAAAACCTGAAATCACGCAGGCATCGCTTGCTGCAAGTCGGTCATGGCCAAGACGATCTATCGAGAGGAATACCAGCAGGTGGTGAGCCGGCTGCACGAAGCAATTGGCTTGCCTCAGGTGGCGCTTGCACGCGTCTTGGCCGCAACCAGCAGTGGGTCAGCCTGATGGAAACTCGCCTCTCGACGAGTTTGTCGTCATGCCGGATTCAACAAATCTGCCGGGCTGTTCGGCAACAACTGCCGGTAATGCCGCACGGTGACGATCTCGATGGCATCTGGCCCGACCCGATAGATGATGCGCCAAGGGCGTTCCAACAGTTCGCGCAAATCTTCGCCCGGATATTCGGGAAGCGACCTGCCAGTCAATGGCGGTTCCTGCAATTGGCGTGAGCGCAGCAGCAACTGTGCTGCCACCCTGCGTGCGGTCATCGGCGAATCCTTGCCTATGTAAGCCGCGATCTCGCGCAGGCTGCGCGTGGCTTCGTCCGACCAGACAACCTTCATTCAAGAACGCCGAATTCAGCCATCAATTCTTCCAGCGGAACGACACGCCCGGCCTTGACATCAGCCAGTCCGCGTTCGATGGAGGCTTTCAATTCGACTTGATATTGCACGTCTTCCCACGTTGCCTCGGGCGGCAACTGCTCGGCGATTTCGTGAACTTGTTGGCGCAGTGTGGTCATGGCGAAGCCTCAAGGTGGCGCGACAGGATGGTAACAATAAAAACCCATTGACGTGGCTCCTGCAAATTGCTCGTGCAACCAGCAGATGGGACGGCTATTGCGCAAGCAGCGGCGGATATGGGCGTCGCCCGGCAGTTTCCCATTCCCGTCTGCTATCGTCCGCGCAACCGATTTCCCCACGGAACTGCGGATGAGCAAACTGAAGAAGAAGGAATACGCCGCCCAGTTGCAGCCGCTGCAACTGGAGCTGGCGCACATGGCCGACTGGGCCAATGCCACCGGGCAGCGCATCGTGGTGGTGTTCGAGGGCCGCGACACCGCCGGCAAGGGTGGCGCGATCAAGGCGATTGCCGAGCATGTCAACCCGCGCCAGTGCCGCGTGGTCGCCCTGCCCAAGCCCAGCGACCGCGAAGCGACGCAGTGGTATTTCCAGCGCTATGTCCCGCACCTGCCGGCCGCCGGCGAGATCGCGTTGTTCGACCGTAGCTGGCACAACCGCGCCGGCGTGGAAAAGGTGATGGGCTTCTGCACCGATGCGCAATACCAGGCTTTTTTGCGGCAGGCGCCGACCTTCGAGAAGTTGCTCACCGATGACGGCATCCTGCTGTTCAAGTATTGGCTGTGCTGCGACCAGGGCAAGCAGGAGGAACGCTTCGACGAACGCCTGCACGACCCGCTGAAGGGCTGGAAGCTGTCGCCGATCGACCTGCAGGCGCGCGCGAAATACGACGATTACACGAAAGCGCGCGAAGCGATGCTCAAGGCCACCCACACCGCCTGCGCGCCGTGGACGCTGGTCGATTTCAACGACCAGAAGCGCGGCCGGCTGACCTTGATCCGCGACCTGCTGGATCGCTTGCCGGATCACAAGATGCCGGAGAAGAAGATCGACTTCCCGCCGCTGAGGAAGAAACCGCGCAAGGAACGGTTCGACGTGTTGAAGCCGTTGAAGGTCCACGACGGGAAATGAGGCGCGACGTTGGCATCGCCTTGCTGCTGGCGCTTGTGGCCCCGATCCGGGCGCAGGAAGCCGGCATCGCCGCGCCGCCTGCCGAAACTACCAACGATGCAACCACATTGGAAACCATCCGCGTCACCGCACCGCGCCCGGAGACGTTGGATCTGTACAAGTTCGGAAACCCGATCAAGATCGAAGGTAGTCGCTTCGACCACGACATGTACGAACCACCCACCGTGGAAGAGGTCAGCCTGCAAGGCGGCTACATTCTGCTGGGCATCAACTACGGCTTGATGAAGCTCGCGCAGCAGGCGAAAAAGCTGCCCGGATTCAAGGATCAGATCCAGTCCGCCACTGCACGACCGCCACCGCTGGACGAAGGCCAAATGGACCGTGCGATGCGGGCGTGGGAAGCGCCGGATTCCGAGCAGATAGACGAATCATCCGGTCCGTGATTCCCGCGGGAGCGACGCAAGTCGCGCCTATGGCGCATGCGCGGCAATCGCACTCTCGATTTCCTTCGCGGTCACCGGGCCGAGGAAAGGCTTCAGCGCCTTGCCATCCGGCGCGATCAGGTACGTCGTCGGCAAGCCGCGCGGTACCGCGAAATCGGCCGGCGGGTTGAAGGTATCGACGATCACGATGGGGTACGACACCGGGTGCTCCTTCAGGAAGACCTGCATGTCGGCGGTTTCGATTTCATCGTAGGCCAGGCCGACCATGTCGATGTCTTCGCGCGCCTTGTCCAGCGCGTCCAGGTCCGGCATTTCCGCCAGGCAGGGCGTGCACCATGTCGCCCAGAAATTCACCACCACCCATTTGCCGCGATGCGCGGCCAGGTCGTAGGTGCTGCCATCGACGGCCGGCAGTTTCAGCGTCGGGTATTCGGCGGTGACGTCGTTGGGCCTGGCGGGTGCGGGCGCATCTTCCGCGACAGGCGGCGACGCGGGCGGCGGCATGGCTTCCTGCCGGCAAGCGGACAGAGTGGACAGGGCGGCCAGCAGGCCCAGGCGGAGTTTCATGATTTGGTTTCCTGCAGTCATGCATACAAGGCGTGCATGTTGCGCTTGAGCAGTTCACGCAGCGGGATGCGCAGGTCGTTCAGCGCCGCCAGTGCAGCCTGGCCCAGTGCGTCGTCGCGATGCGGCAGTTGCGCCTCGGCGATGGGGATGCGCAACTGGCAGGCTTCGTAAAGTTCGGCCAAGGTCAGATTGTCTAGGTCGCGCGACAGCAGCCATTCGCCGCTCTCGGCGCGACGCAGCAGGCCGATGTCGCTCAACTGGCCGACGAACTGCTGCACCAGCGAATCGGTCAGGATCGGCTCCAGTTCCAGCATCTCGTCGCTGTGCAGGCCGCGGCCCTGCCCGCGCGCTTCGTCGAAACGGCCCAGCAGGCGCAACAGGCCATAGATTTCGTAACCGGCCGGCAGCCGCATCGATGCCGGCTGGTAGCGAAACGCCGCAATTGCCGATGCGATCGACGCACCCAGCAGCACCGCCACCCAGCACAGGTAGATCCACAGCAACAGGATCGGCAACGCGGCCAAGGCGCCGTAGAGTTTTTCGTAGGCGTTGAACGTGGCCAGGTACAGGCCCAGGCCCCACTTGATCGCCTCCAGCAGCAAGGTGGCGATCAAGGCGCCGGCCAGCGCGTAGCGCACTTGCACGGTGCGATGCGGCACCACGCGATAGATCGCGGCAATGGCGATCAATTCGATCAGCACCGGCGCGCTGCGCAAGGCAAGGCCGGACAGCCATTTGCCTTCGACCGTGTCACGCAAGAAAGGCAGCGCGAATACCCACGCCGACAATGCCAGCGAAGCGGCCGCCAGCAATGCGCCCAGGGTCAACACCGTCCAATAGACCAGGAAGCGGCTCAGCCGCGGCCGCGCGCCAGCCACGCGCCAGATGCGGTTGAAGGTGCCTTCGACGCTGTTGAGGGTGATCAGCAGCGACACGATCAGGCCGACCGCGCCGGCCACGGTCAACTTGCCGGAATTGCCGAGGAATTCGAACAGCTTGTCCTTGACCGCGTTGGCGGCGCTGGGCACGAAGTTGGAGAACACGTAGTCGGTGAGTTGTTCGCGCCATTCGGCGAACACCGGGAACGCCGACAGCACCCCGAACACCACCATCGCCAGCGGCACCAGCGCGAACACCGTGGTGTAGGACAAGGCGGCGGCGGCCTGGAACAGGCGGTCGTCAAGGAAGCGCTGCGCCAGGAAGCGGGCGAAGGTACCGACGCGTTCGCGGTCGCGCAGGCGTTCTGTCCAGCGATTGATCGTGCGCAGCGGTTCCATCGGGGGAAGGGTAACCGATGTGGAGGAGACGGGAGGCGGGCAAAAGCGGATAAGCTTCTTCCCTTCTCCAGTCCCCATTCCAGCACATGGCCGAAATCCTCGTTCTCTATTACAGCCGCGGCGGTTCGGTGGCGAAGCTCGCGCGACAGATCGCGCGCGGCATCGGCGAAGTCGAAGGCGGCAGCGCGCGCCTGCGCACGCTGCCGCCGGTCGCGCCGGTGACGCAGCAATCCGCGCCGCCGGTGCCGGAAGACGGCGCGCCCTATGTCGAGAAAAGCGACCTGGCCGAATGCGCCGGCCTGATCCTCGGCAGCCCTGCCCGCTTCGGCAACATGGCCGCGCCGGTCAAGCATTTCATCGACACGCTGGGCGCCGAATGGGCCAGCGGCACGCTGGTGGGCAAGCCGGCGGCGGTGTTCACTTCGACCGCAACCCAGCACGGCGGGCAGGAATCGACCCTGCTGTCGATGCAAGTGCCGCTGCTGCACCACGGCTGTCTGATCGTCGGCATTCCGTTCACCGAGCCGCTGCTCAGCTCGACGAAAACCGGAGGCACGCCGTATGGCGCCAGCCACGTCGCCGGCGGCAATGACGACCCCGCGCCCAGCGACGAGGAAGCCGCGCTGGCGCGCGCGCTGGGGCGGCGCGTGGCGGCCATTGCGTGCAAGCTGGCGTGAGCAAGCCGGCATGAGCATGTCGCGACGCATTCTGGTCAGCACGCTGCTGACGCTGGCGGCGCTGTATGCGCTGTGGCTCCACGACGACAGGCACCTGCTCGCCAGCGGGCTGGTTTTCGTTGCGCCGCCGCTGCTGCTGGCCATCGCCACGTTGTTTGGCGCGAAGCGCGCGCCGTTCTGGGCCGGCGTGCTGGCGCTGGCGTGGTTCTGCCATGGGGTGATGGCGGCGTGGTCGCGGCCGGCGGAAACGGGCTTTGCATTGGGCGCGGTCGCGCTGTCGCTGCTGGCGGTGCTGGCGTCGAACTGGCCCGGTTTGCGCGCACGCTTCGGCAAGCGTTCGCACAAATCGTAGAATTGCGCATTCACTTCCACGGAGCACCACGATGGAAGCGACTGTCAACGATTGCGAAAGGCTCGCACCGTGAATGGCGCTTCCACGAAATATCATCGAAGCAGATGAAACATCACTTGGGTGCACCATGCAAAACTTTGCCATCCCCAATAGGGGAAGCTGCCCCAAAGTCACGCACGAACAGGCGTACAAATGAATCCGCGCACAATTTTTCCACGCATGTCCCCTGCCACGCCGGCAACCCACCTGCTGGCTGCAATGCTTGCCTTTGCCAGTCTGCCCACGTTCGCCGCAGCTGACGCTGGCGATGAAGTCACCAACGTCGATGGCTCGCGGCTGCGCATCGTCCATGAAAGCGCGCCGGAAGCTGCCGATGACAATGACGACAAGAACTTCCCGTTCCACGTCGAATTCATCCCGGCAAGCGCCACGCAAGGCTCCATCATCCTCAACTGGCAACGGATCGTGGCTGACGTGCAGCCCTACCTGGACAAGGACATGGCCGACGAACCCTTCGCTCGCGGTGCCGGATTCACCGATATCGACAAGGACGGCTTTCACGATTTATCTACCTTCGGCGTGTGCGGTGCCGGCCCCAATTGCGGGCAAACCATTTTTCGTTTCCATCCAGCGGAGCGCCGCTTTTATCTGTTCGACACGGACTTCTACTCCGATGCTGAGATCATTGACGGCTATCTGGTGAAATCGAGCCGCTCCAGTTGCTGCGAATGGGAACGCAGCGGCACCCGCCTGCGCAATAAGCCGCACTTGCTGCCTGAAGCCGAAGCTGCCTTTCGAATGAGAATCGGAACACTCCCCGAATATGAAGAACTGACCGACAATCGCGACTACGATGAACTTTGTATCTTCACCACTCCCAATGGCAAGTTGATCGCTCCACCTTCGCCAAAACTCCTGCCGCTTTGCGAACTCTTCGGACCACACTATTTTGTGGTCACGCCCGAAAAAGTCGCACAACAGGCACGGCAACAGCGCGACGCATCCCCGGAAACCTCCGAACCATGAACATGCATGAACTGCTGATCGTCACCACCGGCGGCACCATCGACAAGATCTATTTCGACGACAAGTCCGACTACCAGATCGGCGACCCGCAGATCGGCGGCATCCTCAAGGAACTGGGCGTGGGCTTCCGCTTCAACGTCATCCCGATCCTGCGCAAGGACTCGCTGCACATCACCGCCGCCGACCGCGAGTTGCTGCGCGCCACCATCGCCGCGCAGCCGGCGCAGCGCGTGCTGGTCACCCACGGCACCGACACCATGGTCGATACCGCGCGTGCGCTGTCGGACATCGAAGGCAAGACGATCGTATTGACCGGCGCGCTGAACCCGGCCCGTTTCCGCGGTTCCGATGCCGAATTCAACATCGGCTGCGCGGTCGGCGCGGTGCAATCGTTGCCGCCGGGCGTTTACATCGCGATGAACGGCCGCATCTGGAACCCGGCGAAGGTGCGCAAGAACGTGGCGGCGAATCGGTTCGAAGCAACGGAATAACCGCCGAACCCGCGCGATGCGGCCCGCAAGTCAGGACAGCTTCACCAACCAGCCGTGCGTATCCGGTGCGCGGCCGTATTGAATGTCGGTCAATTGCTTGCGCAGCGCCAGGGTGACTTCGCCAGCCGGCGCATCTGGCCTGCCGATTTGCAGGTTCTTGCCTTTCAACTCGGCAATCGGCGCGATCACCGCCGCGGTGCCGCAGGCGAACATCTCGCTGATCTCGCCCGAGGCCACGCCGTCGGCCACTTCCTGCAGGCTGAGCCTGCGTTCGCCGACTTCATGGCCGCGCGCGCGCGCCAGGGCGAGCAGCGAATCGCGAGTGATGCCGGGCAAAATCGAGCCGGACAGTTCCGGCGTGGCGATGCGTCCGTCCCTGTAAACGAAAAACACGTTCATGCCGCCGAGTTCGTCGATGTACGTGTTGGTTTCCGCATCGGTGAACAACACCTGCGAGCAGCCCTGCGCGTAGGCTTCCTGCTGCGGCAGCAACGACGCCGCGTAATTGCCGCCGCACTTGGCCGCGCCGGTGCCGCCCTGGCCGGCGCGCGCGTAGTGGTCGCTGACCCAGATGCTCACCGGCGCCACGCCCTTGGCGAAATACGCGCCCACCGGGCTGGCGATGACGTAGTAGCCCGCGCCTTCGGCGGCGCGCACGCCGAGGAAGGCTTCGGTGGCGATCATGAAAGGCCGGAAATACAGGCTGGTTTCCACCTCGCCCGGCACCCAGTCGGCATCGACCGCAATCAACTGCCGCAGCGATTCGACGAAATCCTCCACCGGCAATTCCGGCAGGGCCATGCGTTGCGCCGAGCGTTGCAGGCGCGCGCCGTTGGCCTGCGGGCGGAACGTCCAGATGCTGCCGTCGGCGTGGCGATAGGCCTTGATGCCTTCGAAGATTTCCTGTGCGTAATGCAGCACCGACGCGGCCGGATCCAGTGGCAGCGGGCCATACGGAATCACCCGCGCATCGTGCCAGCCGCCGTCCTTCGTCCAATCGATCGCGACCATGTGGTCGGTGAAGAACTTGCCGAAGCCGGGGTTGGCGAGGATTTCCGCGCGCTTTTCGGCGCTGCGCGGGTTCGGGTTGCGGATGGTCGTGTATTTCAGCATGGTGGCGCCCAGACAAGGATTGAACTTGGGTTCAATGATACGAATGATACGCCCGGGTTGCCTGCCGCGCCGCGCGTCGGAGCGCGATCACAGCATGCCGGTTTCCAGCCGCGCCGCTTCGCTCATCATGTGCCGGCCCCACGGCGGGTCGAACACCAGCTCGACGTCGGCCTCGGCGATGGTGGGGATCATCTCCAGCTTGCTGCGCACGTCATCGACCAGGATTTCGCCCATGCCGCAGGCCGGCGCGGTCAGGGTCATCTTCACATCGACCGTGCGTTTGCCGTCGTCGCGCCGCTTGATGCTGGCTTCATAGATCAGGCCCAGGTCAACGATGTTGAACGGGATTTCCGGGTCGAAGCAGGTACGCAACTGTTGCCAGACCAGCCGTTCCACGTCCTCGTCGCTGGCGTCTTCCGGCAGGGCCAGCGATTCGGGGGGCTCCTTGCCGATGGCATCGGCGTCCTTGCCGGCGATGCGGAACAGGTTGCCTTCGACGAACACCGTGTAGCTGCCGCCGAGGGCCTGGGTGATGTAGCCGTAGCTGCCGGCGGGCAGGGTCACGCTGTCGCCCTGCGGCACCATGACGGCGGGGCAATCGCGTTCGAACTGGACGGGCTCGCTGCTGCGGGAGTACATGAAGGCCGGAAAGTGTCGGTGCGCCGTGCGCAAGCGGGCATTTTAGCCCGTTAGACTATGCGCCGACGCGCGCGCGGGTTCCCGCCACGCGATGGAGCGTTCCGGCCGGGGAAGCCGGACGCCCTTTCATCCTGTCCTGCAACGCCCCCGGATACCGCCCTGAACGCGAACACCCGCCCCGCACGCTGGCTGCCGTGCCTCCTGCTGCTCATGGGCAGCACCCTGGTCTGCGCGCTGTGGGTGCTGCTGGGCCTGCGCGGCGGCCAGCCCTGCAGTTGGATGGCGGTCGTGGCTGCGGTGGATGCGGCCATGCTGCTGCGGCTTGGCGGCATGCGGCCAGGCAGGTGGCGCGCGGCGCTGGCCTTGCTGGCGACCGCCGCCGCCGTCGCGCTGGCCAACTGGAGCATCGTCGCGTTGCAGATCGGCCTCCCGCTGGGGCTGGGCGCGTGGGACGCGCTGGTCCGGCTCGGCTTCGAGCATGCGCAGACGCTGCTGGGGCTGGTGCTGGACGGCCGCGATTGCCTCTGGTTGGCGGCAGGACTGGCGGCTGCGCCATTGCTGGCGCGTTGAGCCGCCGCGTCTGGCTGCCAGCGGCGGGTCAGTGCCCGCCGTCCAGCGCCTTCAGTTCGCTGACCAGCGCATTGGCCATTTCCGCGCCGTCGCCGTACAGCATGCGGGTGTTGTCGGCATAGAACAGCGCGTTCTCGATGCCGGCAAAACCGGTGCCCTTGCCGCGCTTGATGACGATGGTGTTCTTGCTGTTGACCACGTCCAGGATCGGCATGCCGTAGATCGGGCTGGCCGGGTCGGTCTTCGCCACCGGGTTGACCACGTCGTTGGCGCCGATCACCAGCGACACGTCGGTGTTGACGAACTCCGGGTTGATGTCGTCCATGTCGGCGATCAGGTCGTAGGGCACGCCGGCCTCGGCCAGCAGCACGTTCATGTGCCCCGGCATGCGCCCGGCGACCGGGTGGATGGCGAACTTGACCTTCACGCCGCGGTCGATCAGCCGCTGGGTCAGCTCCCAGATCTTGTGCTGCGCCTGCGCCACCGCCAGGCCGTAGCCGGGCACGATCACCACGCGCTCGGCGAAGGCCATCATCGCGGCCACGTCGGCGGCCTCGATCGGCTTCTGCGAGCCGCCGATCTCCTGCATCGCCGCGCCACCGCCGCCGAAGTTGGAGAACAGCACGTTGCTGATCGGCCGGTTCATCGCCTTGGCCATCAAGCGCGTCAGCAGGATGCCGGCGGCGCCGACCATCATGCCGGCGATGATCAGCGATTCGTTGCCCAGCACGTAACCTTCGAACGCCACCGCCAGACCGGTGAAGGCGTTGTACAGCGAGATCACCACCGGCATGTCCGCGCCGCCGATCGGCAAGGTCATCAGCACGCCCAGCAGCAGCGCGACGACGAAGAACGCGATGATCGCCGGCACGCCCAGCTTCCACGCCACCAGCCCGCCCAGCACCACGGCGACGATGGCCGTCAAGGCATTGAAATATTGCTGGCCGGGGAAGGTGTAGCGCTTGTCCATGCGCCCGTCGAGCTTGGCCCAGGCGATGATCGAACCGGTCAGCGACACCGCGCCGATCAGCGAGCCGACCACGGCCAGCGCCAACGTCACCTTGTCCGGCTGGCGCGCGGCCAGGTCGGCGATGGCGGTGGCGCTCCAATGCGTGGTGTCGCGGCCGGCCAGGTGCGCGTACTTGAACAGTTCCACCGCGCCGATGGCCGCAGCCGAACCGCCGCCCATGCCGTTGAACAGCGCGACCATCTGCGGCATGTCGGTGATCGCCACCTTCTTGCCCCAGACCCACGCCGACACCACGCCGATGACGGTCGCCAGCAGGATCAGGAAATGGTTGTGCAGATCCGGCAACAGGTACGTGGCCACCGTGGCGATGACCATGCCCGCGCCGGCCCAGCGGATGCCGCTGCGCGCGGTCAGCGGGCTGGCCATGCGCTGCAGGCCCAGCAGGAACAGGGTGGCGGCGACCAGATAGCTGGTCTTGACGACGATGGGGAGGAATTCGGCCAGGGTCACGGCTTCTTCTCCGCCTGCTTCTGCGGGGACGGCTTCGACGACTTGAACATCTCCAGCATGCGCTCGGTCACCACGTAGCCGCCGGCGGCGTTGCCCGCGCCCAGCAGCACGGCGACGAAGCCGATGGCCTTCTCCAGCGGCGTGTCGGCATGACCCAGCACCACCATTGCGCCGATCAGCACGATGCCGTGGATGAAGTTGGAGCCGGACATCAGCGGCGTGTGCAGGATCACCGGCACCCGCGAAATGATCACATGCCCGGCGATGGCCGCCAGCATGAAGATGTACAAGGCCACGAAACCGTCGCTCATCCTGCACTCCCTCCGGGGCTTGATGCCCGGCCGGCATGATAACCGCAGCCTTAATGCAATAGGAAAAACGTCGCAGACGAAACAAGTCGCGGCGACAACGGTCAACCGATGCGGCCATCGCGCGTTTGCCTTGTTCGCAACCCCAAGTTCAAACAGGGCCTAAGCTGTGCTGGTGAGCACGCCACTCGACCTTCCGCCGGAAACCCCCGCCGCCGCGCCGCCGGCGACGCTGGAGGTTTTCCTGGCCGGCATCGGCACGCGCGCCTTCCGCTTCGCCGAGGCCGGCCTGCGCCAGCGCGACGATGCGCTGGACGCGGTGCAGGAGGCGATGATGAAGATGCTGGCCTACGCCGACCGCCCGGCGGCGGAATGGACGCCGCTGTTCTGGAGCATCCTGCGCCGCAAGATCGTTGACATGCAGCGGCGCGGCAACTTCCGCCTGCGCTGGCTGTCGCCGGCGGTCGAGGGCGACGAGGAAAGCCGCATCGACTGGGCCGACCCGACCGCCGGCCCGTCGCAGACGCACGACCGCCATGAAGCCTACGCCAGGCTGGTCGCGGCCCTGCGCAAGCTGCCGCCGCGCCAGCGCGAAGCCTTCACCCTGCGCGTGCTGGAAGAACTGGACGTGGCCGACACCGCGCGCGCCATGGGCTGCTCGGAAGGCTCGGTGAAAACCCATCTGTCGCGCGCACGCGACGCATTGCAGAAACAACTGGAGGACTTCCGATGAATACCGGACCCATCCAAGACACACTGATGAACACGGCATCCGACAACCATTTCGACCACCGCTTGCGGCAGCTTCACGCCGAATCGCTGGCACGCATCTCGCCGCAGACGCTGGCCAGGCTGCGCAGCGCACGCCATGCCGCCACGCAGCCTGCGCCTGCGCGCGGCCTGCGTTGGCGCTGGCTGGCGGCCGGCGTGGTGCCGGCGATGTTCGCACTGGCCATCGGCCTGCCCTATCTGGAGCGGACAGCCACGCCCACGCCGGCGGCAGCCGCCACGCAGGCCGAAAGCGACTATGCCGATGCCCTGAACGAAAACCCCGACCTGTACGTCTGGCTGGAATCCGACGGTCGGCACCTGGCAATGGAGTGACACCACGATGAACAGGATCCTTTGTGCAACCATCGCCGCCGGGCTGCTGGCCTGCACCCCCGCCTTTGCGCAAACCGCCACGTCGCTGCCGGAGTGGGACAAGCTGAGCCCGCAGCAACGCGAAGCGCTGATCGCCCCGCTGCGTGACCGCTGGGACGGCGATCCGGAGCAACGCGCGCGCATGCTCGACCACGCACAACGCTGGCAGCAGATGACCCCCGAGCAACGCCAGCAGGCACGTCGCGGCATGCACCGCTTCGAACGCATGAACCCGGAGCAGCGCGAACAGGCCCGCGCCCTGTTCGGCAAGATGCGCGGCATGAAGCCCGAGGAACGCAAGCAATTGATGGATCGCTGGAAGCAGATGACACCGGAACAGCGGCGCAAATGGGTCGAGGACAACCCGCCGCCGAAGGATTTGCCGCCACCGCGTTGAGGGCAGCCTGTTCCCGAACTTGTATGCTTTGCGCATGCAGCAAGCCGCCGACACCGCCGCCCCGCCGCCCCGCGCACTGATCGGCTGGCGATTGCTGGCGCTGTGCTACGACTTCCTGCCGGTGCTGGCGCTGTGGTTCGCGGTGTCGGCGCTGTTCACCGCCGGCTACACCTTCCTGGGGCACCACGACCCGCACCGGAACATCGCGCCGTTCTCGCTGCTGGCCTGGCTGCTGTGGCTGGCGTGCTGGTTGGTGACCGGCCTGTATGCGACCGTCAGTTGGCGGCGCGGCGGGCAGACGCTGGGCATGCGCCCGTGGCGTTTGCGACTGACAGCGGCAGATGGCGACCGCCCCACGTGGCGTGCGCTTTGGCTGCGTTACGCGGTCGGCAGCGTGTCGCTGCTGCCGGGCGGATTGGGCTTCTGGTGGGCGTGGATGGACCGCGAAAGGCTGACCTGGCACGACCGCGCCAGCGGCACGCGCTTGCTGCGCGTGAGCCGGTAACCACACTACCGGCTTCGCCGCCCGAACAACCACGCCGACACCATCAGCATCAGGATCGGCGGCAAGGCGTAGGCCATGCGGAAATCCAGCTTGAACGCCAGCGCCATGCGGCTGAACAGCAATTGCAGCACCCAGAAGCCCAGCGCGAACAGGATGCCCAGGAACAGGCGCTTGCCCAGTCCGCCGCTGCGCAGGCTGCCGAAGGCGAACGGGATCGCCGCCAGGCACAGGGCCAGCACGTTGAACGGATAGAACCAGCGGCTCCAATAGGTGTCTTCGTAGTCGCGCGCGTCCAGCCCGTTGCGCTTGCGGTAGTCGATGCTGCGCGCCAGGTCGCGCGCGTACATGTAGCGCGGCTTGGCGATGCTGGCCGACAGCGAAGCCGCATCCAGTTTCGATTCCCAGCGTTCCTCGGCCACCTCGGTGCGCTCGACCGAACGCTCGCCGAAGGTGGTGCGGCGCACGTCCTTGAGCAGCCAGCTACCGTTGCCGTGTTCGGCCTGCGCGGCATGGGCAATCGATTTCAGCCGGCCATCGGCATCGACTTCGTACAGGCGCACGTCGCGCAGGCGCACCGACGAGGCATCGCCCTTGTTCACCTCGTCGCCGGTCCGCGCGTTGAGGAACACGTCGCCCTCGCGCGCCCACAGCCCGGAATAGCGCGCCATCGCCACGTTGCCGTTGCGCGCGGTGCTCTTCATCACCGTGGCCTGGTTTTCGCCCCAGGCGCCGACGGTTTCCATGCCGACCACCATCAGCCCGGTCAGCAGCGCGAGCGTCGTTGCCACCGAGATGCTCAGCCGCTTGCGCGACAGGCCCAGCGCGCGCAGCGCGGTCAGTTCGGAGCTGGCCGCCAACTGGCCCAGGCCCATCAGCGCACCGATCACCGCCGAGGTGGGGAACATGGTGTAGGCGCGGCGCGGGATCGTGTAGCCGATCCACGCCAGCGCGTGGGCGAAGGTGTAGCCGCCCTTGCCGACGTCTTCCAGCTCGCCCAGCAGGGCCTGCATCGCGTCCAGGCCAAGCATCACTGCCCACACCAGCAACACGGTGCCCAGCACGACCTTGCCGACGTACAGATCATGCAGGTTCGGGCGCAGCCTCATGGCTTGCCTCCGTTGCGCGGGCGCGACAGGCGGCCGTCGCGGAAATAGAACCACGCCGCCACCGCCAGCAGCGGCAGGGTCAGCCACCACAGGCCCAGCGCCGCCGGCAATTTGCCTTCGCCCAGCGCGACCACGCCGTTGTTCACCAGCAAGGTGGCGACCAGGAAGATCAGGAAGCCGAGCATGATCTTGCCGTAGCGCGCCTGCCGCGGCGAACTGCGCGCCAGCGGCAGGGTCAGCAGGGCGAAGGCCAGCGCCAACAGCGGCGGGGCGATGCGCGAATGCAGTTGCGCCCTGGCCTGCGGGCGCGGGTCGGACAGCAGCGCGGTGGTCGGCAGCAGTTCGGGGTCGTCCTCGGCGCGCTCGTCCTGGCGATCCGGCAGGGAGAATTCGTTGCTGGCGAAGCGGGCCAGGTTGTAGTCCAGGCCATCGCCGGCCGGGCCTTCGACGCGGAAGCCATCATCCAGGCGCATGTAACGGCCGTTTTCGCCGGCCAGCACCAGGGTGCCGCGGCTGGCGGTGACCACGTCGATGCGGTCGTCCTTCTGCCGTTGCACGAACACCCGCTGCATGTTGACGCCGTCATCGGAAATGCCGCCCACGTAGGCGATGCCGCCGTTGGACAGCACGGTGAACTTGCCCGCCTCCAGCCCCGCCGCGATCAGGCTGCGGTTGGCCTGCTGGATCATCCGCGCGCCGGTGGCCTCGGCCCACGGCGCCAGCCACAGCGACAGCACGCCGATGCCGGCAGCCACCGGCAGCACCAGCATCATCAGCGGCTTGAGCAGGCGGCGCGGGCCGACCCCGGTGGCCGCCAGCACCGGCATTTCCGCGTCCCGATACAGGCGGGCGAAGGTCAGCATCAGCCCCAGCATCAGCGACAGCGGCAGCACCACCAACGGCAGGTAGGTCAGCAACTGCAGGCCCATCTGCGACAGCAGCAGCGACGCCGGCACCCGGCCCTCGGCAATGCGTCGCAGCAGGTCGGCCAGCACGCCGCCCAGGCTGACCACCAGCAACACGATCAGGGTGGCCAGGAAGCCCTGCAGGAATTCGCGGAAAAGGTATCGGTCCAGCTTGGGCATCGGGCTTGATTTACAATTCGGGGTTCGTTCGCAGGCGTTTGCCGGAGGCGGCGCAAGCGCCCGGCTCCCGGCGCCAAGCCTGCGATTGTACGGAAGGAACCGGTGAAGGCGCCGGTGAGGATGCTGGTGAAAGCCCGCATCCGCTTCCCGAACGCACACCGCCAACGACTGGAAATCTGCTCAATGTCCCTGCAATTCACCCTGAACCATGACGCGCCGGCCGCCGCCGCGTTCGACTGCATCGTGGTAGGCGCCTACGCCGACAAGACCCTGACCCCCGCTGCCCGGGCCCTGGACATCGCCAGCGGCGGCAAGCTGACCGCATGGCTGGAGCGCGGCGACGTCAGTGGCAAGACCGGCAAGACCGCCTTCCTGCCCGACCTGCCGGGCGTGGCCGCGCCGCGCGTGCTGGTGGTGGGCCTCGGGGACGCCGCCAAGTTCGCGGTGCCGCAATACCTGAAGGCCGTCGGCGACGCCGTGCGCGCGCTGAAGGCCGGCCCCACGACCCGCGCCCTGCTGACCCTGTCCGAAGTCGAAGCGAAGGGCCGCGATGCCGCCTGGAACGTGCGCCAGGCCGTCATCGCCGCCGACCACGCCGCGTACCGCTACACCGCGACCTTCGGCAAGAAAAAGACCGACGAAGCGGGCCTGGCGGAACTGGCGATCGCCGGCACCGACGCCACTGCGCTGGCGCAGGGCATCGCCATCGCCGAAGGCGTGCAGTTCGCCCGCGACCTGGGCCACCTGCCGCCGAACCTGTGCACGCCGGCCTATCTGGCCGAACAGGCGCGGCAGTTCGCCGCCGCCAACGGCGCGCAAGCCGACATCCTCGATGAAACGCAGATGCAGGAGCTCGGCATGGGCTCGCTGCTGGCGGTGGCGCGCGGCTCGGCCAACCGCCCGCGCCTGGTCGTGCTGAAACACGACGGCGGCGGCGACGCTAGGCCCTACGTGCTGGTCGGCAAGGGCATCACCTTCGACACCGGCGGCGTGAACCTGAAAACGCAGGGCGGCATCGAGGAAATGAAGTACGACATGTGCGGCGGCGCGACCGTGATCGGCACCTTCGTCGCGGCGGTGAAGATGCAGTTGCCGGTCAATCTGGTGGTGATCGTGCCGGCGGTGGAAAACGCCATCGACGGCAACGCCTACCGCCCCAGCGACGTCATCACCTCGATGTCCGGCCGCACCATCGAAGTCGGCAACACCGACGCCGAAGGCCGGCTGATCCTGTGCGACGCGCTGACCTATGCCGAACGCTTCCAACCCGCCGCGCTGGTCGATGTGGCCACCCTGACCGGCGCCTGCATGGTCGCGCTGGGCCATTACGCCACCGGCCTGATGAGCAAGCACGACGACCTCAGCGAAGAACTGCTGGCCGCCGGCGAAAACGTGTTCGACCGCGCCTGGCGCCTGCCGCTGTGGGACGAATACCAGACCCTGCTGGATTCGACCTTCGCCGACGTTTACAACATCGGCGGCCGCTGGGCCGGCGCGATCACCGCCGGCTGCTTCCTGTCGCGCTTCGCCGAAGGCCAGCGCTGGGCGCACCTGGACATCGCCGGCAGCGCCAGCAATCCCGGCAAGACCGGGCTGGCGACCGGCCGCCCGGTGGGCTTGCTGGCGCAGTGGTTGCTGGATCGCGCCGGTGGCGCGCCGTGATTCGTGATTGGTGATTCGTCAAAGCGAATTGCCGCCGATGATCGACATTGCAGAAGCCCGGAAGTTGCACCGCTTTTCACGAATCCCGAATCACGAATCACCAATCACGGCTTTCCCATGCCCCGCGCCGATTTCTACCTGATCGCCAAGCCGCGCTTTCTGGAAAGGCCGCTGCTGCTGGTATGCGAATTGGCCAAGCGCGCGCACGCCAGCGGCCAGCCGGCGCTGGTGCTGGCCCGCGACATGGCACAGGCCGAGGAACTGGACGATCTGCTGTGGAGCTTCGACCCGGACGAATACCTGCCGCATCAGATCGCAGGCACGGATGAAGACGAAGACGACACGCCGATCGTCATTTCGGCGCCCGAAGTCGATACGCCATCGCGCCCGCTGGTGATCAACCTGCGCGACGACGTGTGGCTGAAACCTTGCGACCGCATCCTGGAAGTCGTCCCCGCCGACCCGGCCGCGCGCGAACCGCTGCGCGAGCGCTGGAAGCAGTACAAGGCGCTGGGGTTTGATCTCAACAAACACGATATGTAGCCATCGTCATGACCACCCTCGCCTCCAGCTACAACCCGAAAGACTTCGAAGCCGCCACCTACGCGAAGTGGGAAGCCAGCGGCTGCTTCAAGCCCTCCGGCAAAGGCACGCCCTATTCCATCCTGCTGCCGCCGCCGAACGTCACCGGCACCCTGCACATGGGCCACGCCTTCCAGCACACGCTGATGGACGCGCTGATCCGCTACCACCGCATGCGCCCTGCTCCTGATGGGGGCAGGTACGACACGCTGTGGCAGATGGGCACCGACCACGCCGGCATCGCCACGGAAATGGTGGTCTCGCGCAACCTGGCGCTGGAAGGCAAGGGCGAAACCCGCGACACGCTGGGCCGCGACGGCTTCGTCGCCAAGGTCTGGGAATGGAAGGCGCAGTCCGGCGACACCATCGAGCGGCAGATGCGCCGCCTCGGCGCGAGCGGCGACTGGTCGCGCAGCACGTTCACGATGGACGACATGGCGAGCAAGGCGGTGATCGAAGCCTTCGTGCGCCTGCATGAGGAGGGCCTGATCTATCGCGGCCAGCGCCTCGTGAATTGGGACCCGGTGCTGAAGACCGCGATCTCCGACCTGGAAGTGGAAAGCGTCGAGGAAGACGGCCACCTGTGGTCGATCAGTTATCCGCTCAGCGACGGCAGCGGTTCGCTGGTGGTCGCCACCACGCGCCCGGAAACCATGCTCGGCGACGTGGCGGTGATGGTTCACCCGGAAGACGAGCGTTACGCGCACCTGATCGGCAAGACGGTGGCCTTGCCGCTGGTGGGCCGCGAAATCCCGGTGATTGCCGATGATTACGTCGATCGCGAATTCGGCACCGGCGTGGTCAAGGTCACGCCCGCCCACGACTTCAACGACTACGCCGTCGGCCAGCGCCACGGCTTGGCGAACATCAACATCCTCACGCCCGCCGCCGCGATCAACGACAACGCGCCGGAAAAATATCGCGGGCTGGATCGCTACGAGGCACGCAAGGTCATCGTCGCCGAACTCGAGGCCCTCGGCCTGCTGGTCGAGACCAAGCCGCACAAGCTGCAGGTGCCGCGCGGCGACCGCACCGGGCAAGTGATCGAGCCATACCTGACCGACCAATGGTTCGTGAAGATGGACGGGCTTGCCAAGCGCGGCCTTGAGTTGGTGGAGAACGGTGACGTCAGGTTCGTCCCGCCGAACTGGATCAACACCTATCGCCACTGGATGGAGAACATCCAGGATTGGTGCATCAGCCGCCAGTTGTGGTGGGGCCACCGCATCCCGGCATGGTTCGACGAGGCCGGCAACGTGTACGTGGGTCGCGACGAAGCCGAGGCGCGCGCGAAGGCGAAGCTCGATGCAAGCGTGCCGCTGCATCAGGACAGCGACGTGCTGGAAACCTGGTTCAGCTCGCAACTGTGGCCGTTCTCCACGCTTGGCTGGCCGGATGAAAAGACGATGGCGCAGCGCGGTTTCGGCCGCTACCTGCCATCGAGCGTACTGGTCACCGGCTTCGACATCATCTTCTTCTGGGTCGCGCGCATGATCATGGCGACTGACCACTTCACCGGCCATATCCCGTTCAAGGACGTTTGCATCACCGGTCTGATCCGCGATGCGCAGGGCCAGAAGATGTCCAAGTCCAAGGGCAATGTGCTCGATCCGCTGGACATCATCGACGGCATCGCACTGGACGCGCTGGTCGCCAAGCGTACCGGCGGCCTGATGCAGCCCAAGCTGGCCGAGAAGATCGAAAAGGCCACGCGCAAGGAATTCCCCGACGGCATCGCCGCGCACGGCGCGGACGCGTTGCGCTTCACCATCGCCGCACTGGCCACGCACGGCCGCGACGTCAAGTTCGATTTGGGCCGCGCCGAGGGCTACAAGAATTTCTGCAACAAGCTGTGGAATGCCGCGCGCTTCGTGTTGATGAACACCGAGGGTTTTGCGGTCGCGACCCACGCCGCTCCCACGCCTGGAACCGATGCGGAAAAGTGGATTCTTGCGCGCCTGGCGAAAGTCGCCGCCGAAGCCGAAACCCACTTCGCCGCGTATCGCTTCGACCTGCTGGCGCAGGCGCTGTACGAATTCGCGTGGAACGAGTTCTGCGACTGGTTCGTCGAACTGGCAAAACCGGCCTTGAATGGCGATGACGCGGAAGCGACAACTTCGACCCGTCACACCTTGCTGTTCGTGCTGGAAAACCTGTTGCGCCTGCTGCACCCGCTGATCCCGTTCGTCACCGAGGAATTGTGGCAGCAGGTCGCGCCGAAACTCGGCATCACCGAGAAAACCGTTTCGCTGCGCCCCTACCCCGCCGCCACCGACTTTGCCGGGCAGGACTACGCGCAGGCCGAGGCCGACGTGGAATGGCTGAAGACCATGGTTACCGCGCTGCGCCGCATCCGTGGCGAACTCAACGTCGCGCCGGGCAAGAGCATCCGCCTGCTGCTGCAAGGCGGCAATGCCGACGACCGCGCGCGCGCCGAACGCTTCGCTTCGCAACTGAAGTTCCTGCTGAAGCTGGAAGCCATCGAATGGCTGGCCGACGAGGCCGAAGCACCGGCATCCGCCGCCGCCGTGGTCGGCGAGTTGAAGCTGCTCGCGCCGCTGGCCGGGCTGGTTGACCTGGACGCCGAACGCGCACGTCTGGACAAGGAAATCGCCCGCGTGGCCGGCGAGAAGGACAAGAGCGAAGCCAAGCTGGCCAAGTTCACCGACAAGGTGCCGGCCGCGGTGGTCGATCAGGAAAAGCAGCGGCTGGCCGACTGGTCAACGCAACTGGCAACGCTGCAGGCGCAGCGCGCGAAGCTGGCTTGACCGATCTGGCCCGATTCGGCAAGGTTTCGCGCGCGCCATACGCCTACAACGGCGGCATCTTCTCCACCTCGCCGGCCACCAGTTCGATCGCCATCACGATGGCGTCCTCGCGGCCATCGCGGGCCGGGTAGTAGCGCGGGCGGCGGCCGATCTCGTTGAAGCCTTCGGCATGGTACAGCGCGATGGCGTGCGGGTTGGACGGGCGCACTTCCAGGAACACGCGATCGCACTTCGCATCGCGCGCCTGTTTCAGCATCGCGCGCAGCAGGTAACGGCCCAGGCCACGGCCCTGGCGTTCCGGCGAAATGCAGATATTGAGGATGTGCGCTTCGCCCGCCGCCTGGCTGAGCATGGCGTAGCCGATCAGCAGGCCGTGTTCGTGCAGCACCCAGGCCGGGTAACCGGCGGAGAGGCAATCGCGGAAGATGCCGCGCGTCCACGGGAACGGATAGGCGCGCTGTTCGACCGCCATCACCGCGTCGAGGTCGGCTTCGCGCATCGGCCGCAGTGCAGCGACGACGGATGGCTCGATGCGCGCGGCGTTCATCCGCGCGATTGCTTGCGCAGCGCGCGCAGGCGCGGCCACAGCGCGCGCTTGGCGGCGGGGTTGCCGCGCAGTTCGGCCGGCGAGGGCCATTGCGCGATCACCTCGGCCATGCCCGGTGCGTTGGGGTTGATGCCCGAGGCGCGGATCAAGGCCATGTGCAGGCGGTCCGGCACGCCGGTCGCCGGACGGCGCGACGCGGCGGCGACTGGCGCGTGGTCGCGTTCGGTCGAAGGCATCGGTGGCGGTGCGGATTTTCTGGCCGGTGCGCCGAATTGGCGTTGCGCCGATGCGACAACGGGCGGCGGTGCAGCCGGCCGCACTTGCGCTGCAGGCTCGGCAGTGACGACTTCCGGCAATGCGCCTTGCATCCACACCGTATGGCCCAACGTCGCCAGCCAGCGGTGCTGTTCGACCGTCCACAGCGCCGGCGCGTCGCTCACGCGGCCTTCCCCGGCCGCAACCGCGACCACAGCCACATCGCCGGCCCGGACAGCGCATACAGCACGCCGACCACGAACAGCACCCGCGGCAGGTCCACCACCAGCACGGCGATGACCACCGCGATCAGCAGCGGCACCACGAACGACACCCGGTCGTTCTTCGCCCCGGCGCTCTTGAAGCTCCAGTAACGCACCCGGCTGACCATCAGCAGCGCCGCCAGCAGGGTCACCGCCAGCGCCACGTAGCGCAGCTCGGTGCCATCCGGGCCGAAATCGCCTTCGGCGAACGCCCAGACGAAGGACATCATCAAGCCCGCCGCCGCCGGGCTGGCCAGGCCGACGAACCAGCGCTTGTCCACCACCGCCACCTGGGTGTTGAAGCGCGCCAGCCGCAGCGCCGCGCAGGCCGCGTACAGGAAGGCCACCGCCCAGCCCACCCGACCCATCACCGGGTTGTCCAGCTTCAGCGCCGACAGCGACCAGTGGTACATCACCAGCGCCGGTGCCATGCCGAAGCTGACCAGGTCGGCCAGCGAGTCGTATTGCACGCCGAATTCGCTGCTGGTGCCGGTCAGGCGCGCGACCCGCCCATCCAGCCCGTCGGCCATCGCGGCAATGAACACGGCCACGGCCGCATGCACGAACTGGTCATTGGCCGCGGCGATGATCGCGTAGAAGCCGCCGAACAGGCCGGCCGTGGTGAACAGGTTCGGCAGCAGGTAGATGCCGCGCGAGCGGGGCCGGGCTTGCGGATCCGGGGAGGTGTTTTCATCCATACGCATCGCAGTTTAGCCCATGCCCGGTTGCCAGCGCCCGCCCGGAGTGCTGCAATCGGCGTTCCCGAAACACGGAGCACGCCATGCGCGTCCTGCCCTGCCCGCCGGCCCTGCTGCTGACCGGATCCCTGCTGCTGACCAGCATGGCTGCCGCCCTGCCCGCCCACGCCCAATCCACCCGGGTCTATCAGTGGAAGGACGCCAGCGGCGTGACCCATTACTCCGACAGCCCTCCCCCGGTGCAGACCAAGGCGCAGAACCGCCAAATCGGCAACCGCGACCCCGACGTCCCGGCAGCAGCCGAGGAGAAGCCGGAAAGCCAGCAATGCCTCAGCGCCCGCAGCAACCTGCAGGTGCTCGCCGGCAGCGCGCCGGTACAACAGGACACCGACGGCGACGGCAAGCCCGACACGATGCTCGACGACACCGCCCGCAGCAACCAGAAGGCGCTGGCAGAAGCCGCCGTGAAGGCGTATTGCCGGCCGGCAGCGGAGTAAAGCCGGCAGCCCTGCCTCCCCCTGCATGGCAAAATACCGGCTTTCCGCCCGTGAAAGCCCACCGATGCGCCTGTCCCAGTTCCACCTCCGCACCACCAAGGAAACCCCCGCCGACGCCGAGACCGCCAGCCACCAGCTGATGCTGCGTGCCGGCATGATCCGCAAGCTGGCGTCCGGCCTTTACACGTGGACACCGCTGGGCCTGCGCGTGCTGCGCAAGGTCGAACGCATCGTGCGCGAGGAAATGGACCGCGCCGGCGCCATCGAGCTTTCCATCCCCACCATCCAACCGCGCGAACTGTGGGAAGAGACCGGCCGCTGGGAAAAATTCGGCGGGCAATTGCTGAAGATCAGCGACCGCAAGGAAGCGCAATACTGCTATTCGCCGACCGCCGAAGAAGCGATCACCGACTTCGCCCGCCAGGAACTGTCCAGCTACAAGCAGTTGCCGGTCAATTTCTACCAGATCCAGACGAAATTCCGCGACGAAATCCGCCCGCGCTTCGGCGTGATGCGTGCGCGCGAATTCATCATGAAGGATGCGTATTCCTTCCATATCGACGACGCCGACATGGCGCGCGAATACGGGAACATGCACGCCGCCTACACCCGCATCTTCACCCGCCTGGGGCTGAAGTTCCGCGCCGTGCAGGCCGACACCGGCGCGATCGGCGGCAGCGCCTCGCAGGAATTCCAGGTGCTGGCCGATTCCGGCGAAGACGCCATCGTGTTCTCCACCGGCTCGGATTACGCCGCCAACGTCGAAGCTGCCGTCGCCGCAGCACCCGGCCCGCGCCCGGCTGCTGCCGAAGAAATGCGCAAGGTCTCCACGCCCACGCAGAAAACCTGCGAGGAAGTGGCCGAACTGCTGGGCATCGCACTGGCACGTACCGCCAAATCCATCGCGCTGATGACGCAAGACGCGGCTCCAAACCAGCAATTCGTGCTGGCACTGGTACGCGGCGACCACGTCGTCAACGAAATCAAGCTGGCCAAGCTGCCGGGGCTGGCCGACTACCGCATGGCCACCGAAGCGGAAATCCTCGAACACCTCGGCAGCGAGCCGGGCTTCCTCGGTCCGATCAACGCGAAAAAACCGATCCGCGTGATCGCCGACCGCGAGGTCGCGGCGCTGGCCGATTTCGTCGTCGGCGCGAACGAGCCGGGCTTCCACATCGCCGGCGTCAACTGGGGCCGCGACCTGGCCGAAGCCGAAACCGTTGCCGACATCCGCAACGCCGTCGAAGGCGACCGCGCCGAAGACGGCGGCGAATTGCGCATCGCACGCGGCATCGAAGTCGGCCACGTGTTCCAGTTGGGCCGCAAATACAGCGAAGCGATGAAGTTCACCGTACTGGACGAAAACGGCAAGGCCGCGATCCCGGCGATGGGCTGCTACGGCATCGGCGTGACCCGCATCGTGGCGGCGGCGATCGAACAGAACCACGATGCCGCCGGCATTCTCTGGCCCGCGCCGATGGCGCCGTGGGAAGTGGCGGTGTGCGTGATCAACCCGAAGAACGATGCGGCGGTGAACGCCGCCGCCGCGGAACTGCTGGACGAATTGCGCGCCGCCGGCCTCGACGCCGTGCTCGACGATCGCGGCCTGCGCCCCGGCCCGATGTTCGCCGACATCGAACTGATCGGCATCCCGCACCGCGTGGTGGTATCGGAACGCGGCCTGGCCGCGGGCACGTTCGAATACCGTGCGCGCAACGCGACCGAGGCGGAGAATCTGGATCGAGAGCAATTGCGCGCAAAACTGGAAAACATAGAGAAAATCTGAAAAATCCCGTTTCCTCCGTCGTCCTCGCACAGGCGGGAATCAACGGGTAAAAACAACGAATCCGGTTTTCCAACGGACGCATGCCCGATCGTCCCGCATTTCCATTCTCCGGCGATTTGCGATTACCATGTGAAAATCGCCGCAACCGGGCGGACGATATCCCCCCGAATAATCCGGAGATAATTGATGTCCATCGATTTGAAAAGCCTGTCGAGCAAACAACTGGAAACCCTGATCGACAAGGCGAAGAAACAACAGGCCAAACTGGCCAAGCGCCGGCCCGTCGCCGCGGTGCGCAAGCAGATCGTCGATTTCCTCAAGCGGGAAGGCTACGAACTGGCCGAGCTGTTCTCCGCCGCCACCGGCGCAAAACGCGGCCGCAAGCCCTCTGCCGCGAAGAAAGCCGCCGGTGCGAAGAAATCCACCGGCAAGCGCGGCAAGGTCGCGCCGAAATACCGCAACCCCGCCAATCCCAAGGAAACCTGGACCGGTCGTGGCTTGAAGCCGCGCTGGCTGTCCGCGCTGGTCGCCAAGGGCAAGAAGGTCGAGGACTTCCTGATCAAGAAGAAATGACCTTCTTCGCGGATCGAATAGCGAAAACGCCGGTCCAGCCGGCGTTTTTTGTTCCTGCCTACAAGTTCCGCCGCGCCGGCAACAGCAGGTTGCCGAACAGCAAACCCGCGATCAGCGCCATGATGATGGTCAGCGCAGTCAGCAGCGGCGAGACGCTGCCGGTTTCGATCTGCTGCACCAGGTTCATCAACCCGCGCAGGCTGACGCTGCCGGGCACCAGCATGATGATGCCGGGCACGCGGACCAGCGCGCCGGGGCGGTTGCTCAGGCGCGCGAACAGGTTGCCGGCCATGGTCAGGCACAGCGCCGACAGGAAGATGCCCGGCGCGCTGCCCCAGGCTTCGCCGACGCAGCGCGACACCAGATAACCGGCCACCGCCGCCGACATCACCCATGGGTAGTCGCGCCGGTGCGCCTTGAACAGCACCGCGAAGGCATATGCGGCCAGCAGCAGCGACAGCCATTCCACCCAGTCCGGCTGCGGCCGCAGCGCGCGCACTTGCGGATACAGATCCAGCAATTGCGCCACGGTCAACGCAATCGCGCTGCCGATGGTCAGCTTGAGCACCGTGGTCAATGCGCCGGCAAAACGCGCGGTGCCGGAAACCCAATGCTGGCTGGTCAGTTCGTTGACCGAATTGGTCAGGCTCATGCCCGGCAGCAGCACCACCAGCGAGGCGATGATGACGCTGTTGAGATTCAGCGGCGCGATCAGGTTCGCCACCATCACCGCCATCGTGCCGGCCAGCAGCGCGGCGACCGCGTCGCCGGCTTCGCGCAGGCGCGGGCGGCGTTCGGCCAGCCGCGAGAACGCACCGATCACCAGCCCGATCGCCGCTGCCGTGGCAATGTCCAGCCACGGCAACCGCCACAGTCCGGCCACCGCGCCGGAGGCCAGGCCGAAGGCCAGCACTTCGCCCACGCGCCGACGGCGGCTGGCTTTGCGATCCAGTCCGCGCAGAGCGGTATGACCCTGGGCGATGCTCATGCGCCCGGCAACGACGGCATCGGCGATGCGGTCGGCTTCGCTGAGTTTGTGCAGGTCGTTTTCGCCGGGAGCCAGGCGGATCACCCGGGTGATGTCGCTGAGGCCCAGCGGGCGGGTCGGGTCGCTGAAGCTGAGGATGATGCCGGTGGGGTTGGACCACGGATCGCAGTCCAGCCCCAGCCTGCCGGCCAGCGCGGTCACCGCCCCTTCCAACCGCTGTGCGGTGGTGCCGTAGGTGTGCAGGCGCGCGGCGATCTCGCAGACGAAGGCGATGCGTTGCGCGTAGGTGGCGGACATGGTGGGCTGGGGCGACTCGGACATTGCGATAGTTTATAGAGCCGGCCCGCATTTCATGGGAACCATCTGTCCGCAAAGGGCGCAAAAGGCGCAAATTCGATTGGGGACACTTCAATGCCTTGCCTTTGCGCGCTTGGCGCTCTTTGCGGACGAAACGCTTGTTTAATGCTGTCCTTGCACAAGCACCATGCGCAGCGGGTATGCTCGCGCGGTCGCAACCTGTGGATGTTGAATGAGCGCAGCGCAGTCCCGCCCGCAATTCCGGATCGACCCGGCCGCGCCCGGCTGCGCGCGGTTGCTGGGCGATTGGTCGCTGGCGCACGCGCTGGACATGCCGGCGCGGCTGCAAGAGTTGCCCGAGAGCATCGAACGCATCGACGCCAGCGGCATCGGCCGCATGGACTCGGCCGGGGTGATGCAATTGCTGCACTACGCGCAGCGCCGAGCATGGCCGGCGGAGAACCTGCACTTCCGCGACGACCACCGCGCCCTGGTGGAAACCATCGGCGAAACCTCGGCCGAGCGTCCGCGCCCCGCGCGCGATTTCGGCGTGGCCGCCGCGCTGGCGCGGCTGGGCAAGCGCGTTCACGA
Source organism: Pseudoxanthomonas sp. (assembly GCA_047607085.1). Classification (GTDB taxonomy): domain Bacteria; phylum Pseudomonadota; class Gammaproteobacteria; order Xanthomonadales; family Xanthomonadaceae; genus Pseudoxanthomonas_A. Next base: position 49,453 of record JASGDT010000040.1, on the reverse strand, counting down.
GACCGCCGGCGAAATCGTCCTGCTGCTGGGCTTCACCGGCGAGAACCTGACCAAGCTGGCGCGGATGCTGCGACAACCGTCGCGGCTGCGCACGGTATCCATCGTCCATCACATGGAACAGGTCGGGCTGGACGCGGTGCCGCTGGTGGTGCTGCTGTCGTACCTGGTCGGCGCGGTGATCGCCTTTCTCGGCTCGACCATCCTGCGCGATTTCGGCGCGGAAATTTATGTCGTGGAACTGGTCGGCATCGCCTTCCTGCGCGAGTTCGCGGTGCTGATGACCGCGATCGTGATGGCGGGCCGCACCGCCAGCGCCTTCACCGCGCAGATCGGCGCGATGAAGGCGCGCGAAGAGATCGACGCCCTGCACACGCTGGGCCTGGATCCGATCGAAGTGCTGGTGATCCCGCGCCTGCTGGCCCTGCTGGTGATGCTGCCGCTGCTGACCTTCATCGCCATGCTGGCCGGGCTGGCCGGCGGCATCACCGTGGGCGCGTTCGACCTGGACATCCCGCCGCGCATGTACGTGGCGCGCATGCACGAAACGGTGGAGCTGCGACACTTCCTGGTCGGCCTGTCGAAAGCGCCGGTGTTCGCGATGGTCATCGGCCTGATCGGCTGCCTCGAAGGGCTGCTGGTCGAGGGCACCGCGCAATCGGTCGGCGAACGCACGACTTCCAGCGTGGTGCAAACCATCTCGCTGGTGATCGTGCTCGATGCGCTGGCGGCATTGTGGTTCATGGAGATGGGATGGTGACGAGGGAACCTTCCATCTCCATCCGCGGCCTGGTCAACCGCTTCGGCGCACAAACCGTGCACGACGGGCTGGATCTGGACGTGCGCCGCGGCGAAATCCTCGGCGTGGTCGGCGGCTCCGGCAGCGGCAAGTCGGTATTGATGCGTTCGATCCTCGGGCTGCGCCGTCCGGATGCCGGCGACATCCGCGTGCTGGGCGTGGACGCGCTTTCCGACGATCCGGCCGCGCGGCTGCATGTCGAGCGCAATACCGGTGTGTTGTTCCAGGACGGCGCGCTGTTTTCGTCGCTGAGCGTCGGCGAGAACGTGCAGGTGCCATTGAAGGAGCACCACCCGGAGATCCCCGACGACTGGCGCTACGAACTTGCCTTGCTGAAGGTCAAGCTGGCCGGCCTGCCCGCGGGCGCGATGGACAAGCTGCCGTCGCAACTGTCCGGCGGCATGCGCAAGCGCGCCGGTCTCGCGCGTGCCTTGGCGCTGGATCCGCCGCTGCTGTTCCTCGACGAACCCACCGCCGGGCTGGATCCCATCGGCGCGGCGGCGTTCGACAACCTGCTGCTGACCCTGCAGCGCGCGCTGGGCCTGACCGTGTTCCTGATCACCCACGATCTGGATACGCTGTACGCCATCTGCGACCGCGTCGCGGTGCTGGCCGACCGCAAGGTCATCATTACTGCGCCATTATCCGAAGTGGAACGCTTCGATCACCCGTGGGTGCAGGAATACTTCCACGGCCCGCGCGCACGGGCGGCGCGTGAGGCCGGGAACGGGGAAAGCGACATTCCCACCACGTCACGATTACAGCCCCGCTGAAACACTCCATCCTTCATTCTCCACTCACGCCTCGCCATGGAAACCAAAGCCAACTACATCCTCATCGGCGCCTTCACCCTGCTGGTTTCGGCCGGGTTGCTGCTGTTCGGCCTGTGGGCGGCGAAATACTCCACCGAGCGCACCTGGCAGGAATACCGCGTGGTTTTCAACGAAGCGGTCACCGGCCTGTCCGCCGGCAGCCCGGTGCAGTACAACGGCATCAGCATCGGTTCGATCACCAAGCTGAGCCTGGCCCCGAACGACCCGCGCCAGGTGATCGCGCGCATCCGCCTGGACGCCGAAGCGCCGGTCAAGACCGACACCCGCGCCAAGCTGGCGATCACCAGCCTGACCGGCCCGACCATCATCCAGCTCAGCGGCGGCAGCCCGCAGGCGCCGGCGCTGACCAGCGTGGACAGGAGCGAGGCGCCGATCATCAAGACCACGCCTTCGGCCCTGCAGAACATCACCGACACCGCCAACCGCATCGTGGACCGGCTGGACACGGTATTGAGCGAGGCGAACATGGCCAGCATCGGCAACACGCTGCAGAACCTCGATGCGGTCACCGGCTCCATCGCCGCGCAGAAGGAGGATCTGCAGGCATTGATCGTCAACGCGAGGCAGGCTTCGGAAAAACTCGACGCCACGCTGGCGACCACGCAGGGCACGATGGAACGGCTGGACCGCAACCTGGTGCAGCAACTGCCGCAACTGGTGGAAAAACTCGATTCCACCCTGGCCAGGCTGGATTCGGCCGCCGACAACGCCGACGCGATCCTGGGCGAGAACCGCGCCGCGATCAGCAACTTCGCCAACGACGGCCTGGCGCAACTGGGGCCGACCCTGACCGAACTGCGCGGCCTGGTCCGCGACCTGCGCCGGGTCAGCGACCGCCTGGAGGGCAACCCCGCGCGCTACCTGCTGGGCCGCGATGCGCCGAAGGAGTTCGAGCCCAAATGAAGACGGGAGACACAAGACGTGAGACGTGAGACGAAAACAGGCGGTCGTCCCTTCGCCGCCATCCCCCTGGCCTTGCTGCTCGCCGGCTGCTCGGTGCTGGGCAGTGGCACGGGCGGCGGCGACCGCACCACGATCTACGCGCCGAACGTGCGCGTGGCCGCCGATCCGGCATGGCCGCAGGTGGCGTGGTCGCTGGCGATCGCGCAACCGACCGCGCCGCGCATGCTCGACAGCGATCGCATCGCGGTGCGACCGGGCGCGGAGGAATTGCAGGTCTATCGCAGCGCGAGCTGGTCGCAGTCGCCGCCCTCGCTGCTGTCCGATGCGGTGTTGCGCACGCTGGAGGATTCCGGCCGCATCGCCGCCGTCGCGCGGCAGGAAAGCGGCATCCGCGCCGACTACAAACTGGTGCTGGACATCCGCCGTTTCGAGGCCGATTACGCCGGTGCGGAAGTGCCCAGCGCCGTCATCGAAGTCAATGCCAAGCTGCTGGCCGTGCGCGACCAGCGGGTTGTTGCGTCACGCACCTTCGTGCAATCGCAACCGTCGGACAGCGCCGAAATCGCGCAAGTGGTTGCCGCCTTCCAGCAATCGTTGAATGTCCTCACCGCCAAGATTGCCGGTTGGACCTTGCAAAGCGGTCGCGCCTTGTAACCCCTCACGCCAACCTGTCCGGCCCGGCGCAGCGCGTTCGGGTGGCCTGCGCGGCAGTGCCACGCAAGCAGGCCGCCCCTCACCCCCGCAAGCGGGTGAGGGGGAGCAAAATCACGCAAACGCCACGCCGGTCTTCTCGCGCAGTTCGTCTTCGCCCACGCCCGGCGCGGCCTCGACCAGCTTCAATCCGTCCGCGGTCACGTCGAACACCGCCAGGTCGGTGATGATGCGGTTGACCACGCCCACGCCGGTCAGCGGCAGCGTGCATTCGGGCAGGATCTTGTGCTCGCCGTTCTTCGCGGTGTGCTCCATCAGCACGACGATGCGCTTGACCCCGGCAACCAGATCCATCGCCCCGCCCATGCCCTTGACCATCTTGCCCGGCACCATCCAGTTGGCCAGGTCGCCCTTGTCGGTGACCTGCATCGCGCCCAGCACCGCCAGGTCGATATGGCCGCCGCGGATCATCGCGAACGAGTCGTGGCTGCCGAAGTAGCTGGCGCCGGCGCGCGCGGTCACGGTCTGCTTGCCGGCGTTGATCAGGTCGGCATCGACCTCCTCCTCGGTCGGGAACGGACCGATGCCGAGCAGGCCGTTTTCCGATTGCAGCCACACGTCGATGCCGTCGGGGATGTAGTTGGCCACCAGGGTCGGCAAGCCGATGCCCAGGTTCACGTAGGCGCCGTCGGTCAGTTCGCGGGCGGCGCGCTGCGCCATTTCGTCGCGGGTCCAGGCCATCACTTGTCTCCTGCGACACGTACAGTGCCGGCGGTTATCGTGCGGTTCTCGATGCGCTTCTCGGGGTTCGGATTCACCACGATGCGATCCACGTAGATGCCCGGCAGATGCACCTGATCCGGGTCGAGGCTGCCGGTTTCGACCAGTTCCTCCACCTCGGCCACGCAGATCTTGCCGGCCATCGCGCAGGCCGGGTTGAAGTTGCGCGCGGTCTTGCGGAATACCAGGTTGCCGGCGCCATCGGCCTTCCACGCCTTGACCAGCGCCACGTCGGCGACCAGCGCGGTTTCCATCACGTACCAATGGCCGTCGAACTGCCGGGTCTCCTTGCCTTCGGCGACGATGGTGCCGTAGCCGGTGCGGGTGAAGAACGCGGGGATGCCCGCACCACCGGCACGCAATCTTTCCGCCAGCGTGCCCTGCGGGTTGAATTCCAGTTCCAGTTCGCCACTCAGGTACTGGCGCTCGAATTCCTTGTTCTCGCCCACGTAGGACGAGACCATCTTCCTGATCTGCCGCGTGTTCAGCAATTGCCCCAGGCCGAAGCCATCGACGCCGGCATTGTTGGAAATGGCGGTCAGCCCGGTCACGCCGCTGTCGCGCAACGCGGCAATCAGCGCCTCGGGGATGCCGCACAGGCCGAAGCCGCCAACGGCAATGGTCTGGTTGTCTGCCACCACGCCCGCGAGGGCGGCGGCGGCATCGGGATACAGCTTGTTCCTGGCCATGCTTCGATCCGTGGGGATGACGAAACCGGCATTTTACGCACGCCATCGCGGCCGGCACATGGCCCCTTCGGACAATGGCGCCTCGCATGGCCGGCCCCGCGCCGGTAGAATCCCCGGTTGCGCCCTGCCAGCCTGTGCCTGCCGGGCATTCGCAGACACCCAAGGAATCCCCCTACAGATGAAGATACTGGTCGCCTACAAGCGGGTGGTGGACTACAACGTCCGCATCCAGGTCAAGCCGGACGGTTCCGGCGTGGTCACCGAGGGCGTGAAGCTTTCGCCCAATCCGTTCGATGAAATCGCGCTGGAAGAAGCGTTGAGGCTGCGCGACAAGGGCATTGCCACCGAGGTCGTGGTCGCCACGATCGCACCGGCCGACGCCCAGGCCCACCTGCGCAACGGTCTGGCGATGGGCGCCAATCGCGCCCTGCATGTCGTCACCGACCAGGCCATCCAGCCGCTGACCGCCGCCCGCGCGCTGCTGAAGCTGGTCGAAAAGGAATCCCCGGACATCGTCATCCTCGGCAAGCAGGCCATCGACGACGACGCCAACCAGACCGGGCAGATGCTGGCCACCCTGTGGGGCCGCCCGCAGGCGACCTTCGCCTCGAAGGTGGACATTGCCGACGGCAAGGCCACCGTGGTGCGCGAAGTCGATGCCGGCCTGGAAACGCTGGAAGTCGATCTGCCCGCCGTCATCACCACCGACCTGCGCCTGAACGAGCCGCGCTTCATCAAGCTGCCGGACATCATGAAGGCCAAGAGCAAGCCGCTGGAGACGATTCCCTTCGCCGACCTGGGCGTGGAATCGGGTGATTTCCTGCAAACCACCCAATTCGTCCCGCCGGCCAAGCGCAGCAAGGGCGTGATGGTGAAGGATGCCGCCGAACTGGTGGCCGCACTGAAAGCCAAGGGTTTGCTGTGATTCCGTAGGGTGGGCCTTGGTCCACCTTTCGCATCGCTGGCAACCGCCATGGTGGGCCAAGGCCCACCCTACGAATCAAGGGATCGTTCCATGTCCAAAGTTCTCGTCATTGCCGAACACCTGCAAGGCAAGCTCAACGCCGCCACCGCCAAGACCGTCAGCGCCGCGCTGGCGCTGAAGCCCGACGCCATCGACGTGGCCGTGCTGGCCGCCGACCCGGCCGGCGTGGCGGCAGAAGCGGCGCAGATCGGCGGCGTCGCCAAGGTGCTGGCCGTTGCCCACCCCGCCAACGAACATGCGCTGGCGCAAGTCCTCGGCCCGCAGATCGCGGAAATCGCCAAGCGGGGCTACAGCCACGTCTTCATCCCCAGCACCACCTTCGGCAAGGACCTGGCCCCGGTCGTGGCCGCCCTGCTGGGCGTGGCCCAGGTCTCGGACCTGATGACGGTCGAAAGCGACACCACCTTCACCCGCCCGATCTACGCCGGCAACGCCATCATCACCGTGCAGGCCCCGGTCGGGCAGACCGTGGTCGCCACCGTGCGCACCGCCTCATGGCCGGAAGCGGCGAAGGGCGGCAGCGCAACGGTCGAAGCGGTCGGCACCAGCGCCGCACTGCCGAGCCACACCCGCTTCGTTGCCCTGGCGGCGGCCAAGTCAGACCGCCCCGACCTGCAATCGGCCCGCCGCGTGGTCAGCGGCGGCCGCGGCGTCGGTTCGAAAGAGAACTTCAGGATCATCTACCAACTGGCCGACAAACTCGGTGCCGGTGTCGGCGCCAGCCGCGCGGCGGTCGATGCCGGCTACGTGCCCAGTGACCTGCAAGTGGGCCAGACCGGCAAGATCATCGCCCCGGAACTGTACGTCGCCGTCGGCATCAGCGGCGCGATCCAGCACCTCACCGGCATCAAGGACGCCGGCACCATCGTCGCGATCAACAAGGACGCCGACGCGCCGATCTTCGAGGTGGCGGACATCGGTTTGGTGGGCGATCTGTTCACCCTGCTGCCGGAACTGGAAGCGGCGCTGTAACCTTGCCCGGCCGGGCACAAGCGCATTCCGCTTCTGCCTGGCCGGAAATCCAGCGTCATCTTGCGGTCACATCACGGGCGCAGACTCGCGGCAACACCACCACGGGTGCTTGCCATGCAACAGGTCATCGAAGTCCGCCGCATCACGCCGTTCATTCGTGCTGCCGCTTCCCTGGATCACGCCGTCGCAATCGCCGTTGGCGTGGTTTCCACGCCCGATGATTTTCGCCTGCTGGCACAAGCGCGCGACGCGATGCTGTCGCGCCATGGCGACGCGGCCGCAGCATGGTTGCTCGATGCAGTCACGCCACGCCAGGGCAAGCCCATGCCCAAACGCATGCCGCGCGAGCAGCTTGCCCGCCTTGCCCGACAGCGGATGATCTTCTGCCTGCCCCGCCATCCGCTGCTCGGCGACATCGGCCTGCAAGCCATCGCCAGCGGCGTACCGCTGGAAGCGATGAACCTGGAACCCTGGCCGATGGCGCGTGAAATCGCGGCCGGCAGCGCATTCCTCAGCGTGGCTGCGGACTGCCTGCCGCAGTTGTCGCGCCAGCATCCCGGCAGCCTGCAATGAACAAAAGCAGGATTGCTCAGACCTTCCTGCGATCGCCCCACAAGGGGGCATGCCGTGGCGGGAAGGCCAGGCGATACGGCCCATCCGTCAACGAAAGGTTCGGATTGTAGGCCGGATCGCAAGTCAGCGACTTGCCCCAGCGCCGCTTCATGAACTCGACTTCCGCGGCGAAACGGGCCTGTTTCTCCGGCGTATCCTCATAGCCGCGCGAGGCGGATTCATGGTGGTACAACTCGGCGAACGGCGTCCAAAGATTGAACAACCCACGTTCGCGGATGCGCAGGCAGAAATCCACGTCGTTGAACGCCACCGCCAGTTCTTCGTCCAGACCGCCAACGGCTTCGTACACCGACTTGCGCACGAGCATGCAAGCCGCAGTCACCGCACCCAGATCCTGCACCAGGCGCGAGCGTCCCATGTTCCCCGAATAACCGCGCGGCTCGTGCGCATAGGCATGCCCGGCAACGCCACCCAGACCGACAATCACGCCACCATGCTGGATGGTGTCATCCGGGTAATAGAGCATCGCCCCGACCGCACCCACGTGCGGCAGCATCGCCTGCGACGCCATTTCCGCCAGCCAGTCGGCATGGATCGCCTCGATGTCGTTGTTGACCAGTCCGACCAGTTCGCCGCTCGCCTGCGCGACCGCGAAATTGTTGATCGCCGAATAATTGAACGGCGCATCGAAGCGCAATACCCGCACGCGCGGATCGGCCACCACTTCATCGAACCAGCGCAACGTTTCCGGATCGCTGGATTGGTTGTCCACCACCAATATTTCGAAGTCGGGATAGTCGGTGACCGTCAGGATGCTGCCCACCGACAGCCGCAGCAATTCCAGCTTGTCGCGGGTCGGGATGACCAGGCTGACCTTCGGCGCCGGTGAAGGCAAGGCACGGCGCACGCGGAAATAACCGCCGAACACTTCCACCCGGTCGGCATCGCGGCCGACGCGCCGCAAGTGCGATTCCAGCACCTTGACGCCATTGATCAGCGCATACGGTTTTTCTTCGACGCCTGCGGCAGTGGATTGCTCCGACGCGCGCCAGTGGTACAGCACGTGCGGCACGTGCACGATCTGCGCCAGCTGCAATCCTTCCACGCAGCGCAGGAACAGGTCGTGGTCCTGGCTGCCTTCGCAGCCCTTGCGGAAACCGCCCACCTCGCGCACCAGCGTGGCATCGATCATCGTGAAATGGCACAGGTAGTTCTGCCCCAGCAACAAATCCGGATTCCAGTCCGGCTTGAAATACGGGTCGTAACGCTGGCCATCATTGCCGATCTTGTCCTCGTCCGAGTACAGGAAGCACGCATCGGGATGCGCCTGCAATGCCTCGACCATGCGCAACAAGGCATGCGGACGCAGTTCGTCGTCGTGGTCGAGCAGGCCGATCCACTCCCCGCTGACCAACGCCAGCGCGGAATTGGATGCCTCGGAGATGTGCCCGTTATGCGGGCGATACACCACGCGGATGCGCGCATCCTTCGCCGCGTATTCGTCGAGTATCTGGCGCACATGAGGCGCGGTGGAAGCATCGTCGGCGATGCACAACTCCCACTTCGGATAGGCCTGCGCCAGCACGCTGTCCAGGCAGGCGCGCAACCAGCGCGGCGGCGTGTTCCAGACCGGCACCAGCAGCGACACCAATGGTCCGCTGCTTGCCAGCCGCTCGCCGTCCTGACGCAAGCGCTGCAACTGCATCGCCGTTGGCGTGTCGTACCAGGCCGCCCACTCGGCATAACTGCGATCGGCCCGGTCCGGGCGCAATTGCAGCTGATACCGGTCGGCAATGAGCTTGCCCGCCTGCGCCGGCGCGCCACGCAGCAGGCACAAACCCGCCTGCCACGCATGGCTGGCCATGTCACCCCACGCCACGCCACCTGCCCGGGTGCGGTAACGCGACAACATCTGCCACATCCACTGCACGCGCCCCAAGCGCTGCAAGCGCAAGCCCGCCACGCGCAAGCTGACCGCCTGCACCGACGGCAACAACGCCACCGCAATCGCGTCATTGCCGAACAACACCAGTTCATCGACCCGGCCATCCGCAGCCGGCACCACCAACGGCTGTTGCGACTTGCCGCCATCGGCATGGGTCAACTCCAGCGCCGGCGCACGGAAAGCCCCATCCAGCGCCCGCATCTCCAATCGCAGCCGATACCAGCCCTTCTCCAATCGCATACCGGACAGCAAGGGGATCGCCTCGCCGCCTTCGGGGCAATCAAAGGTACCGTCACCCGTGGTTTGCGTACTCAAGCCATGCCTGCCAATGAAGTGAAAGTGACCTGTCTGGGCAACGAAAGAAAAAGGGGCCGAGCTGGCACGGTCTCATTTTGCCATGCTCGCTTACTCAACTTGTACAAGCAGTAAGCGGATCAAGGCATCGCCCCACTCCCGGGAGGCAACTTCGTTCGCAATTTTCATGAAAGGCGAGACGACATGTCCCATTCCGCAACCAAGCCCCGTCAACCATTCATGACGCGGGTCCACTTCCGATAGAAATCATCTTCAGAAAACCGATTGCTCCATTCCTGAATAGTCTTTCTATCAAGATTGGCACCTGCAAGCTCCTCCATAACAAGCGCCAATGCATGTGGCGATCTTTCCGTCGATATGCGGCCTGCAACACCACCAAGGATCGCTTTTGGACCGAAGTTCACAGGATAACTCGCGACCGGCGTGCCGTTGGATATGCTCTCTATTATCGCAAGCGGGAACCCCTCGAAGAACGAAGTATTCAGCGTGAAATCGACAGATTGAAAAGCCGCATTCACGTTATCCGTGAACCCCATGAAGTTGACACAATCCTGAATCCCCAAAGATCCGACAAGCTCTCTTAGCTTCTCCTCTTCGGACCCCTTCCCATAAATATCGAGAACATAATCCGGATATTTATTCCTGAAAATATCAAAAGCCGCGATCGCATCACTCAGGTTTTTTTGCTCTTCCAAACGGCTCACAATGCCGATGCGATGAAACGTCGTTCTCTTCTCCTTATCCTGAACTACTGGAACCTTGTGGTTCGTGTGACCAATTACAACAATATTCCCAGACAAGGCCGGGAACTTTGAAACTATGCTGTCTCTTTGATCTTCAGTCAGCGAAATGATCGTCTCATTTGGCTGCAATCCCTCCTCCCTGATTATGCTCCTGAAAGATTTTTTCAACCCCGATTCAAGATCCAGCGGATCAGCCAAATGCGGGTTGTGCATCACGTATATTTTTCGAACGGGCTTTCCCAGAAGCCTGACCGAGTAATCCACACCCCTGTCGTCATTGATGATGACATCATCATCACGCACAAATCCATCAAGAAAATCAGCGATGACGCACTTCAGGGACCTGAATTCTGACTGCTCTCCATCCCGCCCAAGATATGCGAACAGCTTCTTTCCATTCTTGTTCTTATGCCGCATGTATGGACGGGAATTTGCATCAAGATAATCATCATATTCTACCGAACCCGTTCGACCATCCATGTGGCGAACACGAGTCACATTCTGTCTATTATTCACAAACACACGAGCATGAACCAGGGAATCATCGCTCTCTCGCATCTCGATATGCTTGATGACTGACATGCCATCATCTGAATATACGACACTTATTATTCCTTTCGATGCATTCGAGTAAACACGTGCCCTTTCCTGATTGGAAATACTCCATGATCCGACATCGCCAAGGATAAACTTCAAGTAGCTTTCCACATTCCCTCGTGTACTTGCATCGAACCCGGCCATATCCTCGAACATGTTCCCAACAACCATTCCATTCAACACATATTTCTTCTTACGATACAGCTTGAATATGTCCTGATAATTGTCATCGTGATTTATCGAATAAATGAAAACTCGCTCACCACGCAGAGAAAATATCCTGCCTCTCTGAAGCAAGGACTTTGTTCTTCCGCCAAATGTATCCGGAAGAACAGCAGTCAGCATTACGACACGCCTGCTCATCACATTCACTTCTTCTTGCACAATTTCTTGACCGCAGCCTCAAGCGATGAGAGCCTCTGATCGATGTCCTTCTTCTTTGATGAAGATAGCGTTTGTGAACGTCGTTGCCGTCGCGGTCAGAGGGTTCGGGAATCAGCCCCTGTTCCGCAAGGCCAACAAATACAGGAAATAAAATGGGCCGGCCGCAGGATTCCCACAACCAGCCCACTTTCACGTCCAAACACCATAAGGAACGAGCGCATCGAAAAACTTACTGCGCCGGCGCATCGGTCGGTTTGGGCGCCTTCTTGGTCTGCCAGTCAAAGGCGATCATGCTCTTCGCAGCCGGGTTGGCCGGCTTCTTGGCCAGCTTCGGGTAGAAATACACGGTAACGCTGGCAGCCTTCTTTTTCTTGTACTTGATGCTGTACTGCCCCTCCTTCTTCTTGCTGGGCTTTGGCTCCCCGGCCACGTAGCCTGCCTCGGCCAACTTGGCAGTCACCACATCACGCGCTTGATCAGGCGTGGCTTCCAGCAACTCATAAGTCGCCCTGCGATGGGTGGCACCCTTCTTGGTCTGGTAGGACTTGTCGGTGCGCAATTCCGATGGCACATCGAACTTGATTCCACCGGGCAGCTTGACCGCAACATCAGGCACTGCAGCCTGTTCGGGCACCGGTACTGGCGCTGGCGCATCGTTTTGCGAACAAGCCGCCAGCATGGCAGTCAAGGAAAGGATCAACAGATAACGCATCGTGCTACTCCGGTTATGGGGGGACAAGAAAGTGGGCAGAGGATATTTCACAAATACTTCATGCCGGATAAATACTCAAATTGTACATACAATGGAATCTTGAGGAACAGTTTCCCGCTGTTCCTCAAGGAATGCGAGTTCCGTTTCAATTACGGTACCCACAAGCAACAACTCAAGACACTGAAGGAGTAGGCTGGAATCCAGCCTCATCTACGACATCTCCTATTTATTTATGTCTCTTTCTTTGGATTTTTTCAATACCGGATTGACGAATACCATCAAGCAATCTTGTCAGTGAAGAAGCCATTCAAACCCCGCATCTTCATAAACTCCCGCTTCTTGCGGTCGTCATTGACAACATAAACAAAACACTTGATGCCATTGCCATGGAGTCGCTCCAGCAGGTCTTCGGAAATTTTCATGTAATTCATATTGCATGACTCCGCGCCTATCTCTTTGCATGCCCATACAGGATCCAACATCATCCTGGCTTGACTATAGAGAAAGGCAAGTCGGACATTTCCATCAATTCGTCGCAACCACCTGAGCACATAGTAATTGAAGCTGGAGATAACCACTCTCCCATACAGGCCATTTTTTTCGATGGAAAGGACGAGATTTCGCAAAGACGCCTTGAAAGATTCCACCTGATCAATCTGGAAATGCGGCTTGACTTCAAGATTCACCGGAACACGAGGCGCTATAGAGCCAAGCACCTGCTCCACTGATGCGATGCGCTCACCGGAAAACTCCGTCGAGTACCATGACCCTGCATCCAGTGATCGCAGATCATTCCACGTCCAATCACAAACCAATCCGCTGCCATTGGTGGTGCGATCAAGCGTATCGTCATGGATTACGACGAACTCCCCACTTGCGCAAAGAGTAAGATCCAATTCGATCATGTCCGCACCAGCCGCAATCGCACCTTCGAAAGCTGCCATGGTGTTTTCCGGAAATGCCGCGCTGGCCCCGCGATGGGCAATGATCTGGAAGTCCCTCAACTTGCCCGCCGCCTCCATCTCAGCCAACTACCTGAAGGATTGCGGATACATCCTGCTCGCAGGATTCCCTCATCGGAAGCACGACTACTGACTCGTCCAGCCACCTGTTCGATTCGCGATTCGTCAGCACGGCCTTCTTGCAGGCGTGTGTGTTGTCCAGCAACAGCTTTGGCCAAAAACTGTCCTTCCCGTCGATGACCACGATCGCATCCGGGATGAAGTGAGGAAGCATTCTGGAAAACTCTCTGTCGTACATGTTTCGAACAATTTCGATGCTTTCCTTGCCAATCAGTTCGTGCTTGCCCTCGTGCCGCAGGCGCAACCAACGCTCTTCAGGGGTCATCAGAATGCTCCCGTGCCGTGGAATCCCGATGATATCCGCCGGGAGTCGCCGAAAACGCGCAATGGAACCAGGCATTGCCTCGACAACTACCGGGTTGAACATGACTATGACGTTCCAGCCATTGTCATCAAGGGCCTTGGCCACGGCGATCAGCCGCTCTGTTTCAGGTCCCTCCTCATACATGCCGCCATGCAAGACGACACTACGCTTGGCTGCCCTCTTGTAATCGATGGCCAGCGCAGAATCATCCTTGAACAGGAAATCGACCACACGCTTGGTCGCATTCCCGTCGTCATGATTGCTGAATTTCTCCCGGGCCACCCGATAAGAATCCTCGTCGGTCTGCCCTTTGTGCAGAATTCCCTCCAACGCCCCGCACAACTCATCGATGGTCCGACACTTGTGGCCTGGCATCTCCATCATGTCAAAGTAGAGCCCACGCTCCTTTTCATACTCTTCCAAGTCGTAGATGTAATAAAGGATAGGCTTCCCGGTCACGATGAAGTCGAAGAATACGCTCGAGTAGTCCGTGATCAGAATATCGACAATGGAAAGCAATTCATTGGTATCAATGTCTGCTGGCACGACATGGCAATCAACGGCGGTTGTATTTATCGCGCGCTCCAACCAGCTATGACCTCGGAAGATGACCTGGCAGCCCAATTTCCCAAGTTCCTTCAAGTCATTCTCAACCCGGCTGAAATCAAACCGGACTTCGTCGGGCGTACCACGCCAGGTTGGCGCATAGAGCACGACCGGCTTGTCTGCTGACAAACCCATGCGCCTGCGCAGTTCCTGCTGGAATTCCGGCGTCGCATTCAGGGTCAAGTCGATCCTGGGATAGCCCGTTTCGGAGAACTTGCCGGTGAAGACGGGACGGACGTCATAACTGTCAAGCTGCACATCCGTCGTGTGCTTGTTGGGGCTGATGATGTGCGTAGCCTGCAGGAAATTCCGCTGCGTCCTCTTGTGGTCGTAAAACTTGTACTTCTGCTCCTTGCCCAGCGTCTTCAAAGGCGTGCCATGCCATGTCGCCAAATATTTCTGACCTTCGCGCCGAATGAAATAAGGAGCAAAGCCGCTGTTGTTGATTAGATACTTTGCCATAGCCAGGTATCGTTTGTATGCATCCGATTCTCGCTTCACAATCACGACATCTGTCCTCCGGCGATACTCCTCCGGAACCCGCTCGCGTTCATTCACAACCCACACATGGGTAAATCCAGAATACGCAGGGTCTGCAATCAGATACTTGAAGATGGCCAGCGGATTGCATGACATGGACAAGCCACTGAAGCTCTCGTACATGATGACGGAATCATCCAGCTCAAGCGTTCGGACATACTCCACATAGGCAGCATCCGGGGTTTCTGCAGCATTCCTCTGCATGGCCGCTTCGGTCAGGCCATAAGCCCCCCGGAACCCATTCGCAGACTGATATGTTACACAGGCTTCATGATATTTACCGACCTTGGCAAGCGCTGCTATCGCCTTGGCGTACCAGTCCGCAGCAGGATCACTACTTCTGGCCAGCCCCGCCTTGTAAGCATCCGCCGCCGCCAACCAATTACCCAGCCGCATCTTGCAGTCGCCGAGGAGAACATACCCTTCCGGCTGGCTTCTGTCCTGGTCAATGATGCGCTCGATTTCCGGCAGCGTGCCGATAGCCAACTCATGGAAGTACTTCGACCTGGGTGTCTCTGCTGAACCATCACCATCAACAGTCGATGCAGAAACATCGGCATCCATCTCCAGAACAGTTTCAGCCACCAAGGACGATCCTGCATATGCTTGATACGCACTTTCGCTATCGCCGAGCCTGTCGAGTACACAGCCAAGCCTGTAACGCCACTCCGGCTTGTCCTTGGTGGACAAGCTCAATGCCGCCGAGTAGGCATTTGCAGCACCATTCCAGTTCCGCATGCGTTCCCGCACGAACCCGAGCCTGTAATGCCAGGAAGCAACCTGCGAATTTTCATCGGCCATACCAACTATGGCCAACCGATAAGCATCCTCGGCCTGCCGCCAGCAGTAAAGTCGGTCATGGGCATAGCCAATCCGATGGCGCAGGCCCGCATCCCATGGAAGCTGCTTGACCAACTCTTGGTAGCTGGTGAGCGCCCTCGAATATTCACCGTGTTGCTGGTGCAAAGCACCGATGCCATATTTCTTCGCCCTTGCGTCCAGCTTCGATGTCTTCAGGGCACAGACATATGCTGCCCCGGCTTGACCCGTGTCACCACTGTCTTCACACGCCAAACCCAGCGCATAGTAATCATCGTGCTTCTTGCTTGCTTTGGCGACTCTGTCGTATGCCTCAATGGCCCTCTTGCTCTCCCCAATCCGCCCCAAAGCGCCTGCAAGCTTCCGTAAATTCCCCACATTGTCAGGCGCCATTTCATCCAAGATGGAAAGTGTTGTGACGGCACTTGCCCAATCCCTGTTTGCCAGTTGGCTTTCAGCCAGCTTGCGCCGCATGCCTACGTCCTGGGGAAGCAGGGCCACGAGACGCTCATATACCAATGCAGCCTGCGCAGGCGCCTTGAGTTGGTTGCAAAGTGCGCCCAAAACACGCAATGCCTGCGCATCAACAGGTGCCGTTGCCAAATACTCGACCACCACGTTCAGCGCCCTGACTCGCTCATTGTGGCTATAGGGGCCAACCCGTCGAACACGCTGGTCACCTCCCCAACCATTGCGCAAGTGATCCCCTATCACCTGTACGCCCCGGGATACCATGTCTGGGTGATTGATGAAAAACCATACCGCATCGAAGCCAGCGGATGGATTACGCAGCTCGCCCAGTCCGTATTCGCAAAAATGCAGAAAAGGGAAAATCTTGCTCCTGGCTACGTCACGATATTGGCGAACGTAGAAGGCCGCATCGAACCATGGCGCAGGAGCCTTTTTTTGACCCGCACCAGCTTGCAGATAGTGCGCAAGCGCATCTCCAATGACGTCATCAGCGCTATCAAACTGCGACAGGTAATACCCTTCATCGAACAATCCGGCCGCTTTTATTCGGGCATGAACACCTTCATCAAGAGGCTCCAGCCTGGCGGCCTGTTTCATGCCGGGCACGAATGCCGTTGCACCAGATGGTGACAGCGCCTGCTTGTTTCTGGCTTTGGCGTACGCCTTGAGATCGAACCCTTCCATCGGCAGCCTCGATTCAAGCCAACCATGCTCGCAAAAATGCAGCAGCGGGTTCATCCCCGAAGCGGCCACATCGGGATTCCTGCTCAGGTAATACTCGGTATCGAAGCTCGCACAAGGATTCCGCCCTTCCGCTGCGCCAAAGTTCAGGTAATGCTCCAGCGGATCCATTCCGGATACAGCAAGATCTGGATACTGGCGCTTGTACCAATCAGGATCCAGCATCCCCGCACGCTCGACCAACGCCCGCTCCTCACGCGCGCCTCCCTGACTGCGTCTCACAATGCTCCGGATGAATCCGCGTGCCATTTTGCCGAATGATTTCTCCTGAATATTCATCTGTCAGATGCCCAATGAATGCTTGATTTCGGTGGTGGAGATCCCATCCGTCCTGGACAGATAGACCACCTCGCAGTACTCGGTCAGAAAGTCGAACTTGCCTTCCCAGTCGTGGCCCATCACGAAGACGTGCGCACCAAAGCGTTTCACGTCATCGACCTTCTGTTCCCAATTGTGCTCGGGGAATACCTCATCGACGTAGCGGATCGATTCCAGCACCGCTTTGCGGTTTTCGTAGTTCAGCAACGAAGACTTGTGCTTGCCGCGGTTGAATTCGTCCGACGACAGGCCCACCACCAAGCGGTCGCCCAGCGCGCGGGCGCGGCGCAGCAGGTTGATGTGGCCGGCGTGCAGGATGTCGTAAGTGCCGTAGGTGATGACCGTCTTCATTGCGGATTGCTCCATGTCGTGTTTTTTGTGCCGATGCTGCCCAGTTCCGACAGGCGTTTGACCCGTTCGACCACGCGGCGGGCGTTGCCGTCATCCATGTGGGCGAAGAACATGTGCCGTTTCCATGCCAGTTCCGCCTGTTGCGCGGGCGTGGGCGGGTCGAACAGGGCTTCCAGGCCTGCCTGCAACTGGACGAAGTCCCGGCAGACCTTGCCCGGGAATACGTCGTCCAGCGGGTAGAAGCTGCCGCGTTCGGTCAGCAGGTAGGCCTGCTCGTCGTAGGCGAAGCTCAGCGCCGGTTTGCCGGTCAGCATATAGTCGATGAAGCTGCTGGAATAATCCGTGACGAGCGCGGCCGACTCGCGGTACAGGATCTCCACGTCCGGGTAGCGCTGCGCCGACAGGTCCAGTGGTGCTAGTGCGCGCAGTTGTTCGCCGTAGGTCATGACGCGGTCGGCCATGTGCTCGCGGATGCCGAGCACCGCGTTTTGCCGGTGCAGCCAGTCGCCCAGCGCGGCCACCTCTTCCGCATTGAAACGGTAGCCCGCGTCCTGCTGCGCATTGCGGAAGGTGGGCATGAACAATACCAGCCTGCGGCCATCCATTTCACCGCGCAGGCGCAGCGCTTCTGCGCGCAGGTCCGACGGCAACCGCTCGAACTCGCGCAGGATGAAGTCATTGCGCGGCAGACCCGTCATCCAGATGTCGTGGTAGCCCAGCGGGTGGAAGGCTGCGGCCATCGCCAACCGGTCGATCGGGGAGGAGCAGATTACCGCACGGTAGCGTGCATGTTCGTCGGCAAAAGCCTGGCGCTGGCCGGCCGTGTCCAGCGAGGCGCAGCCAATGCGCTTGAACGGGATGCCATGCCACAGGTTGATCAGGTTGTGCAGTTCGAACGCCAGCGGGTATTCGATGTTCCGCGTCGTGTCGTGCTTGATGAAGATATTGCCGGCGCGCATCAGCAGGTATTGGCCGCGTGCGCTGTGCAGCGGCACGACCTCCACGTTGCAGCCCTGCACCTGCACTGGCGCATCGCGGGTCAGCACGATCTTGTGGATGGCCGGGTCGTCTTTCACTTCCTCGAATACGGCACGCTCGTTGCCGGAAAACACGCCGGTGAAGGCACACACCGGGAACGCCCACCAGTGCGCATGCTTGGGGCTGACCTGGTCGGCCGCGAGGAAATCGTCGCCCTGCAGCAGCGGGCCGGGCACGAACGGCGGATCGCCATCGGGCACGGCGTCCGCCCGGCCGACGTGCAGGTTGCGGTACAGGGTTTGCGGGTCAACCACCCGCTGCAGGTTGTGGCGGATCTTGCCCAGGTCGGCGCTGGGCAGGCGCATGGCAATGCGCTGCAGGCCGTCTTCCAGCGCCGGCACCGCGTAATGGTTGACCGCCGGCAACTGGCGTTTCAGCAGGGGGAAGCCTTCATCCAGCAGGCGGAAATACCAGCTTCCATGGACCGGATGGAACGGGTACAGATGGCGCGCGAAGGTATCGAAGGCATGTCCGCGTGCGATCAACCAGCGGGTCAGGCCGGCCTGGTACTTCAGAACCAGATTCTGCTCGGACGACTGCGGCGTGACGGCGTCGATCTGGCGGCGGAAGCCGGAATCACGCAGCACCGGTTGGCGGTAGCAGGTGAAGTACGAGCCGATCAGGAAATCGTAGCGGTAATCCCGCTCGAAGCCGTCCAGCAGCCCGTTGCGCACGGTTTCCATCGGGATCGGCCGACGGAAGCTGTTGCTGACGGCGTCGCGAGTGGCGGCAATGCCCTTGGTCGCCTGCAGGCCCCACCAGTCGCAGGCGCGGGAATCCATGCGGGCGAAGACTTCATCCAGCGGTTTGAGCAGGTAGCTGCTGTCGTTGACCAGCAGCAGTTCGTCGTATTCGGCAATGGCGTCCCAGCCCAGCCGCTGCACCAACTGCCGCCAACTGCCGAAGTCGTAGCCGCCGTGGCGCTCGGCCCATGCGCCTTTCACGTGCGGTGCCAGCCGCTGCAACTGGTCCGACGGCATCTGGCAATCGGCCAGGTAATAGACGTCGGCGAAGCGGGCCAGTTCGCGCACGTAATCGATGACGCAGTCGTCGATCAGCCCATCCGGGTCGTAGCCGGCGAACAGGCACAGGCGGCGCGGGGTCTGGCCTTCGGGGTAGCGGAGGCCGCTGCCGGCGCGCTGTGCCATGCGCCCTTGCGGGCGGGTTTCCAGGCCGGCGTCGCGACCGCTGCGCAGATAGTGAGCCAGCGGGTTTTCGGCTTCGCTGGCCGGATCCATGTGCTGCGACCAGTACCACCACACGTCGAAATCGCGGCTGGGGTTGCGCAACTCCTTCCAGCCGTTGCGGCAGAAGTGCAGCAGCGGGTTGACGCCATCGGCGGCCACGTCGGGGTTGTGGCGCAGGTAGTAATGGCTGTCGAACATCGCGCAGGGGTTGCGCCCTTCCGCTGCGCCACAGGTGAAGTAGTGCTGCACCGGGTCGATGCCGGTGGCGGCCACGTCTGGATAAGTGGCCAGGTAATACGCGGTATCGAAGGTGCCGGAGGCGCGCAGTTCGGTCACTTCCGGCAACTCTGCCGGGCATGGCAGCAGGCCGGCGGCGCGACCTTGTTGCAGGTAGTGCGCCAGCGGGTTGGTTTCGGCACCGGCCAGGTAGGTATCCAGATACCAGCCGGTATCGAAATCCGGGCCGGGGTTGCGCCGCTCCTGCCAGCCGAAGGCACAGAAGTGGTAAAGCGGGTGCAGGCCGGATTCCACCACGTCCGGGTTGTGGTGCAAATACCAATCGCGGTCGAAGAATTCGCAGGGCGCGTCGGCCGCATCCGATTGCAGGTAGTGCAGCAGCGGGTCAAGACCCTGTTGGGCGGCCTCTGGGTGGTTGCGCAGCCAAGCCTCGGCATCGAACAGGCCCGAGGCCGCGATCACTGCCGCCTGTTCGCGAAGGGCATTCTTGCGCCGGCCCATGCCCAGCAAGCGGCCAATGCCGAAACGTTCCATTGCCTGGCGGTGAGGACGGGACATTCAACCCTGCGGGTGGAAACTGGACTTGGCATCACCGCTGGTGAAATTCAGCGTGAGCCCGGCAGGTGTAACGACTTCATAACCCGCCTGCAAGTCCTCGGCGGTCTTCACGCCGGGAATGGCCACCCGGGCCCGGAAGCCGACCAGCGCATGAGGCAGCTCCAGATAGCGCTGCACGTCCGGCCGCAGTTGTTTTTCCAGCCGTTGGGCGGGGTATTGCTTGCGCCCCAGCTTGACGGCCAGCCCCTCGGGCAGGAAGCCGGCGGCGTCCACCGCCCAGCCACGAACCACCAGATGGCCATCGATGAATTCGGCCTCGTCAACGAAGCCGGCCGGCTGCCAATTGCGGTTCGGCTTGTCGCCGGCCGTCCCCTGACCCGCCGCCATCGACAGGTAGAAAGCCTCGGCATGGTGCGCCAGTTCCTGCGCCGGGATCGGCGCCAGCCCGGGGCGGTCCCAGTCCAGCTTGACCGGCAGGTAGCCGCGGGCATCCAGCAGACGCTGGATTTCGGCGTGCCGCTCCTGCGGGACATAGGCATCGACAGCGATGTCCGCGCCGGGGGCGACGTCATGCAACCACACATCCACCAGATCGGCGGCCAGATCGCGCTCGAAGGCGCGGACCACGGCCTGATCCAGTTGGTACAGGGAAAGGTCCTCGGCCAGCGCCGTGCGCAGCGCCGCCGATGCCGGGACGCGGCCACGCGCGGCATCGACCAGGCGACGATCGCCAGCCACCACCGGCACCTTGGCCTTGCCGAACAGCCGCTTGGCCAGGCTGCTCTTGCCATAGCCCGGCGGCTGCATCAGCAGGTAGGCCACCGGGCGACGACGGCTGATGTGGAACACGTGCCGCGGCACCGGGTCGCCGCCCTGGGTCACGCTGGTGCCCAGCCATTTCCAGGCGTAGTCCTTCAGCACCTGGCGCATCATCGGCATGCTGGGGAACAGGCGCGTGTCGATGCCGCGCTGCACTTGCCGCCATTCCGGCAGTTTGGACGGCACGATGCCCATTTCCAGCACCAGCACGCCGCGTTCGGTCAGTTGCTCGACCAGCCGCTGGATCAGCGCCGGCTGGTCGTCGGCATAGTGCAGCGCCGAGGCCAGCAGGATCACGTCGAATTTTTCCTCCGGCAATCGGTCCCAGCCGCGCGCGAGGAATTCGCACTGCGGGAAACGCGCGCGGGCACGGGCAATGAAGTCCGCCGAATGGTCGAGGCCGACCACCCGCGACGCGCCGAGGTAATGCGCGAAGCCGCAGAAGAAGCCTTCGTTGCAGCCGACGTCGAGGAACGACTTTTCGGTCAAGCTGGGCAGCTTGAGCGCTTTCAGCTTGTCCAGCGTGTGCGAATCGCCGTCGGCGCCGGGAAAGGATTGGTATTGGGCTGTCATTCCTGCTCGTGGTCATTGTTGGTGGGCTGCGCCGCCGCCGTCACCGCCGCCGCCAGGCGCAGGGCACGCGCGCCGAAGCCGGATTCCGCATCGCCGCCCAGCACCCGCAGGTCCGCGCCCAGGTCGGAAACGCGCTCGGCGCCGGGAATCGCCACCACCGCGCGAAAACCGCATTGATCGTGGCTCAGGCCCAGGTGGGCGACCACGTCGGGGCGCTTGACCCGCTTGAACGATTCGACCGCATGGCGCTGGCCGTTGACTTCCAGCATCAGCCCGGCGGGGGCGCTGCCTTCGGTATCCACCATCCAACCCTTGATCACGAAAGCACCGGTCTCGTGCCGAGTGATTGATTCCACCACGCCATACACCTGGGCGGACGCTTCCGGCGGCGGCAGTGATTCGGCCACGATTTCGCGATTGGCGCGCAGGTCGGCCATCAGGTCGTGGTAGCAGCCCAGTGCAGAAACGATGTCGCCGGCATGGATCAGCTTGCCGCCCTCCAGCACGATGCCCTTGTTGCAGATGCTGCGCAGCAGGCCGACGCTGTGGCTGGCCAGCACCACGATCTTGCTGCCGCCCACGCGGCTGCGCATGCGGTCCTTGGCCTGCATCATGAAGTTGCTGTCGCCGGTGCCCACCCATTCATCCATCAACATGATGTCGTGCTGCACGGCGGTGGAGATGGCGAAGCCCAGCCGCAGCCGCTGCCCGGACGACAGCGTGCGCAGCAGGTGCTGCGCCTTGTGCTGCAGGCCGGCGAATTCGAGGATGGCGCCCACCTGCGTGCGCAGGAAGGTCGAGGTCAGCCCCATCGCCGCGCCGCGCAGCAGGATGTTCTCCTGCACGGTGGCAAAGCCGTTGAAACCCAGCGACATGTTCAGCAGCGCCTGGCAACTGCCGGCCACTTCCAGCGAACCACGCGTGGGCTGATACACGCCGTTGAGCACGCGCAGCAGGGTGCTCTTGCCCGCGCCGTTGCGGCCGATGATCGCCAGGCGGTCGCCTTCGTGCACATCGAAGGAAACGTCATCCAGCAGCCGCACCAGCCGCCGCTGCGGCGGGTTGAAGGCGGCGCCGCGCAGCAGCGATCCCCAGCCGGTGAGCTCGCGTTCGCGCTGGAAATAGGCCGGCACCTCCAGGGTCAGGTGGCGGACGCTGATATGGATGCTCGTGTCGGTCATATCCACAGCGGCACGAACCGCGCGTAGCGGCGGTAGAGAATGCCGGCCAGCAGCAGGCCGGCCACCGTGGATATTCCCACGTACCACCACGTCGCCGGCTCCACCGGAATGCCCATGATCGGATTGCGGAACATCGACACGTAATGGAAGAAGGGATTGAACCGCATCAATTGCCCACGGATGCTTTCCGCCGGCATTGATTCCGCATACCAGATGATCGGCGTCAGCAGAAACAGGAAAATCGAGGCATGCCCAAGCAGTTGCCCGAAATCGGGAAAGCGCGCACCAACCAGCGAAAACACCACACTGATCCACAGCGCGCCCAGGTAGATCAGCACCAGCGCCAGCGGCGCGAACAGCAGCCCCTGCCACGACAGCGATCCCCAGCCGTACAAGGACAACGCCGCTGCGGTGATCGGCAGGTAGGCGCACAGGTCGAAGGACGCCTTGGCCAGCGTTTCGAGCAGGTAGTCGGTCAGGCGCACCCGCCCGTCGAGGATGAACGACTGGTTGGCATTGAAGATACCCGCGCTACCAATCACCGACGACATGACGGTGCGGAACACCATCGCCCCCAAGGCGACGTGCGCGGCGAATTGCGGGATGGTCTTGCCGTGCAGGCTGGCGAAGAACGAGCCGAAACCGAACACATAGACCAGCGCCGGCACCAGCAGCCACAACACGCCGAGCCGCGAACGGCGCGCGCGCACCAGGATCTCCAGCCAACTGGACAGCGCCCAGAACTCCGGGTTGCGCAGGCTGTGCCACAGATCGGTCCAGAAGACCCCGGGGCCATCGCCGCTGCCGGCACGCGAAACCACCAGGTTTTGCTCGACGGTCACGGCCACGCGCCCTGCAGGTCGTCCATGGCTTTTTTGTGTGTTTCCTTCATGCGGGCTCCAAGCCGACCGGCAATTTTATCAATCGTTCTCTGAACGACTTTTCGCGCCACTACACCCGCCGCCGCAGGTAGTTCAGCAGGTCGATGCGGGTGATCAGGCCGAGAAAGGCGTCGCCATCGGTCACGATCGCCACCTGGCCGCGGTCGAACACCGGCAGCAGGGCTTCGATCGGGGATTTGACGTCCAGGCGGTCCAGTTTGCCGACCATCGCGATCGAGACCGGGTCGGCGAAGCAGGTTTCGTCGCCATAGACGTGCAGCAGCACGTCGCTTTCATCGACGATGCCGACCAGTTTCTCGCCTTCCATCACCGGCAGTTGCGACACGTCGTGCAATTGCATTCGCTGGTAGGCGGTGTTCAGGGTGTCGCCGGGGGCGACGACGACGGTGTCGCGCTGGCTGTACGGGCGCGGGATCAGGTCGCGCAGGTCGCCGTGGCGCGGGCGTTCGATGAAGCCGTTGTCGCGCATCCAGTCGTCGTCGTACAGCTTGGACAGGTGCCGGCGGCCGCCGTCCGGGACCAGCACGACCACGCGCCTGGGCGCGGTTTGCTGGCGGCAATAGCGCAATGCCGCCGCCAGCAGGGTGCCGGTCGATGCGCCGCCGAGGATGCCTTCCTTTTCCAGCAGTTCGCGGGCGGCGTGGAAACTTTCGGCATCGGTGACGCTGATGGCCTGTTTGACCCGGCTGAAATCGGCCAGCGGCGGCGGTTGTTCCGCGCCGATGCCGGTCACCAGCCGTGCGACCGTCGTTGCGGCGTCGGCATTGCCACCGTTGACGTGGCTGGCCAGCGCCGAGCCGGCCGGGTCGGCCAGGATCAATTCGACCTGCGGCGCATGCCGGGCGAAGGCGCGCGACAAGCCGGCCAGGGTGCCGCCGCTGCCGCAGCCCAGCACCACGGCATCGACGCGGCCATCCAGCTGCCGCAGGATTTCCGGGCCGGTGCCGGTTTCGTGCGTGGCCGGGTGGTCGGGGTTGCCGGCATGGTCGAGGAAATGCGCGCGGGGGGTTTCGGCGGCGAGCTTCGCGGCTTGCTCGCCCGCACCGGACCTGGCCGGCACCACGTCCGCGCCCATCGCCTTGAGATTGGAGATCTTCTCGCGGCCGATGCGGTCGGGGACCACCAGGATCAGCCGGTAGCCCTTTTGCCCGGCCACCAGCGCCAGGCTGGCGCCGAGATTGCCGGCGGCGGCATCGACCAGGGTGTCGCCGGGGCGGATGTCGCCGCGACGTTCGGCCGCTTCGATCATGAACAGGGCGACGCGGTCCTTGATCGAGCCGCCGGGGTTGGCGCTTTCCAGCTTGAGGTACAGCTCGCAGACACCGGTATCAAGGCGCTGTGCCTTGAGCAGCGGCGTGTTGCCGATCAGTTGCAGCACGGATGCAGGGGTCGCCATGCGGCGCGGTCCGGGGAAGTCCGAGGTACCCGGATTATGGCACTGGCCAGACGCCGAAGCCCGCTTGCGCGGGCTTCGAAGAGGGGTGATGCGGGGCGGCGGCGGCAGACGAGGGAGCCGCCACCGCCCGCGACGGGGAGGCAACGCGGCCTCAGTGCGGCTTGGCGTCGTAGATGCGCAGCAGGCGTTCCTTGGCGTGGAGCTTTTCGCGCTTCATCTGCGCCAGGGTGTTGTCGTCGATCGGCAGCACGCCGGATTCGGCCTGCGCCACTTTCTTGTCCAGTTCGCGGTGTCGCTGGTAAAGCTGCTTGAATTCGGGGTCGGCCTTGATCAGGGCGTCGATGGTGGTCTGGGGCTGTTCTTCAAACATCGTTAACCTCCTGTCGTGGAAACGCGAACGCCCCGGCCTTGCGGGCACGGGGCGTTGATGGGGGAACAACAACGGGAAAACCGGAACCGACCGCCTGTGGCGGGTACTGCACGACCGTACGGGCGGGCTTGCCCGAGGCGTCCTCACTTGGCGGCGTCTGCTGCATCGGCGCGGTTCTCCAGTGAACCAAGCAATCGCGGATCGCTTGGGGATATGACCGTACTCCTCGAAGTCGGGGTCGGCAAGGGGCAAGGCGTCCCCGTTCAAGCAGGCGTCACGGGGGCGGCCCACAGCCCCCGGATCGCGGCAATTCCCTGCGCGCCATTGCCACGCGCCTCGAGGATGTCCGCCGGGGACAGCCCGCCGATGGCGTAGATCGGCAGCGACACCGATTCACGCAACGCCGCAAATTCTTCCCAGCCCAGTGGTCGCACGTCGGGATGGGTCGCCGTTTCCCGCAATGGCCCCAGCACCGCGAAGTCGCAGCCGATCCGCTGCGCGGCCTGCAGTTCCTCCGCCGCGTGGCAGGAAGCGGCCACCGGAAATTCCTTCGACAGCGGTCGCACGATCGCCTCGCGCAGTTGCGCCGCGCGCAGATGCACGCCCACGCCCAGCTCGCGCGCCAGGGCCACATCGCCATTGATCAACACCTGTGCGCCGGTCTTGCGGCACAACGCCACCGCCTGCGCGGCCAGCACCCGCCAACGCGACGGCTCGACATCGCGCTGGCGCAACTGCACGCGCATCACGCCGGCCTGCAAGGCGGCGGCCAGACCCGCCAACCAGACCGCATCGTCATCGCCCGGCGCCGGCGTCACCAGATAGCGATCCGGCGACAACAGCGCACCGACCACCGGACGATCCGCCGGCGGCATCGTGTAGGTGGAGAGTTTTTCCGGCACCACCCAGGCCAGCGCCTGGCCCTCGTGCCCGCGCGGCGAACCCTTCCACGAAACGATGCGGCGCACTTCCAGCCGCAGGCGCTTGTCCGGGTAGCGCTGCGGCACCTCGATCACGCCCTCGCCGACTTCCGATTCGATGCCGAGTTCCTCGCGCAACTCGCGCACCAGCGCCTGTTCGGAAGTCTCGCCCGGTTCGCGCTTGCCGCCGGGGAACTCCCACAACCCGGCCATGTCGCGCCCGCCGCTGCGCCGCGCCAGCAAAATCCGCCCACGCGCATCGGAGATGACGCCGGCAACGACATGAATTGAACGCGGGGGAATATCCACACGGAAATTTTATCAGGCAACGGTAAAATTTCTTGTCCTGTCCCGTCATGTTTGCCATTTTCCGCAATGCACTGGGACGAACAGGGTTTTCCTGCCCATTGACAAATATTTCTTGTCGTGATATGAGACTAAAGTTAGTGATTGGATTTACGCTTTTCCCTAGCCCCTAAGTAAATGCGTGGATTGAGGAGTGCCGGACATGCTTTCTTCCAAGCGGAATAAAAATTTCTCACGATTATTATTGACCTTGGCTGCAATTTCTTGCGGCGTAATCGCACAAGATTCTGCTCTCATTACTGGCGCAGAAATACAAGTTGATAGCACTAGTGGGAACACTACGGTTACGGATCCTCGCATTACTGACAAAGATGGATTTTCCATTCAAGCTGAAAAGGCCGATTTCACAACCATGCATGGTGCGGAACCCGAAAATATAAACCTTTCAGGGAAAGTTACTATCCTCACTGGCAGTGGCTCAATCTCGACCGAACGCGCAACATATTCGCCGCAAAAAAACATGCTGGTGACGGCGGAGTCCATGCCCATTCTTTACACCCCCCAGGTCGCATCATCCGCCTCCCCCAATGGTCGGGCCGACCGTTAGTTATACCTGCTCGAGCGGCACCTTATATGCCGATGGAGTTTCAGTTCCGGGAAACACCGCTTGCATGCAAGGCTCTGGTGGCTCTTACACGATAGGCTGCAGTGGAAACAGCGTCACAATGCATTTCAAAGCGCAAGGCACGTGTAATTAATCTTGTGGAATACCCAAAAGCGCATCCACAGCCCGGCTTGCAAGCCAAAGACTGACACAAACAAAATGGCGGGAAAAACCCGCCATTTTCCGTTCAGCTCAGTTGCCCGTGGCAGTGCTTGTACTTCTTGCCGCTGCCGCAGGGGCACAGGTCGTTGCGGCCGACCTTGGGGCCGGCGCTGCGGCGCTGCGCAGCCTGCGCGGCCTGCGCCTGTTCGGCTTCCTCGTCGGCACCATAACCGCCGGCGTCGGCGTGCTGGAACTGCATCTGCCGTGCCTGCGCTTCGGCGGCGGCCTGCTGTTGCGCTTCCATCGCCGCCACTTCCTCTTCGGTGCGGATGCGCACGCGCGCCAGCAGGGTGATCACTTCACGCTTCACGTTGTCCAGCATTTCGCTGAACAACTCGAAGGCCTCCTTCTTGTATTCCTGCTTGGGCTGCTTCTGCGCGTAGCCGCGCAGGTGGATGCCCTGACGCAGGTAATCCATGCGCGCCAGGTGTTCCTTCCAGTTCCTGTCCAGCACGGTCAGCATCACGTGCTTTTCCAGCGCGCGCATGGTCTCGCCGCCGACGGCGGCTTCCTTCTCGGCGTAGTGCGCGCCTACCGCTGCCTGCACGCGCTGTTCGATGCGCTCGGCGTCCAGTTCGCCGCCTTCCTGCGGCCATTGCGTGATCGGCAGTTCCAGGCCGAATTCCGCCGCCAATTCCGCTTGCAGGGCCGGCAGGTCCCATTGTTCGTCGATGGATTCCGGCGGCACGTGGCGGGTCACCAGGTCGGCGACCACGTCGCCGCGGATGCCATCGATGTTTTCCTGCACCGATTCGGCTTCCAGCAGTTCGTCGCGCTGGGCGTAGATGACCTTGCGCTGGTCGTTGTTGACGTCGTCGTAGTCCAGCAGGTTCTTGCGGATGTCGAAGTTGTGCGCCTCGACCTTGCGCTGCGCGTTCTCGATCTGGCGGGTGACCAGGCGGTCCTCGATGACGTCGTCCTCCTTCATGCCGATCATGCGCATCGCCTTCTGCACCCAGTCGGTGGCGAAGATGCGCATCAGGTTGTCTTCCAGCGACAGGTAGAAGCGCGAGGAACCCGGGTCGCCCTGGCGGCCCGAGCGGCCGCGCAGCTGGTTGTCGATGCGGCGGCTTTCGTGGCGCTCGGTGCCGATGATGTGCAGGCCGCCGGCGGCCTTCACTTCGTCGTGGCGGCGCTGCCAGTCAACCTTGGCGCGGTTGCGGTCGTCCTCGCCGGCGCCGCCTTCGCCGGCCTGTTCGTCCAGCGCGGCCAGTTCCGCCTCCAGCGAACCGCCCAGCACGATGTCGGTGCCGCGACCGGCCATGTTGGTGGCGATGGTGACCGCGCCGGGGCGGCCGGCGTTGGCGACGATCTGCGCCTCGCGCTCGTGCTGCTTGGCGTTGAGCACTTCGTGCGGCACGCCGGCATTGCGCAGGAAGTCGGACAGCATTTCCGAGACTTCGACGCTGGTGGTGCCGACCAGCACCGGCTGGCCGCGCTGGTTGCAGTCCTGGATGTCGGCCAGCACCGCGTTGAACTTGCCCTTGCGGTTGAGGAACACCTGGTCCGGCCAGTCCTTGCGCACGGTCGGGCGGTTGGGCGGGATCACCGTCACTTCCAGGCCGTAGATGCTCTGGAATTCGTAGGCTTCGGTATCGGCCGTGCCGGTCATGCCGGACAGCTTCTTGTACATGCGGAACAGGTTCTGGAAGGTCACCGACGCCAGCGTCTGGTTCTCGCGCTGGACCGGCACGCCTTCCTTCGCTTCGACCGCCTGGTGCAGGCCGTCGGACCAGCGCCGGCCGACCAGGGTGCGACCGGTGAATTCGTCAACGATGATGACTTCGCCGTCGCGGACGATGTAGTCCACGTCGCGCTGGTAGATGGCGTGCGCGCGCAGCGCGGCGTTGAGGTGGTGGACCACGCTCAGGTTGTGCGGTGCGTACAGGTTGTCCTCCCCGCCCTGCAGGATGCCGGCGCGATGCAGCAGGTCTTCGGCGTGTTCCTGGCCGGCCTCGGACAGGTGCACCTGCTTGCCCTTCTCATCGACCCAGAAATCGCCCTCGCCTTCCTCGGTTTCCTGCCGGATCAGCTTCGGCACGATCGCATTGACCTTGTGGTACAACTCCGGCGATTCGTCGGCCGGGCCGGAAATGATCAGCGGCGTGCGCGCTTCGTCGATCAGGATGCTGTCCACCTCATCGACGATGGCGTAGTGCAGGCCGCGCTGGTAGCGCTCCTGCTTCGACATGGCCATGTTGTCGCGCAGGTAGTCGAAGCCGAATTCGTTGTTGGTGCCATAGGTGATGTCGGCAGCGTAGGCAGCGTGCTTGTCCGCGTGCGGCATGCCCGGATAGACCACGCCCACCGACAGGCCCAGCCAGTTGTACAGCTTGCCCATCCACGCCGAGTCGCGGCGCGCCAGGTAGTCGTTGACGGTGACCACGTGCACGCCCTTGCCTTCCAGCGCGTTGAGGTAGGTGGGCAGGGTGGCGACCAGGGTCTTGCCTTCGCCGGTGCGCATTTCGGCGATCTTGCCCAGGTGCAGCACCATGCCGCCGATCAACTGCACGTCGTAGTGGCGCATGCCCAGCACGCGCTTGCCGGCTTCGCGGCACACGGCAAAGGCTTCCGGCAGGATCTTGTCCAGCGGCTCGCCGGCGGCGATGCGCTGCTGGAACTCGGGGGTCTTTGCCTTGAGCTGCTCGTCGGAAAGTATTTCCAGTTCCGGCTCCAGCGCGTTGATTTTGACAACGATGCGCTGGAGTTGTTTCAGCAGGCGCTCGTTGCGACTGCCAAAGACACGGGTGAGCAAGCTGTTGATCATCTGCGGAACCGGTTGGGAAGGAACACGGGGCAGCCATTGCGCGCCCCCGAAAACAGGACAGGGCGCAAGGCGCCCTGTCTGGCAACTGCTTATTGTAGCTTGGGGCGGGGCTTGAGCAATCAAGCCCCGGAAGTCGCGCCTGCGTCGCTGCGAGAAGGTGAGCCGCATGCCCGCAGCGTAGGCTGCTGTCGTTACTGACCCCTTGAGGCGGCGAAGCCGGCGACCTTCGGCCCGCGCAGCGGGCGACTTGCCGCCCTGTTGCCTATCCGCGCTTGACCACGCCCACCGGCGTCGGGCCATTGCCCAGGAACTTGCGCGGGTTGACCACCTTGCCGTTTTCCCAGACTTCGAAGTGCACATGCGCACCGGTGGAGCGGCCGCTGGAACCGGCCTTGGCCACTTCGTCGCCCACCCGCACCAGGTCGCCGACCTTCACGCTGAGCCGGGAATTGTGCGCATAGCGGGTCATGTAGCCATTGCCGTGGTCAACATCGACGACGTTGCCGTAACCGCCCTTGACGCCCGAATAGCTGACCACGCCGTCGGCCACCACACGCACCGGGTCGCCCACCGAGGCCTTGAAATCGATGCCCTTGTGGAACTGGCCGCCGTGGCCGAACGGATCGGCGCGGCCACCGAAACCGGAAGTGATGTAGCTGCTGACCGGCGCGCCGGTCGGCATCGCGTTGCGATCCAGCTGGCGGTTGAACAGCAGCGATTCCAGTACCGACAACTGCTTGTCCGAAGCGTCGTAGGTCCGCTCCAGTTGCCCCAGCTGGCGACTCAACTCGGTCGGGGCCATGTCATGGACTTCGTCCGCATCGCCGCTGCCGACGCCGACCGGCTCGTTGAAGTCGAATTCGCCGTCTTCCAGTTGCCCCATCCGGGTCAGGCGCTCGCCCAGCGCGTTCAGGCGGTTGGCCTGGGCCTGCAACTCGCCCAGCCGCGCGGCCAGCGCATTGATCTCCTGCTGCGCCCCCTGGCGCACGCGCACCAGTTCGGCCTGCTGCTTGCCGGCCCTGGCCTGCAGCAACGACACCTGGGCCATGCCCGCCGCACTGCGCACACCGACGCCGGCCACCAGGCCGGCGGCCAGCAACACGCCGAGGGTCGCCAGGGGGCGACGATGCAGGAACCCATGGGTGCGCCAGGCAAGTTCGGCCTTGTGGTGGGCCAGCCAGGTGCGGGAATTGTTTACGATGGCATGAAAGGTCATTTGTTTCCGATGTCAGATTCGAAGTCCCAACCGCGCCATCCTTCCGCCCCGATCCCGGCCCTGCAGGCCGCGATGTCGGGAGCGTCGGCCGACCCGGTGCGCCGTGCCCTGTGGCTGGACGCGCTGGAACAGCAACTTCGCCCCTGCCTGCCGCCCCAACTGGCCCCGCATTGCAGGTTGGCCAATGTCGCCGGCGGCAGACTCGTTTTCCTGGTCGATTCCCCGGTCTGGCGGGCCAGACTTCGCCTCGCCGCCCCCGAACTCGTCAACCTTGCCCGATCCCTCGGGCTGGAAGTCACCGAAGCAACTGCCAAGGTCGGCAGCCTGCCGACGATTCCCGGGCCCGCGTCGCCGCGCAAGCCGCGACCACTGTCGGCGACCACGCGCGATGCGCTGCAAGCCGCCCTGGCCTCCCTGGAAGGTTCCGACTCCACGGAACCCGAAAAACCCGCCCGCCGACGCTGATCGGGGGCGAGCCGCGGGGATGTTACCGGCGAACGCGATCGCGTTCGTTAGATGAAAGTTATATTTTTGTTAAGATCGATCGATTCGTTGCCGACGGAATCACACTTCGGACAATCGGTTCAGATCGGCCAATGGGCAATGCGCCCGGCTTGTTTCAACCGGCCAGCGCCGGGGTGCCGTAGATCACCGGGGCCACGCCCGGAGCGGTGTCGAAGCTGACTTCCTCCCACGCGGAAGGCTGCGCCAGCAGGGCGCGAACCAGCTTGTTGTTGAGCGCGTGACCGGATTTGTAGCCTTCGTAATGGCCGAGGATGGCATGGCCGGCCAGGTACAGGTCGCCCACCGCATCGAGGATCTTGTGGCGGACGAATTCGTCGGCGTAGCGCAGGCCGTCGTCGTTGAGCACGCGGAATTCGTCCAGCACGATGGCGTTGTCCATCGAACCGCCGAGGCCGAGGTTGCGTTCGCGCATGTATTCGAGGTCGCGCATGAAGCCGAAGGTGCGAGCGCGCGAGACTTCCTTGATGTAGGCGGCGGTCGAGAAGTCGATTTCGGCGCGCGATTGCGAAGCCGGGATCGCCGGGTGGTCGAACTGCACGGTGAACCCCAGCTTGAAGCCGTCATAGGGCTCGAAACGGGCGATCTTGTCGCCGTCGCGCACTTCCACCGGCTCGACGATGCGGATGAACCTCTTCGGCGCGGCTTGTTCGGCGATACCGGCCGATTGCAGCAGGAACACGAACGGCGCGGACGAGCCGTCCATGATCGGCAGCTCCGGCGCGGACAGCTCCACGTAGATGTTGTCGATGCCCAGGCCGGCCAGTGCCGACATCAGGTGTTCGACGGTCAGCACCTTGGCCCCGTCGCGGCTCAGGCCCGTGCACAGGGTGACTTCGCTGACCAGTTTGCCGTCGGCGGGCACTTCGACCACGGGATCCAGGTCGATGCGGCGGAACACGACGCCGGTATCCACGGGTGCCGGGCGCAGGGTCATGAATACCTTTTCGCCGCTGTGCAGGCCCACGCCGGTGGCGCGGATCACGTTCTTCAAAGTGCGCTGCTGGGGCATGGGGGATGAGAAACTTTCTTGTATTTCCAGGCGACGCAGAATAGCACGCAGGCCCATGAATCTTAACGGAATAGTCACCTCATTCAGGTAGTGGACGGCGTCCTGGAGGATGGCGAAAACCTGCCGGGCCAAGTGGCCCGGCAGCAAGTTGGACATGGCGTTGGAACGGTCGGTCGCCCGCTGCGCGGGCTGCAAATCGGCGGCTGCACCGCCTGCAAGAGATGGGCAACAGCAGAAACCTGCTTCCACTGACAGCGCGCCATCGGCGCGCGACTCACTACCCTTTGCAGGCCGGGAAGCCGCCGACTTGCGACTTCAATCCGCCTGGCGGCGCAGGAAAGCCGGAATGTCCAGGTAGTCGCCCGCCGCAGACAGGTCGGCGGTCGGCGTGGCCGCCGGTTCCGCCGCTGCAGGGCGTCGCAAGCTGCCGGTGACGCCGCTGACTGCACTGATCATCTGTTCGGCGGGAGACTGCGGGAAGGCGTCGATCGGCAGGCCGGTCGTGCCGTCCAGCTTCGGGTTCTGGCGCACCAGTGCCACCTGCGGGCGGCGCGGGGCATCGAAG
Source organism: Pseudoxanthomonas sp. (assembly GCA_047607085.1). Taxonomy (GTDB): domain Bacteria; phylum Pseudomonadota; class Gammaproteobacteria; order Xanthomonadales; family Xanthomonadaceae; genus Pseudoxanthomonas_A. Next base: position 15,948 of record JASGDT010000040.1, on the reverse strand, counting down.
CCAAGATCGCCGCGGTCGCGGACCGACGGGCGCGACACGGCGCGGTTCAGGCCGGTGGCGACCACGGTCACGCGCACTTCGTCCTGCATGTCCGGGTCCAGCGAGGTGCCGATGATGATGGTGGCGTCCTCGGCGGCGAAGCCTTCGATGGTGCGGCCCACTTCGTCGAACTCGGACATGGTGAAGTCCGGGCCGGCGGTGATGTTGACCAGGATGCCGTTGGCGCCGGTCAGGTTGACGTCGTCCAGCAGCGGGTTCTGGATCGCCGCCTCGGCCGCCGCCTGCGCGCGGTCGTCGCCGCGGGCATGGCCGGCGCCCATCATCGCCAGGCCCATCTCGCTCATCACGGTGCGCACGTCGGCAAAATCGACGTTGATCAGGCCCGGGCGCACGATCAGGTCGGCGATGCCCTGCACCGCGCCCTGCAGCACGTCGTTGGCGGCGCGGAAGGCCTGGATCATGGTTGCGTTGCGGCCCAGCACGGTGATCAGCTTTTCATTCGGAATGGTGATCAGCGAATCGCAATGGGCCGACAGTTCCTCGATGCCCTTCAGCGCCACCTGCATGCGGCGGCGGCCTTCGAACGGGAACGGCTTGGTCACCACCGCCACGGTCAGGATGCCCAGTTCCTTCGCCACCTGGGCCACGACCGGGGCCGCGCCGGTGCCGGTGCCGCCGCCCATGCCGGCGGTGATGAACACCATGTCCGCGCCACTCAGCGCTTCGACGATGCGCTCGCGGTCTTCCAGCGCGGCCTGGCGGCCGACTTCCGGGTTCGCGCCCGCGCCCAGGCCCTTGGTGACGTTGGCGCCCAGGTGCAGCTTGCTGCTGGCGTTGCGGATCGCCTGCGCGTCGGTGTTGGCGGTGATGAACTCAACGCCTTCCACGCCGTTGTTGACCATGTGCGCGACCGCGTTGCCGCCGCCGCCGCCGACGCCGACGACCTTGATCACCGCGTTGGGAGCCATCTTTTCCAGCATTTCGAAATGTGCCATGTCCGTGTCCTCTTGGTTTAGTTATGTTGTGCGTTGCGTGAATCGGGGTTGCCGGTACTGCATTGCCTTCGTCTTCGCCTCTTTCAAAACTCGCCGCGATACCAGTTCTTCAATTTCTTGAACAGACTCCCCGCCTTGCCGGTCGGCAAGTTCGGCCGGCGCGGGTGTTCGATCTGGCTGCCCATCAGCAGCAGGCCAACGCCGGTGGCATGGACGGGGTTGCCGACCACTTCGCCCAGGCCGGTGACGTGCTGCGGGATGCCGATGCGCACCGGCATCTGCAGCATTTCCTCGGCCAGTTCGACCACGCCTTCCATCTTCGATGCGCCACCGGTCAGCACCATGCCGGCGCGCACCAGTTCCTCGAAGCCGCTGCGGCGCAGTTCGGCCTGCACCATCTCGAAGATTTCCTCGTAACGCCCCTGCACCGCCTGCGCCAATGAAGCGCGCGGCATCCTGCGCGGCGGGCGGTCGCCGACGCTCGGCACCTGGATGCTTTCCTCGGCAGTGGCCAGTTGCGCCAGCGCGCAGCCGTAGCGGACCTTGATCTGCTCGGCTTCGGGCGTGGGCGTGCGCAGCATGTGCGCGATGTCGTTGGTGACGTGATCGCCGGCGATCGGCAGCGAGGCGGTGTGGCAGATCGCGCCCTGCACGAACACGGCGACATCGGTCGTGCCCGCGCCCAGATCGACCAGCACCACGCCCAGCTCGCGCTCGTCGCTGGTCAGCACCGCCACGCTGGAGGCCAGCGACGAGAGGATCAGATCGTCGATCTGCAAACCGCAACGCTGCACGCACTTGCTGATGTTGGCCGCGGCAGATTGCGCGCAGACCACCAGGTGCGCATGCACTTCCAGGCGCACGCCGGTCATGCCGACGGGATTGCGGATGCCTTCCTGCGAGTCGTCCAGCACGTATTCGCGCGGAATCGCGTGCAGGATGCGCTGGTCGGCGGGAATCGCGACGGCCTTGGCCGCTTCCAGCACGCGGTCCAGGTCGCTCCAGGTCACTTCGCCGTCGCGGATCGGGACGATGCCGGGCGAGTTCTTGCACTGCACGTGGTTGCCGGAAATCGACGCATACACGCTGCGGATTTCGCAGCCGGCCATCAGCTCGGCCTCCTCGACCGCGCGCTGGATCGATTGCACGGTCGATTCGATGTCAACCACCACGCCGCGCTTGAGCCCGCGCGATTCGTGCGTGCCGATGCCGATCACGTCGATCGGGCTGCCCGGCGAATACTCGCCAACCAGCGCGGTCACCTTGGAGGTGCCGATGTCGAGACCGACGATGAGGGATTTGTCGCCTTTGCGGTTCATGTCGAGAAGCCGTGATTCGGGGGTGGCGGGAAGGCACGAGCGGCCAGAAGCCGAGGAAGGGCGAGCACGTTCCGGATTCCCGCCCGTGCTTGTCCCTGACCTTCGGCCCCTGGTCCCTGGCTCCAACTCAGTGCAAAGCCATTGGTGTAGCGAAGATCCGCGCGCTGCAGCGGCTGCGCGTTGCGGTTCAGCAGTTGCGGCAGCAGCCGGGCGAAGCGGCCCAGGCGCGGGCGGGCATCGGTGCGGCCGATCACCACTTCGGTGCCGTTGCCCAGCCGCAGCGACCAGCTGCCGCGCGCGTCCATCGCCAGCGCCTGCACGTCCAGGCCCAGCGGCGCGAACAACTGCTTCGATTCGTTGTACAACTCGACCACTTCCCGGGTGCGCGAGTCGGGACCGCCGAGTTGCGGAAGGCCCTCCAGCGGCAAACCGGCCGGCACCGGGAACAGGCGGCCGCCTTCGGACAGCAGGCGGTCGCTGCCCCACCGCGCGAACGGACGGTGTTCGACGATGTCGATTTCCAGCACGTCGGGCCAGCGCTTGCGCACCTCGGCGCGTTCAACCCACGGCAAGCGCTCCAGCGCATGCTGTGCATCGGTCAGGCGCACGGCGAAGAACCCGCGCTGCGCGAACGGCAACACCGCCCGCTGCAATTGCGCGGCATCGACGCGCTTGAGCCCGCCATGCACGCGCATGCGCGTCAACGGCCAGCGCTCCGCGCCGACCCAACCATTGACCACGGCCACCACCGGCAACGCGACGAACGCGATCGCGAGCAGCCAGGCGAGGATGCGCAGGGTGGCGTTCACAGCGTCTGCTCCAGAATCCGCCAGCACAGTTCCTCGAAGCCGATGCCGACCTGCGCCGCCGCCTTGGGCACCAGCGAATGGCTGGTCATGCCCGGCGCGGTGTTGACTTCCATCAGCATCAGGCGGCCGTCGGCGTGGCGCATCGCATCCACGCGGCCCCAGCCGGTGCAGCCGGCCGCGCGGAAGCCAGCCAGCGCCAAGGCGCGCAGTTGCTCCTCCTCGTCGCCCTGCAGGCCGGGGCACAGGTATTGGGTGTCGTCGGCGATGTACTTGGCGTGGTAGTCGTACCAGTCGCCGGCCGGCACGATCCTGATCGTCGGCAGCGCGATGTCGCCGAGGATGCCGATGGTGAACTCGCCGCCGGTCAGCATCTGCTCGGCCAGCAGTTCGCCCGGATAACTGGCGGCGAATGCCTGCGCCGGCTGCAGGTCCGCTTCGGTCATGATGCGGAACACGCCGACGCTTGAGCCTTCGCTGGACGGTTTGACGAACACCGGCAGACCCAGTTCGCGCACTGCCGCGATCAGATCCGCTCCCGGCGCGATGCGCACGAAGCGCGCGGTCGGCAGGCCCAGCGCCTGCCACACCTGCTTGGTGCGGATCTTGTCCAGCGTGAGCGCGCTGCCCAGCACGTCCGGGCCGGTGAACGGCAATTTCAGCGCGGCCAGCAAACCTTGCAGCACGCCGTTCTCGCCATCCCCGCCGTGCAGGATGTTGAACACGCGATCCAGCTTGCCCTCGCGAATTTCTTCAATCAGCGCCGGAATGCCATCGACCGCATGCGCATCGACGCCACGCGCTTGCAGCGCGGCCAGCACGTTCGCGCCGGAATTCAGCGACACCTCGCGCTCGCTGGAATCGCCGCCCAGCAGCACGGCGACGCGGCCGAATGCAGCCGGATCGGTGGTGCGCAGCGGCGGCACGCGCATGCCGGAACCAACGGCGTTCATTCGCGCTCGCCCTCCACGAACCCATTGCCGGCGATCTGTTGCGCGACGTGGCCGATGTCGCCCGCGCCCATCATCAGCAGCAAGTCGCCATCTCGCAGCACGTCGGGCAGCACGCTGGGCAGGTCGCCCACTTTTGCGACCACCACCGGCTCGTTGCGCCCGCGTGCACGGATCGCGCGCGCCAGCGATTTGGCATCCGCGCCGGCAATCGGTGCTTCACCGGCCGGATAGACTTCGCTGAGCACCAGCGCATCGACATCGCTCAACACGGCGGCGAAAGCATCGAACTGGTCGCGCGTGCGGCTGTAACGGTGCGGCTGGAACGCAACCACCAGCCGCTTGTCCGGCCAGCCTCCGCGCGCGGCGGCGAACACCGCGGCCAGTTCCTTCGGATGGTGGCCGTAGTCGTCGATGATGCGTACCTTCGCGCCCGTCGGCGTGGCGACTTCGCCCAGGTCGTTGAAGCGGCGGCCGACGCCGGCGAATTTTTCCAGCGCGGCGGCGATGTTCTGCGGCGACACGCCGAGCTGCCAGCCGATCGCGGCGGCGGCCAAGGCGTTCTGCACGTTGTGCCGGCCCGGCAGCGCCAGCGACACCGGCACGCTGGCATCCTCGGGCAGGCGCAGGGTGAAGCGCATGCGCGCGCCGTCCTGCACCACGTCCTCGGCACACACGTCGGCGTTGTCGGCAAAACCGTAACTCATGACGTGGCGCGGGGTTTCCGCCGCCAGCGCGGCGACTTCCGCATCGTCGATGCACAGCACCGCCAGGCCGTAGAACGGCAGGCGTTGCAGGAATTCGGCGAACGCGGCCTTGACCCGGGCGAAATCGTTGCCGTAGTTCTCCAGGTGATCGGCATCGATGTTGGTGATGACCGCCATCAACGGATTCAGGCGCAGGAAACTGCCGTCGCTTTCGTCGGCCTCGGCCACCAGCCACTGGCCGCTGCCGAGCTTGGCATTCGCGCCGGCGGCCAGCAGTTGTCCGCCGATCACGTAGGTCGGGTCCAGCCCGCCTTCGCTAAGCACCGAAGCGGTGAGGCTGGTGGTGGTGGTCTTGCCGTGGGTGCCGGCCACGGCGATGCCGCGGCGGAAGCGCATCAGTTCGGCCAGCATCGCCGCGCGCGGCACGATCGGAATGCGCTGACTGCGCGCTTCCATCAACTCGGCGTTGTCGTCGCGGATCGCGCTGGACACCACCACGCAATCGGTGCCCAGCACGTTGGCGGCGTTGTGGCCGCGGATCACCCGCGCGCCAAGCGCAGACAAGCGGCGCGTGGCCGCGTTGTCGGCATTGTCCGAGCCGGAGACTTCATAGCCCAGCGTCACCAGCACCTCGGCGATGCCGCTCATGCCCGAGCCGCCAATGCCGACGAAATGGACGCGACGGAACGCCTCGGCCAGGTTGCCGGTGTGCTGCAGGCGACGTTCGCGGGCGGGGGTCATCATGCGGCCTCCTGCAGGACGATGTCGGCGATGCGCTGCGCCGCTTCCGGTTGTGCGAGCGAGCGAGCGGCGGTCGCCATCGCCAGGCGTTTGTCGGGGTTGGCGATGAGTTCGCGCAGGGTGGATTCGAGGTTCGCGGCCAGTTGCGCATCCTGCTTGAGCAGGATCGCCGCGCCGTTTTCGGCCAGGTACTGCGCATTCTTCGTCTGGTGATCGTCAACGGCAGCGGCAAATGGCACCAGCACGCTGCCGATGCCGACGGCGCAGACTTCGGCCAGCGTCGATGCGCCGGAACGGCAGACGACCAGATCGGCCCAGGCGAACGCGGCGGCCATGTCGGCGATGAAGCTTTCGACGCTGGCGGCGACGCCGGCCTGCGCGTAAGCGGCGTCGGCGTCGGCGCGCAGTTTCTCGCCGCATTGGTGGCGCACGTCGATGTTGTATTCGCACAGGCCGGAAAGGGCCCTGGGCATCGCTTCGTTCAAGGCGCGCGCGCCCTGGCTGCCGCCCAGCACCAGCAGACGCAACGGCGCATTGCTTGCTTCACGCGATGCGAAGCGTTGCATCGGCGGCGGCAAGGCGGCGATTTCATCGCGCACCGGATTGCCGGTCAGTTCCTCGCACGGCAAGCCGCTGCCGGGGAAACCGACCAGCACGCGGCGCGAGAATTTCGCCAGCACGCGGTTGGTGAACCCCGGCGCGCGGTTGGATTCGTGCACCAGCAGCGGCCTGCCCTGCATCCACGCGGCCACGCCGCCGGGGCCGGCGGCGAAACCGCCGAAGCTGACCACGGCATCTGGCTGGCGCCGCTTCAGCACCTTGCCCGCCGCGCGCACCGCGCCGAGCACGCGCAGCGGCGCGCCCAGCAGGGCCAGCTTGCCCTTGCCGCGCAAGCCGCTGATGGCGATGGTGTCGATGTCGATGCCTTGCTGCGGCACCAGGCGCGTTTCCATTGCGCCGTTCGCGCCCAGCCAGGTCACGCCGACGCCGCGCGCGCGCAGCGCCTTGGCGACCGCCAGTGCGGGGAAGATGTGCCCCCCCGTACCGCCCGCGAGGATCATCACCGTGGTGCCTTTTCCATTGTCCGCACATGGATGTGCGGGCTTTTGCGATGGATTCGCGATCATGTTCACGCGATCCTCTCGAAAGTCGGTTCGATGCGCGCGCGCAGGCGGTTGCTGCCATGCGAAGTCGGCATCGGCGCGGGCGCAGGCGCGGCGGGCGTTGCAGCCGCTCCGCCGGCGGCGCGTTCGGCCATTTCACCGCGACGCAGCGCGGCCAGTTTTTCGGCGCGGTGCAGTTCCCACGACACGCGCAGCAACAGGCCGATGGCGACGCAGGTCATCATCACGCTGGAGCCGCCGGACGAAATCAGCGGCAGGGTCAGGCCCTTGGTCGGCAGGATGCCGAGGTTCACGCCAATCGAGACGAAGCTCTGCATCGCGATCCACAAACCGATGCCGAAGGCGACGTAACCGGCGAACGGGCGGCGCATTTCCACGCAGCGGTAGCCCACCCGGAACGCGCGCCCGACCAGCAGCACGTACAGACCGACGATAGCGCACACGCCGGCGAAGCCCAATTCCTCGCCGATCACCGAGAAGATGAAGTCGGTATGCGCTTCGGGCAGGTAGTTGAGCTTCTGCACCGAATTGCCCAGGCCCACGCCGAACCATTCGCCGCGGCCCAGCGCCATCAGCGCGTTCGACAACTGGTAGCCCGAACCCAACTGGTCGGCCCACGGATTGAGGAACGAGGTGACGCGGCGCATGCGGTAGGGCTCGAACACCACCAGCGCCGCCAGCGCCGGCAGCGCGATCACCACCGGCATCGACATGCGCGGCAGGTTCACCCCGCCCAGCACCAGCATGCCGGCGGTGATGCCCAGCAACAAGGTGGAAGAACCGAAGTCCGGCTGCGCCAGCAGCATCGCGATCAGCAGCGCCGCCACGCCCAGCGGTTTCAGCATCGCCAGCCAGGTGGTGGGCACGTCGTCGCGGAAGCGGATCAGGTAGCTGGACAGCCAGACGATGTACAGCACCTTCACCGCCTCGACCACCTGGAAGCGCGCAATGCCCAGATTGATCCAGCGCCGCGCGCCGTTGACGCTGACGCCCACGCCCGGCAGCCACGGCAGCAGCAACAGGCCGAGGCAGGCCAGCAACAGCAACTGGTTGTGCTTCTCGACGGTTTTCAGTTCGGTGCGCGCCACCCACAGCGCCAGTGCCACGCCCAGCCCGAGGAACATCAGGTGGCGCTCGAGGAAATACCAGGGGTTGCTGTTCAGCGCGACCGAACTGGAACCGACCATCACCACGCCCAGCGCAGCCAGCGCCACGGCCGCACCGAGCAGCCACGGGTCGTAGCGGCCGGAGATGGCTTCCAATCGGGTGGCTTGGCGGCAGGCGTCGTTCATCAGCGCACCTTCAACGTCGCGAGGCCGATCAGGACCAGGATCACCGAGATGATCCAGAAGCGCACGATCACGCGCGGCTCCGGCCAGCCTTTCAGTTCGAAGTGGTGGTGGATCGGCGCCATGCGGAACACGCGCTTGCCGGTCAGCTTGAAGCTGGCGACCTGGATGATCACCGACAGGGTTTCGATCACGAACACGCCGCCCATCACCACCAGGATCAGTTCCTGGCGCACGATCACCGCGATCGTGCCCAGCACCGCGCCCAGCGACAGCGCGCCGATATCGCCCATGAACACCATCGCCGGATAAGTGTTGAACCACAGAAAACCCAGGCCCGCGCCGGCAATCGCCGCGCAGATCACGATCAACTCGCCCGCGCCGGGGATGTACGGAATCTGCAGATAACTGGAGAACACCGCGTTGCCGCTGGCGTAGGCGAACACCGCCAGTGCGCAGGCCACCAGCACGGTCGGCATGATCGCCAGGCCATCGAGGCCATCGGTCAGATTCACCGCGTTGGAAAAACCGACGATCCAGAAATAGGCGATGGCGACGAAGCTGACGCCGACCATCGGCAGCGCCACCGCCTTGAACAACGGGATGTAGAAAGTGGTCGCCGCCGGCACGTCGGCGGTGAAATACAGGAACAGGCCGGCGGCCAGACCGAAGATGGATTGCAACAGATACTTCCAGCGCGACTTCAAGCCGTTGGGGTCGCGCTTGACGATCTTGATCCAGTCGTCGTACCAGCCGATCGCGCCGAAACACGCCATCACCGCCATCACCAGCCACACGTAGCGGTTGCGCAGGTCGCCCCACAACAGCACCGACAGCACGACGGTGATCAGGATCAGGCCGCCGCCCATCGTCGGCGTGCCGGCCTTGGAGAAATGGCTTTGCGGGCCGTCCTTGCGGATCGGCTGCCCTCCCTTCAACTGCGCCAGCCGGCGGATCGCCGCCGGGCCCAGCCACAGCGACAGGAACAGCGCGGTCAACGCGGCCAGAATGCCGCGGAAGGTCAGGTAGCCGAACAACCGGAACAGGTCTTCGAGCTGTTGCAGCCAGCGGGCGAGCTCAAGCAGCATGCGACGTGTTCTCCCCGCGGCCGTTGCCGGTTTCGTTGTCGTTTGCAGCCGCCAGCAACGCGGCGACGATGCGGTCCATCGCGCTGCCGCGGGAGCCTTTGACAAGCGCCGTGACTGGCGAGTTGGCGACCGCCAGATCCGCACGCAGCGCATCGGCCAATTCGCCATGGTTGGCAAACACGCGACTGCCTTCGCCGAACGCCTGCGCGGCGAAGGCGCTGAGTGGTCCCAGTGCGTACAGGCGGGCGATGCCGGCGTTTTTTGCGCGGCGGCCGGCGTCGGCGTGCAGGATTCCGGCTTCCGCGCCGAGTTCGCGCATGTCGCCCAGCACCAGCCAGGCCTCGCCCTTGCCTGCGGCCAGCGTATCGATGGCGGCGTTCAACGAGCCGGGATTGGCGTTGTAGCTGTCGTCGATCAGCACCACGCCGGGGTCGAGCGTGTGCGCAATCTGGCGACCGGCGACCGGCTGCGCGGCGGCAAGGCCTTCTGCAATGGCTTGCAGCGACGCGCCGCAGGCCAGCGCCAGCGAGGCGGCGGCCAATGCGTTGAGCACGTTGTGGCGGCCGGGCAATTTCAGCGACACCCGCACCTCGCCCTGCGGCGCGATCAAACGGAAATCCGAACCGACACTGCCTGCACGAACGTCACGCGCAATGACATCGGCACTGCTGTCGATGCCGAAGCGCAGGATGCGGCCGCTTCCGGCCAAAGCGGCGCCGGCAAGACCGGCGAAGTATTCGGCGAAGGCATCATCGGCATTGATGACGGCCACGCCATCATCGGCCAGCGCGGTGTAGATCGCGCCCTTGGTTTGCGCCACGCCCAGCAGGTTGCCCATGCGCTCCAGGTGCGCCGGCGCGATGTTGTTGACCAGCGCCACGTCCGGGCGCGCCACGTCGGCGAGATAGGCGATATCGCCGGGCTTGCCTGCGCCCATTTCATAGACGGCGAAGTCGGCATCGTCCGGCGCGTCGATCACCGCCAGCGGCAGGCCGATCTCGTTGTTGCGGTTGCCGGGGTTGAAATACGCATTGCCGACGCGCTGCAAAATCGAGACCAGCAAGGTTTTCACGCTGGTCTTGCCGTTGCTGCCGGTGATCGCGACGACCTTGCCGGCACGGCCTTGTTGCAGGCCGGCGGCGATCTTCGCCAAGGCCAGTTGCGTATCGGCCACGACCACCTGCGGCACCAGCACGCCAGCCAGCGGATGATCGACCAGCAGCGCCGCAGCGCCATGCGCCACGGCGTCCTCGGCAAACTCATGGCCGTCGAAACGCTCGCCGCGCAGGGCCACGTACAAGCCGCCGGATTGCGAAACCCGGCTGTCGTTGCCGACCGAAGCGATCGCCACATCGTCGCCGTGCAGCTCGTCACCATGAAGCTCGCCAGCGGCCCAGTGCGCAATCATCGACAGCGGCGTGCGGTTCATGCGCGCCTCTCCAGCGCATGGCGCGCCAGCACGGTGTCGTCGAACGGATGCTTGACGCCATCGATTTCCTGATAGCTTTCGTGGCCCTTGCCGGCGATCAGCACGATGTCGTCGGGCCCGGCTTCGCCGATCGCGCGCGCGATCGCGGCGGCGCGGTCGCGCTGCACCGTCGCTTTTTCCGGCTGGACGAAACCGGCGACGATATCGGCGACGATGGCGTCGCCGTCCTCGCGGCGCGGGTTGTCGTCGGTGACGATCACCACGTCGGCCAGTTCTTCGGCAATCGCCGCCATTTGCGGGCGCTTGCCGGCGTCGCGCTCGCCGCCGCAGCCGAACACGCAAACCAAGCGCCCGCGCAGATGGCCGCGCAACGATTCCAGCGCCTGCTGCAGCGGGTCGGGCTTGTGCGAATAGTCGATCACCACCAGCGGCAACCCATCGTGCCCGCCGAGGCGGTTCATGCGCCCGGCGATGGGCTGCAACCGGCCCAGCGTGTCGGCGATGGCGTCGATGCCCTCGTCCATCGCATGCAACACGCCGGCCACCGCCAGCAGGTTGTCGATGTTGAAACGGCCCAGCAGCGGCGAACGCACGCGGCGGGTTTCCTCGCCGATGCCGAGGTCGAAAGCGATGCCGGCCACGTCCATCACCAGGCCGGTCGCACGCACGTCGGCATCGCCCGCGCCGCGCGCGCTGGTGCCGATATGCCGCAGCGCGGCCGGCAGCGACACGAAAATGCGGCGGCCGTAGTCGTCGTCGAGATTGACCACCGCCGCGCGCAACCCCGGCCATGCGAACAGCTTCGCCTTCGCCGTGCCGTAGCTTTCCATGTCGCCGTGGTAATCGAGGTGGTCGCGGGTCAGGTTGGTGAACACGCCGATGGCGAAATGCACCGCGTCAACGCGGCCCTGGTCCAGCGCGTGCGAACTGACTTCCATCGCCACCGCCTGCGCGCCGGCATCGCGCAGTTGCGCCAGCAATGCATGCGTCTGCAGCACCAGCGGCGTGGTGAAGCCGGTCGGCTGCGCCTGCCCGTACAGGCCGGCGCCGAGCGTGCCGATGGTGCCGCTGCGCAGGCCGCGCAGGTGCAGCGCCTGCGCCAGCAATTGCACGGTCGAAGTCTTGCCGCTGGTGCCGGTAACGCCGATGGTGGTCATCGCTGCCGACGGCTCGCCGTGGAAGCGGTCGGCCATCGCGCCCATGCGCGCGCGCAGGTGCGGCACGGCGATGGCGTCGTCCGGCGCGGGATATTCGTCCGAAGGCGCGGACGCGTCGAACAGGATCGCCGCCGCGCCCTTCTCCCGCGCCTGTCCGGCGAAGGCCAGACCATGCGTGCCGAAGCCGGCGATCGCCACGAAGGCGTCGCCCGGCGCGATCTGCCGCGAATCCATCACCAGTCCGGTGATGCGCAGGCCGCGCGGCACTTCGACATCGGGCAGCAGTTCGGCGAGGGCCATCGCGCGGCTCATTGGCGGCTCCCGGCCATCGGCGGCGGAATGGTTGCGTCCAATGCCGCATCGTCGATGACCTGTGGCTGCGACTGTGGCTGCGACGGCGGCGCGGCAACCGGACGCGCGCCGGCGGCCAGCTTCGCCTCGGTCTTCGCCTGCGCCGCCAGCCACGTCTCGATGTCGTCCGGCGGCACGTCCATCAGCCGCAGCGCGCCCTCCATCACGTTGCGGAACACCGGCGCCGCGGCCAGGCCGCCGAAGTGCGAGCCCTTGCTCGGGTCGTTGACCACCACCGCCATCGCGAAGCGCGGGTTGTCAACGGGCACCACGCCGGCGAAGAAAGCCACGTAGTTGCGCTTGGCGTAACCGCCGTTGCTGGCCTTGTGCGCGGTGCCGGTCTTGCCGGCGACGTGGTAGCCCAGGATCGTGCCCCACGGATACGCGGTGCCGCCCGGCTCGGTCACCGTCTGCATCATCTTCATCACTTCGTGGGCGATGCCCGGATCCAGCACCTGCCTGGATTCGCCCGGCTGGCCCTTGACGAAGGTCGGCGCGTTGGCGCGGCCGCCGTTGGCCAGCGTGGCATAGGCGTGCGCCACCTGCAGCGGCGTCACCGAGATACTGTAGCCGTAGGACATCGTCTGCTTGGTGGTGCCGTACCAGCGCGACGGCGGCGGGAACAGGCCGCCGGCCTCGCCGGGGAAGCCGCTATGGGTGCTCTCGCCGTAGCCGAAGCGGCGCAGGAAATCGTAGAACTGCTGGTTCGACAGGCGCTGCGCGATCTTGGCCGCGCCGACGTTCGAACTCTTGCGGATCACGCCGGTGACGTCCAGCGTGCCGTAGTTGTGCGTGTCGGTGGTGGTGTACTTGCCGTTGGGCATCCAGCCGGGACTGGTGTCGAACACCGTGCGCGGGGTGATGACGCCGGCTTCCAGCGCGGCGGCCACGGTCAGCGGCTTCATCGTCGAACCCGGCTCGAACAAATCGGTCACCGCGCGGTTGCGGTGCGCCTCGCGGTTCTCCGCGCCGACCGCGTTGGGGTTGAACGACGGCAGGTTGGCCATCGCCAGCACCTCGCCGGTGGCCACGTCCAGCACCACCGCGGTGCCGCTGGCCGCGCCGGATTCGTCCATTTGCCGGCGCAGTTCGCGATAGGTCAGATACTGGATGCGACGGTCGATGCTGAGGGTGAGGTCGCGCCCCGGCGTGGCCGCTTTCACCAGGTCGATGTTCTCGACGATGCGGCCGTTGCGGTCGCGGATCACCTTCTTCACGCCGGGCTTGCCGCGCAGCCAGTCGTCGAAGGCCAGTTCCACGCCTTCCTGGCCCTGGTCGTCGATGTTGGTGAAGCCCAGCACGTGCGCCATCGCCTCGCCCTGCGGGTAGAAACGGCGAAATTCGCGGCGCGAATACACCCCGGGAATGCCGTGGGCGACGACGGCCTTGGCCTCGTCCGGGTTGATCCGGCGCTTGAGGTACATGAATTCCTTGTCGGCGCGCTGGCTGACGCGACGAGTCAGCGCATCGGCCGGCTCGCCCAGCGCGCGCGCCAGTTCCGGCAGGCGGTCCGGCGCCTTCTCCATCAATTCCTGCGGATCGCACCACACCGACTCGACCGGCGAGGACACCGCCACCGGCTCGCCATTGCGGTCGGTGATCATGCCGCGCGACACCGGGATCTCGATCTCGCGCACGAAGCGCGCGTCGCCCTCCTTCTGGTAGAAATCGCTGCCGATCAACTGCACGTAGGCGGCGCGGCCGATCAGGCTGACCGAGCACAGCGCCAGCGTGCACAGCACCAGCATCAGCCGGCCGCGCAAATCGAACTGCGCGCGGTTGCGGTTGCGTGGCGCATTGCCCGCAGCGTCGCGCCTGAACACCTGTTGCAGGGATTGCAGCAGGCGTTCGTGCAAGGGCATGACGGCGCGCTTGCTCATGGCCGCACCACCACCACGTCGCCGGTTTCCGGCGACTTCATGCCCAGACGCGCGCGCGCGATCTGGTCGATGCGCGTGGCCTCGGCCACGGTGGCCTGCTCCAGTTGCAAACGGCCGAACTCGATGTTCAATTCATCGCGCGCCTTCTCCAGCCGCGACAGCTCGACGAACAGCAGGCGATGGCGATGGCGCGCATGCACGATGCCGATCGCGGTGGCGATGCTGGCGACAAGCAGCACGACGACGAGGATGCGGGTCATGCGGCCGATCCCAGCTTTTCGGCCACCCGCAGCACCGCGCTGCGCGCGCGCGGATTGGCGGCGGTCTCGGCCTCGTCGGCGCGCTGCGCGTCTCCGATCGGCTTCAGCGTCGGCACGAACTCCGCCACCGCCGGGAGGCGCCGGTTGCTCGGCGGCGCTTTCGCGTGGCGGCCGATGAACTGCTTGACGATGCGGTCTTCCAGCGAATGGAAGCTGATGACTGCCAGGCGGCCACCGACCTTCAAGCGCGACAGGGCGGCATCGAGGCCGCCTTCCAGATCTGCCAGTTCGCGGTTCACGTGGATGCGGATGGCCTGGAAGCTGCGCGTGGCCGGGTGGATCCGGCTTTTATCGGTGCCGGACTTGCCGCGCGGCATCACCGACGCGATCAGTTCGGCCAGTTCCGCGGTGCGGGTCAGCGGCTTTTCGGCGCGACGCGCGACGATGGCGCGGGCGATGCGCCGGCTCTGGCGTTCTTCGCCATAGGTCCACAGCACGTCGGCGATTTCGCGCTCGTCGGCAGTGCCCAGCCAATCGGCAGCGCCGGGGCCGTGCTCGTTGTCCATGCGCATGTCCAGCGGGCCGTCCTTGCCGAAGCTGAAACCACGCTCGGCCGCGTCCAGTTGCGGCGAGGACACACCCAGGTCGAACAGCACGCCGTCCAGCCCGGCTTCGGTCGCGTCCCATTGCGCGAGCGCGGCGAAACTGCCGCGGCGGATCGCCACGCGCGCATCGCCGGCGAAGGTCCTTTCGCCATGCGCGATCGCTTCGGGATCCTTGTCCATCAGCAGCAGTCGCCCTCCGGGGCCGAGTCGTTGCAGCACGCCCTGCGCGTGGCCGCCGCGCCCCAGGGTGCCGTCCAGATAGGTTCCTTCCGCTTTCACCTGCAGCCCTTCCATGACCTGCGCGAACATCACCGGAAGGTGGCCGGCCTGCGCGTCGCCGCGCGTCCGGTCACCCGTCGTCACAGCTTCAGATCGAGCATGTGCGCGCTCAGATCGTCGTCGGACAGGGTCTGACGGATCTGCGCGTGGTGCGCCTGCTCGCTCCACAATTCGAACTTGTCGCCCATGCCCAGCAGCACGGCTTTTTTCTCGATGCCCACCGCGCCGCGATGGCTGGCGGGGATGCTGATGCGGCCATTGCCGTCCAGTTCCAGCGGCGTGGCCGCACCGATCAGCTTCAGTTGCAAGGCGCGGTGCGCTTTCTGCGTGCTGGGCAATGCATTGACCGCTTCGCGCACCCGCTGCCATTCCTTTTCCGGGTACAGGTACAGGCTGCCGGACTCGAACGGGTTGTAGGTCAGCACCAGCCGGTTGCCGCACTCGCGCGCGACCAGTTCGCGATAGGCGGTGGGCACCGCCAACCGGCCCTTGTCATCGACTGTGATGGCGGTCTCGCCCTGGAACACGACCCTGATCAACCTCTCGCCCGCTGGGAGCCACTATTGAACCACGAAAAACCATTTAAAACCGGTTTTCCCCACTAGCTCCCACCTTAGCACCGACCGAAACCTTGTCAACAGCTCCCGAGAGAAAAAATCGCTTGTCACATCAATGGCTTGCACAGAACTTCACAGACTTGTTCAAGCTTTATCCACAAGCCCATGTTTCGTCTCAAATTTTGAGATTTCTGCGAAATTCAGCCGCGTGGAGAGGCAGTGAAGGCGCGGAGTCCCGCCAGGAAAAGAGATTGAAGGGATTGCGCAAAAGCGCAGCAGCAGCACCGGCTTCGGAAGGCCGCCGTGCCCTGCCGCCGGGGGCCGCTTTTCGCTCGGTCGGGGCAATCCTGCCCCGACTCGCGCGCGCAACATCCCTGTTGCGCTTCTCGCGACCCCCGGCGGCAGGGCACG
>JASGDT010000039.1:0-11866 GCA_047607085.1 Pseudoxanthomonas sp. | reverse complement strand
CTCGGTCATCGGCCGGGTCAGGTGCACGATCAGGCGCAGGTACTTGTTCTTCTTCACCGCGGTGTCGCCGAACATCTCGCGCACGTTGAGCACGCCCAGGCCGCGCACTTCCAGCAGATCCTGCAACAACTCGGGGCAGGTGCCGTCGAGCACGTCCGGCGCGATCTGGGTGAATTCCGGCGCGTCGTCGGCGACCAGCCGGTGGCCGCGCGACAGCAGTTCCAGCGCCAGCTCGCTCTTGCCCGAACCGGCTTCGCCGGTGATCAGCACGCCGATCGAGTAGATCTCCATGAACACGCCGTGCAGGGTCACGCGCGGGGCCAGGGTGCGGGCCAGGTGGTAGGAAAGGTGGTTGAACAGTTCGTGGCCGCGCTTGGGCGAAATCCACAGCGGGGTGTCGGATTCCTCGGCGGCGTCGCGCAGGTCTTCGGGGCAGGACTGCTGCTTGCTGATGACCAGCGCCAGCGGGCGGAACTGGATGATCTTTTCGATGGTTTCCCAGCGCTGGCGCGCATCCAGCGTATCCAGCCAGGCCAGTTCCTCGGTGCCGAGGATCTGCACGCGGTTGGGGTAGATCACGTTGAGGTAGCCGGCCAGCGACGGCCGGCGCGAATGGGTGGCGCCGGCCTCCATCTCGCGTTGCGCGCCCTTTTGCCCGGCCAGCCAGCGCAGTTCGAGCTTTTCCTTCTGCTGGTCGAAGAGTTCGCGGGCGGTGATGCGGGTGTTGATCATGGGCGTGGTCGGGATGTCCGGGGAGAATCCGATTGTCCGGCGCGAAGTTCGTCCTCTCCCCCGCAAGCGGGGGAGAGGACGGTTGTTGCTTATCCGAGTTCGACGCCCGGCGCGCGCTGGCCCTGTTTGCCCTTGTGCTTCAACACCAGCCGGTCCAGCTTGTCGGCAAGGATGTCGATGGCGGCGTACATGGTCTGCGCGCCGGCGTCGGCGTGCAGGGTCTTGCCGGCCAGCGACAGCGTGGCCTCGGCCACGTAGTCCGGCTTGCGTACCCCCAGTTGCGCGCGCACGTCCAACGGCTGGTCGAAATGCTTGCCAAGGCGTTTGAACTTGGTCTCCACGTATTCCCGCAGGGCGGGGGTGACTTCGATCTGGTGGCCGTAGGTTTCGATGCGCATGGTCTTGCTCCTGACGTGGTGAACGCACCGCGCGGATTGCGCGGGCAAGGTCTGGGACAGCGGGGATTGGCAGGGGTTCCGGGTTTCTCCTCTGGTGTTCGATGTTGCGTGGCCGATGGTTGCAGGCCGCGGGTAATTTGAAGTTAACCGCCGCGACGCATCGGATTGCTCACCCCATCCGCACGCGCTCGTGCGAGGAAAGGATGCCCATGGCTTCACGATACTTCGCCACGGTGCGGCGCGCCACCGGCACGCCGCCGGCCTTGAGCAGGTCGGTCAGCTTGGCGTCGGACAGCGGCTTGCGCGGGTTCTCGTCGTCGATCAGCTTGCGGATCATCGATTGCACGGCGGTGCTGGAGGTTTCGCCGCCGTCTTCACCACCGACGCCGCTGGCGAAGAAGGCCTTCAAAGGCAACGTGCCGCGCGGGGTGCGCACGTATTTGCGGGCGATGGCGCGCGAGACGGTGGATTCGTGCAGTTCCACTTCGGCGGCGACCTCGCGCAGGGTCAGCGGGCGCAGCGCCTGTTCGCCGAATTCGAGGAAGCCGGCCTGCTGGCGCAGCAGGCAGCGCATGACCTTGAGCAGGGTGTCGCCGCGCGCTTCCAGGCTTTTCAGCAGCCAGCGCGCTTCCTGCAGGTGGTTGCGCAGGTAGCTGGCGTCGCTTTCGCCGCATTGGCGGATCATGCGCTCGTAACCTTTGTGGATCCCGACCTTCGGCATCGCGTTGCCGGACAGGGCCACCCGCCAGACGCCTTTCTGCCGCCAGATCACGCAATCCGGCGTCACGTAGGTATCGTGTTCCAGTTCGCCGATCTGCGCGCCGGGCTTGGGGTCGAGCGTGCGCAGCAGCTGGATGGCTTGTTCGGCTTCGGCCGCAGGGCATTTGAATTCGGCGGCCAGGCCGGCCGCGCCGCTGCGCGGCAGGCGTTCCAGCAGGCCGGCTTCGGCGACGGTGCGCAGCGCCAGCGCCTTGCCGGGGGTGTCGTCGGCCAGGGTGTCCAGCTGCAGGCGCAGGCATTCGCCCAGGTTTCGTGCGGCCACGCCGATCGGGTCGAAGCGCTGCACCTGGTGCAGCACGGTCAGGATTTCGGCTTCGTCGGCGATCACGTCCGGGCGCAGGGTGTCGGCGATGGCCGACAGCGGCTCGCGCAGGTAGCCGTCGTCGTCCAGCGCATCGACCAGCATCGCGCCGATGCGGCGGTCGCGCGGCGACAGGTGCGACAGGTGCAGTTGCCACAGCAGGTGGTCGTGCAGGGTTTCCGATTCGGCCACGCGCTCGGCGGCGCTGCCGCTGTCGTCGTCGTCGAAGGAGCCGCCGTGGCCGCCGCCTTCGCTGGCCCAGGTGTCGGTTTCCGATGGCGCCCAGTCGTCGGATTCGGCGGCGGCATCGGTTTCGCCGCCTTCGCTGGCCGCATCGGCGGAAGCGGTTTCCGGCGCACCGCCGCCGGGGACGTCGTCCAGCCAGTCCAGCAGCGGGTTGGTTTCCACCGCTTCGGCGATTTCGGCTTCGAGTTCGACGCTGGACATCTGCAACAGGCGGATGGCCTGGCGCAATTGCGGCGTCATGACCAGCTGCTGGCCCAGCGATGTTTGCAGACGAGGTTTCATTCCCTGCCTTTGAAACGCGGTGAAGGCAGGCCCATGCCGGCCGTGCGCTGCGGGTCAGAGGCGGAACGAATCGCCCAGATAGACGCGACGCACGTCGGGATTGGCCAGCAGCGCGTCAGGTGCCCCCTGCGCCAGCACGCTGCCGTCGTTCAGGATATACGCCCGGTCGCAGATTCCCAAGGTTTCGCGCACGTTGTGGTCGGTGATCAGCACGCCGATGCCGCGTTCCTTGAGATGGGTGACGATGCGCTGGATCTCGCCGACCGAGATCGGGTCAACCCCGGCGAAGGGTTCGTCCAGCAGCATGAAGCGCGGTTTGGCGGCCAGCGCGCGGGCGATCTCGACGCGGCGGCGCTCGCCGCCGGACAGGCTGGCGCCGAGTTGTTCGGCAACATGCGCGACCTGCAGTTCGTCGAGCAGGGATTCCAGTTCCTTCTCCGTGCCGGCGGCGTCCAGGTCGTCGCGCAGTTCCAGCACCAGGCGGATGTTGTCGGCCACGCTGAGCTTGCGGAACACCGACGGCTCCTGCGGCAGGTAGCCGACGCCGAGCTTGGCGCGGCGGTACATCGGCTCGGCGGTGATGTCCTGGCCGTCGAGTTCGATCTTGCCGGCATCGGCCGAGACCAGGCCGACGATCATGTAGAAGCAGGTGGTCTTGCCGGCGCCGTTGGGGCCGAGCAGGCCGACCACTTCGCCCGGTTGCAGGTTCAGGCCGAAGTCCTTCACCACCTCGCGCTGCTTGTAGCGCTTGCGCAGTCCCTGGGCGACCAGCATCAGGGCTTGTCCGTCGGGGTGGCGGGCTTGGCGGCCGGCGAGTTGCCCTGCGCCGACTTGGGCTTGATCACGGTCTGCACGCGGCTGCCGTCGCCGCCGGCCTGCATGTTGCCGCTCTTGGTGTTATAGACCATGCGCTGACCGCTGTTGGAGCCCTTCGGCGAGCTGACCTTGTAGTTGCCGATCAGGGTGATGGTTTCGCTGTTCAGGTCGTATTCGAGGCGGTCGGCCTGGGCGTCCATCCAGTCGCCATCGTCGGTCTGTTGGCGCAGCTTGACCGGCTTGCCGACGAAGGTGGCCAGCGCCGGGTCGCCGTTGCGCATCTGCAAGGTGCCGCTGTCGGCCTTGATCGACAGCGTGCCCTGGGTGACGGTCACGCCCTGGCTCCACACGGTCTTGCCGTTGTCGCTGGTGTCGCCGTCCTGATGGCCGGCGTCGATGGCCATGTCCTGGTTGCGGTCGGAAGTCTTGGCCCACGCGGCGGAGACCATCAGCAGGGTCAGGACGAGCAGGGCGCTAGCGCGCGGACTTGGGAACATAGCGGGACTTTACCTGGGACTTGATGGCGTATTGCCGGGTCTTGGTGTTGGTTTCGAAACCGACCCCGGTGAGTATAGAGCCCGGCTGGGTGACGACGACCCTGGCGTCGGTGCGGGCCAGGTCCTTGTCGGGGAATATGTTCAGGTGCGGGGTCTTGAACTCGGTGGGCGTGCCCACGCCTTCCGGGCTGGTGCCGACCACGTTGCCCTTGAGCCGCAATTCCTCGCCCCTGGCCGCGACCCAGCCGGTTTTGGCGCGCAGCTGCCAGTGGTGGCCGTCGGCATCCGGCAGCAGGAACAACGGGGTGGTGATGGTGGAGGTTTCGTCGCTGGCGTCGCGTTCCAGCAAGGGCGCGCGCAGGGTCAGCGATTCCTTGCCCTGCTTGTCCAGCGCGATGAGTTCGAAATCGCGCATCACGTAGTCCGGGCGGATCTCGGTGGTGCCGGCCACCGGCATGGCCTCGCGGTGCCGCCACGCCGACCAGCCGCACAGCACGGCAAGCACGGTCAGGCCCAGGCCCAGGCCGGTGCGCCAGTTCATGGCCGCGGCTCCGCCAGGCCTTGCGCCAGCAGCGCATCGACCTGGCCGTTGACCGCCAGCAGCAGGTCGCACAACTCGCGCGCCGCGCCGTGGCCACCGGCGGCCTGGGTGATCCAGTGCGCCTGCCGTGCCGTCCACGGATGGGCATCGGCCGGGGCCACCGCCAGCCCCGCCGCGCGGAATGCAGGCAGGTCGGCCACGTCGTCGCCCATGAAGGCGACCTGTTCCGGCACGATGCCCATTTCCGCGCACAGCTCCCGCACCTTGGACAGCTTGTCGCGGGTGATGTGCACCGGCACGTTCAAATCGCGGCCGCGGTGCTCGGCGACACTGCCCTTGCGCGCGGTGATGAACACCGCCGCGATCCCGGCCTTGCGCAACAGGTTGATGCCCAGACCATCGCGGACGTTGAACGCCTTGCTTTCGCGGCCCTCGCTGTCGAAATACAGGCGGCCATCGGTCAGGGTGCCATCCACGTCGAAGCACGCCAGGCGGATGCCGGCGGCGCGCGCCAGCAGGTCGTCGGTGAGATTGGCGAGGTGGGTGTGGGGCATTTGGACGTGATTCGTGATTGGTGATTCGTGATGGGTGGAAGCGGTGTGTCGGCAGCGGTATGTGTATTGGCTTTTGCGAATCACGAATCACCAATCACGAATCACGGCTTTTACACCACCCCCGCCCGCAACAAATCGTGAATGTTCAGTGCGCCGATGGCCTTGCCGGCATCGTCAACGACGATCAGGCCGCTGCCGATCTTGCGTTCCTCCAGCAGGCGCACCGCTTCGGCGGCCAGCGCGCGGGCGGAGATGGTGACCGGGTTGCGGGTCATCACCGTGTCGATGGCAGTGGCGCGGATGTCGGTGGTGCCGGCGTCCAGCGTGCGGCGCAGGTCGCCGTCGGTGAAGATGCCCTGCAGGCGGCCTTCGCCATCGACCACCGCGGTCAGGCCCAGGCGCTTGTGGCTCATTTCCACCAGCGCCTGCGCCAGGCTGGCACCCAGCGGCACGGCCGGGATTTCCGCGCCGGTGTGCATCACGTCGGAGACGTGCAGCAGCAGGCGGCGGCCGAGGCTGCCGGCCGGGTGCGAGCGGGCGAAGTCGTCGGCGGTGAAACCGCGCGCCTCCAGCAGCGCGACCGCCAGCGCATCGCCCATCGCCAGCGATGCGGTGGTGCTGCTGGTCGGGGCCAGGTGCAGCGGGCAGGCTTCGGCCGGCACGCTGACGTCCAGGTGCACGTCGGCCTCACGGGCCAGCGTGGAATCGGGCCGGCCGGTCATCGCGATCAGCGGGTTGCCCTGGCGTTTCAGCGGCGGCAGCAGTTGCAGTACCTCGTCCGATTCGCCCGAATACGACAGCGCCAGCACCACGTCGGCACGGGTGATCATGCCCAGGTCGCCGTGGCCGGCTTCGCCCGGATGCACGTGGAACGCCGGAGTGCCGGTCGAAGCCAGGGTGGCGGCGATCTTGCGCGCCACGTGCCCGGACTTGCCCATGCCGGTGGCGACCACGCGGCCCTTGGCCGCCAGCATCAGCCGGCAGGCGGCACTGAAGTCGCCATCGATGCGCGCGGCCAAGGTGCGCAGCGCATCGGCTTCGATCTCGATCGTGCGCCGGCCGCTGGCGGCCAGCGCGGCATCGCTGGAAGCATCGGGTTGGGTCGGTGGCAAGGACATTGCGGCAACGGGCACGGGGTAGAATGACCGGCCATTTTATTCGGAAAGCCAAGTGGACGCCGAAACCCTGCGTAAACTGATCGAAACGGGCATCCCCGGCGCGACTGCGAACGTGCAAGGCGACGATGGCGTGCATTTCGAAGCCACCGTGGTCAGCGACGCCTTCCGCGGCAAACTGCCGCTGGCCCGTCACCGCCTGGTCTATGCCACGCTGGGCGAACTGATGGGCGGCGCGATCCATGCCTTGCAGTTGAAGACGGTGACGCCTGATGAGGCCGGGAACAGGGATTCGTGATGACCGGGCATTCGTCCGTTGGAAGCCGGGACTCGCAAGAACCAAAGCACGCATAACCGACGCCATCACCCTTTTCACCAATCACCAATCACGGATCCCCATGCAGAAAATCATTGTCACCGGCGGCAATGTCCTCAACGGCGAGGTCGCCATTTCCGGCGCGAAGAACGCGGTGCTGCCGATCCTGTGCGCGACCTTGCTGGCCGATGCGCCGGTGTCGATCACCAACGTGCCGAACCTGCACGACGTGGTCACCACGGTGAAGCTGCTGGGCGAGATCGGCGCGGGCATCACCGTCGATGAAGGCACGCTGGCCCGGGGCCGCGGCATCACCGTTGACCCGACCACGGTGGATCGTTTCGTCGCGCCCTACGAGCTGGTCAAGACCATGCGCGCGTCGATCCTGGTGCTGGGGCCGTTGCTGGCGCGGCACGGCGCGGCGGTGGTGTCGCTGCCGGGCGGCTGCGCGATCGGTTCGCGCCCGGTTGACCAGCACATCAAGGGCTTGCAGGCCCTCGGTGCGGACATCGCCGTCGAGAACGGCTACATCAAGGCGCGTGCGGCGCGCTTGAAGGGTGCGCGTTTCGTGTTCGACATGGTCACCGTGACCGGCACCGAGAACGTGATGGCGGCAGCCACGCTGGCCGACGGCACCACCATCCTCGAAAACGCGGCGATGGAGCCGGAAGTCACCGACCTGGCCGAATGCCTCAACGCGCTGGGCGCGAAGATCGAAGGCGCGGGCACGCCGCGGATCGTGATCCACGGCGTCGAGCGACTGGGCGGCGGGCATCATTCGGTGGTGCCGGACCGCATCGAAACCGGCACCTTCCTCGTTGCTGCGGCGATGACCGGCGGCCGCGTGGTGGTGCGCAACGCGCGCCCAGACACGTTGGACGCGGTGCTGGAAAAACTGAAGGAAGCCGGTGCGCACATTGAGACCACGGACGACAGCATCACCCTGGACATGCACGGCAAGCGCCCGCGCGCGGTGGACCTGACCACCGCGCCGTATCCGGCCTTCCCCACCGACATGCAGGCGCAGTTCATGGCGATGGATTGCATCGCCGACGGCGTCGGCGTGATCAACGAAACCATCTTCGAAAACCGCTTCATGCACGTCAACGAACTGCTGCGGCTGGGCGCGGACATCCGCGTCGAAGGCCATACCGCCATCGTTCGCGGGGTCGAGAAGCTGGGCGGCGCACCGGTGATGGCCACCGATCTGCGTGCGTCGGCCTCGCTGATCCTGTCCGGGCTGGTCGCCGAGGGCGATACCACCATCGACCGCATCTACCACCTCGACCGCGGCTACGAGAACATCGAGGAAAAACTCGGCGCGTTGGGTGCGCAGATCAAGCGGGTGTCGTGATGGCGCTGTTGCGGAACAGCAGCGGCAAGTTTTCCTCGACCCGGCGCAGCGCGCTGGGCATGGTCGTGGCCTTGCTGGTGATTTATGGCTGGCTGCACGTCACCGATGCCGCCATCCTCAGCGGCACGCCAGTCAAGGAAATGGACTGGAACGGCGACGGCGCCGTTGGCATGCGCGAGATCGCGCAGGCGTTCTACGCGGTGGAAGCGAAGAAAACCGTGGAAGGCAATCGCACCTGCACCGAATACGCCTGGCATACCGGCGAAAGCATCCGCGTGGATTGCCGCACCGAGTTCAAGCCGGCGCAGTGATCGCCGACGCGATCATTGCTTCCACGAAGTGATCTTCAGATCGATCGTGTCCTGGCCGTTCTCGCGTTGCAGGATACGTGCCGGCATCGGCATGCTCGGCACCACCCAGACGATGATCTGACGCTTGCCGGTATCGCGGATGGCCTTGGTGGCTTCGTAGGTCTTGCCGGCGACGCTGATCTTTTCCTTGCCGGCGATCTGGTAGGTCATGCTCTTGACGTCGCCGTTTTCGACCATGCGGTAGGTCGGCGATTTGCCGGCGGCCACGTCCTTGACCACGGCCAGGTTCAGCAGCAGCGCGTCCATGTCGCCGTCCTTCAGCGCGGCCGGGCCGGCACGTTCGGGCTTGACGTCGCCGCTCCAGCGGGCCTGACGCTTGTTCCAGTCGTAGCTGGTGTTGACCGCCTTGCGCTTGACCAGCATGCGGCTGACGTCGCTGCTGGACAGCGGGCGCAACCATTCGCCCTGCACGTCGAACACGGTCTGCTGGCTCAGGTCCACCAGCGAGTTGCGCACGTTCATGCTGTATTGCCAGCGGTTGCCGGATTGCGGGGCCAGGGTCATCTGGCCTTCGCCGAGCATGCCCAGCGCGTTGGCCTGGTAGCTGGCGGTGAAGGCTTCGACCGCGCGCGCCGACGGCGCGAGGGCCAGCAGCGTGGCCAGGGCGAAGGCGGCCAAGGCGGGGAGTCGGGTTTTCAGGTTCATTGCACTTCCTCGTATTCGACCAGGCGCAGGTCGATGCCGTCCCGGCCATCCTTGCGTTGCAGGATGCGTACCGGGGTCGGTACGCCATTGGCGACCCAGAACAGCGTTTCGTCGTTGCCGCCGTTGCTGCGCTGCACGCGCATCGCATCGTAGCTGAGATCCTCGACGGCGACGATTTCGGTTTCCGCCGCGACCGCGTAGCGGTGTTCGCGGGCGCGGCCGTTGTCAACGACGCGATAGGACAGTTGCTTGCCCGGTTCGGCGTCGCGGATCACCGCCAGGTTCAGCAGCAGGGTGCTGAGGTCGCCCGGTTGCAGCGGCACCGGCGCGGTGCGTTTGTCGCTGATGTCGCCTTCCCAGCGCGCGCTGAGCGCCTTCCAGTCGTAGCTGCCGGTGGCCTTCTTGTTGCGGAAGAAGGCGTGCTTGACCGTGCTCTGGCCCAGCGGGCGGAAGTCGTTGTTGTTCACCGAGAACACCGTGCTCTGGTCGATGTTCAATCCAATCAGGCCGGCAAAGCCGCGATCGGCCTTGATGTCCAGGTCGATGCGCCAAAGCTCGCCTTCGGTCGGCGCCACCCGCATTTTCGCCACGCCGACCAGCTTGCCTTCGTTGTAGGCCTGGTAGCTGGCGCTGAACGGCTCCAGTGCCCGCGCCGGCAAGGCGGCAGCGGCCAGCAGGGCGGCCAGTGCGAAGCGGTTGAAGACGGGGTTCATGGTGAGGCGATGGCGGGGGCAAGAGAATGGCCGTCGCACGCTAGTGACAGCGGCTTGAATAAGGGCTGACCATCGCAGGCGGCCATGCCACCGTGTTCAGACAGGCGGCCGGCCACGGCCAGCCGCAGCACGGTGAGGTACAGGGCGTGTTCGCATGGCAGCAGCCGCCGGGCAAGGGTTTCCGGGGTGTCGCCGGGCTGCACGGGGATGCGCGCCTGCGCGATCACCGCGCCGGCGTCCAGCTCAGGCACGACGAAGTGGACGCTGGCGCCGTGTTCGGCATCGCCCGCTTCCAGCACGCGCCGGTGGGTGTGCAGGCCCTTGTGCCTGGGCAGCAGCGAGGGATGGATGTTGAGCAGCTTGCCGGCGAAACGCTGCACGAAGGCATCGCCGAGGATGCGCATGTAACCGGCGCAGACCACCCAGTCGGGATTCGTTGCGGCGACGGCGTCGGCCAATGCGGCGTCGAAGGCGTCGCGGCTGGCGAAGGTCCCGGCGTCGGCGCTCCAGCGCAGGGGCTGATCGACGCGCAGCAAGGCTTCCGCGCCGGGCTTGTCGCTGAACACGCCGACGATGTGCGCATCGAGTTGCCGCACGGCAATCGCGTCGAGGATCGCCTGCAGGTTGCTGCCACGGCCGGAGACGAGGAGGGCGAGGCGAGAAGTCATCGGGATGCTCGGGGGGCTGCAGCGGTGCGGTTTTCAGCGACCGTCGAGAACATGGATGTTTTCGACGGGCCTCCATGGGTGAATTCACGGCGTGTCGCTGAAAACCGCACCGCTCCAGCCTGTCAGGAAATTTGCAGGCGCTGCTCGCCTCGCGGTTTCACCACCTGGCCGATGCGCCAGTGCGCCAGTTGCAGGCGGTCCAGGTCCGCTTCGATCGCGGCGGCGGCGCTGGGCGCGACCATCAGCACGAAACCGACGCCGCAGTTGAAGGTGCGCCACATTTCCTCGCGGGCCACGTTGCCTTCGCGCTGCAGCCAGTCGAACACCGGCGGCAGCGGCCACGAACTCGTGTCGATTTCCAGGCCCAGCGGCGCGGGCACCACGCGGATGATCTTTTCCACCAGCGCGCCGCCGGTGACGTGGGCCATGGCGTGGATTTCATGCTTGGCAAGCAGTTCCAGCACCGGCTTGACGTAGATGCGGGTCGGTTCCATCAGCGCGTCGGCCAGCTTGCGGCCGCCGACTTCCAGATCCAGCCCGCCGTTATCAGACGTGATACCGGCGCGTTGCAGTATCTTGCGGATCAGCGAATAGCCGTTGCTGTGCGGGCCGCTGGAAGCGATGCCGATCAGCACGTCGCCTTCGTGCAATTTGCCGCCATCGACCAGCTTCGACTTTTCCACCGCGCCGACGGTGAAGCCGGCCAGGTCGTATTCGCCAGGCGGATACATGTCGGGCATTTCGGCGGTTTCGCCGCCGATCAGCGCGCAGCCGGCGATTTCGCAGCCCTTGGCAATGCCGGCCACCACATCGACCGTGGTCTGCACGTCCAGCTTGCCGGTGGCGAAGTAATCGAGGAAGAACAGCGGCTCGGCGCCTTGCACCAGCACGTCGTTCACGCACATGGCGACCAGGTCCTGGCCGATCGTGCCGTGTCGGTTCAACTGCTTGGCGAGGATCAGCTTGGTGCCGACGCCATCGGTGCCGGACACCAGCACCGGCTCCCTGTACTTGTTCGACACGTCGAACAGGCCGCCGAACAGCCCCACGCCGCCCAGCACTTCCGGGCGCATCGTGGCCCTGACCAGCGGCTTGATGCGTTCGACGACTTCGTTGCCGGCGTCGATATCGACGCCCGCATCGCGGTAGGTAAGCGGGGGGGAAGCGGTCACGTGCGGGCCGTTGGCGTGTAGGGAATGTGCGATTTTAAGGTGCTTCTCCCTGTTGCGGGGAGCGGAAGCTTCTTGTCCGCGTTGTGCGCTGGCTTCGGTGGGATGCCGTGCCCTGCCGTCGGGAGCCGCTTTTCGCTCGGTCGGGGCAATCCTGCCCCGACTCGCGCGCGCGACATCCCTGTCGCGCTTGTCGCGACCCCCGGCGGCAGGGCACGGCTTGTCCGTTGCTGTGAATTTACCGCTTCGTAGGTCGGGGCTACGTCCCCGACGTGCTGTTGGCTTGCCGGCGCAGGTGTCGGGGGCGTAGCCCCGACCTACATCGAAGGCGGCGGAAATGAATCGCCGATGCGCAGCCCCCGGTGGGG